>NZ_JBEXFG010000152.1:0-1021 GCF_040606675.1 Streptomyces sp. NPDC005393 | reverse complement strand
TTCAAAGCGGGTACCGGAATATCAACCGGTTGTCCATCGACTACGCCTGTCGGCCTCGCCTTAGGTCCCGACTTACCCTGGGCAGATCAGCTTGACCCAGGAACCCTTAGTCAATCGGCGCACACGTTTCCCACGTGTGTATCGCTACTCATGCCTGCATTCTCACTCGTGAACCGTCCACAACTCGCTTCCGCGGCTGCTTCACCCGGCACACGACGCTCCCCTACCCATCACAGCGGCCGTTGGGCCTTGTGCTGCAATGACACGACTTCGGCGGTACGCTTGAGCCCCGCTACATTGTCGGCGCGGAATCACTTGACCAGTGAGCTATTACGCACTCTTTCAAGGGTGGCTGCTTCTAAGCCAACCTCCTGGTTGTCTCTGCGACTCCACATCCTTTCCCACTTAGCGTACGCTTAGGGGCCTTAGTCGATGCTCTGGGCTGTTTCCCTCTCGACCATGGAGCTTATCCCCCACAGTCTCACTGCCGCGCTCTCACTTACCGGCATTCGGAGTTTGGCTAAGGTCAGTAACCCGGTAGGGCCCATCGCCTATCCAGTGCTCTACCTCCGGCAAGAAACACACGACGCTGCACCTAAATGCATTTCGGGGAGAACCAGCTATCACGGAGTTTGATTGGCCTTTCACCCCTAACCACAGGTCATCCCCCAGGTTTTCAACCCTGGTGGGTTCGGTCCTCCACGAAGTCTTACCTCCGCTTCAACCTGCCCATGGCTAGATCACTCCGCTTCGGGTCTTGAGCGCGCTACTGAATCGCCCTGTTCGGACTCGCTTTCGCTACGGCTTCCCCACACGGGTTAACCTCGCAACACACCGCAAACTCGCAGGCTCATTCTTCAAAAGGCACGCAGTCACGACGCACCAAGCAAGCTTGATGCGCGACGCTCCCACGGCTTGTAGGCACACGGTTTCAGGTACTATTTCACTCCGCTCCCGCGGTACTTTTCACCATTCCCTCACGGTACTATCCGCTATCGGTCACCAGGGAATATTTAGGCTT
>NZ_JBEXFG010000151.1:0-1034 GCF_040606675.1 Streptomyces sp. NPDC005393 | reverse complement strand
GAGGCGGGGAGGGAGACCTCGAGTCGCTTGCCGCCGACCTCGACGATGACGGTTTCGCGGGCGGTGGTCTCTTCGGTTTCGTCGGTGCCGGTGGGGGTGTAGGGGGTGATGGTGTTGTTGAACTCGGTCTCGATCCAGCGGGTGTGGATGGTGAACGGGTCGCTGGTGAAGGCCGGGTCGGTGACGACGGCCTGGTGGAAGGGGATGGCGGTGGCCATGCCCTCGACCTGGAACTCCGCCAGGACGCGGGCGGCGCGCTGCAGCGCCTGGGTGCGGGTGGCGCCGGTGACGATGAGTTTGGCCAGCAGCGAGTCCCATGCCGGGCCGATGACGCTGCCGGATTCCACGCCGGCGTCCAGGCGGACGCCGGGGCCGGTGGGCGGGGTGAAGGTGGTCACCGTGCCCGGTGCGGGCAGGAAGTTGCGGCCTGGGTCCTCACCGTTGATACGGAACTCGAAGGAGTGACCGCGCACCGCGGGGTCCTCGTATCCGAGTGCTTCGCCGTCGGCGATGCGGAACATCTCGCGGACCAGGTCGATGCCGGTGACTTCCTCGGTGACCGGGTGCTCGACCTGCAGACGGGTGTTGACCTCCAGGAAGGAGATCGTGCCGTCCGCGCCGACCAGGAACTCCACCGTGCCGGCGCCGGCGTAGCCGGCTTCGCGCAGGATGGCTTTGGAGGCGGTGTAGAGCTGGGCGTTCTGCTGGTCGGTCAGGAACGGTGCGGGGGCCTCTTCGACGAGCTTTTGGTGGCGGCGCTGGAGGGAGCAGTCCCGGGTGGAGACGACCACGACGTTGCCGTGGGTGTCGGCCAGGCACTGGGTCTCCACGTGGCGGGGCTTGTCGAGGTAGCGCTCGACGAAGCATTCGCCGCGGCCGAAGGCGGCGACGGCTTCGCGGACGGCGGAGTCGTAGAGCTCGGGGACCTCTTCGAGGGTGCGGGCGACTTTCAGGCCGCGGCCGCCGCCGCCGAAGGCGGCCTTGATGGCGATCGGCAGCCCGTGTTCGCGGGCGAAGGCCAGGACCTCGTCCGC
>NZ_JBEXFG010000150.1:0-1058 GCF_040606675.1 Streptomyces sp. NPDC005393 | reverse complement strand
TCTTGTCTATGAACCTTACGGAGTGGGCGGAAGCGAACGGTGTGCATCGGCAGACCGCGTATCGCTGGTTCCGTGAGGGCACGTTGCCGGTCCCCGCTGAGCGGGTCGGGCCGCGCACGATCCTGGTCAACATCGAGGCGAACTCCTCACCGTCAGTGACCGATGGTGTGGGCTTGTATGCCCGTGTGTCCTCGCATGACCAGAAGGATGACCTTGCCTGTCAGACGGCACGCTTGTCCCAGTGGGCGGCGAAGGCCGGTCACCGGGTGGTGCGGATCGAGTCCGAGATCGCATCGGGCATGAACGGCGCTCGCACGAAGGCGCGGCGGCTGCTGGCCGATCCGGACGTGACGACTGTGGTGGTGGAGCACAAGGACCGCCTCGGCCGTATGAACGTCGAGCTGATCGAGGCCGCGCTGTCCGCGACCGGGCGTCGTCTCGTTGTCCTTGATGACGGCGAAGTCGATGACGACCTCGTACGGGACATAGTTGAGGTCCTGACCTCGTTCTGTGCCCGCCTGTACGGGCGTCGCTCCGCGAAGAACCGGGCGAAGAAGGCCCTTGAGGCGGCTGCCGCCTATGAGTGAGCCGAAGGAGAAGCAACTGCGGACCATCGACGCGCCGTTCGTCGCGTTGGGCCCGTCCGGTGTTGCGATACGCGGCCGTCTCAGGCACTTCACCGCCGAGGACGACAAGGTGTTGCGCCTGGTCGGCGAACACCTGGGCTCTCTGGCCTGCCGTGATCTGGCGGCCCGCTGCGCTGACGCGGGCGATCACAACGCTGAGAAGTGGGCGGCCCGTAAGCAGGGTCTGACGGCCGAATCGTCGTCGCGGTGGGCCGGGTCGATCACCAAGGCCACGCACGATCAGTGGGCGCTGTCCCGGCGTTGTCAGTCGGCGCACATCCAGGGTCTTGAGGCCGGTGTGCGGACGCTGATGCACCGCCTGTCCCTCCCGATCGGGGAGAAGGGCACCAAACGGGCGGCGGGCGGCTACCGGTCGAAGGGCGAGTGGTTCCAGAAGACGCGCCGTCTGACGATTCTTCAACACCGTCTCGA
>NZ_JBEXFG010000148.1:0-1131 GCF_040606675.1 Streptomyces sp. NPDC005393 | reverse complement strand
TGCCCTTGGCAGGACAACTGGCACACCAGAGGTTCGTCCGTCCCGGTCCTCTCGTACTAGGGACAGCCCTTCTCAAGACTCCTACGCGCACAGCGGATAGGGACCGAACTGTCTCACGACGTTCTAAACCCAGCTCGCGTACCGCTTTAATGGGCGAACAGCCCAACCCTTGGGACCGACTCCAGCCCCAGGATGCGACGAGCCGACATCGAGGTGCCAAACCATCCCGTCGATATGGACTCTTGGGGAAGATCAGCCTGTTATCCCCGGGGTACCTTTTATCCGTTGAGCGACGGCGCTTCCACAAGCCACCGCCGGATCACTAGTCCCGACTTTCGTCCCTGCTCGACCCGTCGGTCTCACAGTCAAGCTCCCTTGTGCACTTACACTCAACACCTGATTGCCAACCAGGCTGAGGGAACCTTTGGGCGCCTCCGTTACTCTTTAGGAGGCAACCGCCCCAGTTAAACTACCCACCAGACACTGTCCCTGATCCGGATCACGGACCCAGGTTAGACATCCAGCACGACCAGAGTGGTATTTCAACAATGACTCCCCCTGAACTGGCGTCCAGAGTTCACAGTCTCCCACCTATCCTACACAAGCCGAACCGAACACCAATATCAAGCTATAGTAAAGGTCCCGGGGTCTTTCCGTCCTGCTGCGCGAAACGAGCATCTTTACTCGTAATGCAATTTCACCGGGCCTATGGTTGAGACAGTCGAGAAGTCGTTACGCCATTCGTGCAGGTCGGAACTTACCCGACAAGGAATTTCGCTACCTTAGGATGGTTATAGTTACCACCGCCGTTTACTGGCGCTTAAGTTCTCAGCTTCGCCACACCGAAATGTGACTAACCGGTCCCCTTAACGTTCCAGCACCGGGCAGGCGTCAGTCCGTATACATCGCCTTACGGCTTCGCACGGACCTGTGTTTTTAGTAAACAGTCGCTTCTCGCTGGTCTCTGCGGCCACCACCAGCTCCGGCAGTAAATGCCTTCACCAGCAATGGCCCCCCTTCTCCCGAAGTTACGGGGGCATTTTGCCGAGTTCCTTAACCATAGTTCACCCGAACGCCTCGGTATTCTCTACCTGACCACCTGAGTCGGTTTAGGGTACGGGCCGCCATGAA
>NZ_JBEXFG010000147.1:0-1142 GCF_040606675.1 Streptomyces sp. NPDC005393 | reverse complement strand
TTCGACTCCCGTGACCGCCTGGACGCCTTCACCGACGCACTCCAGCAGATCGCCAACCGCCACGACATCCTGCGCACGGCCATCGTGTGGGAGGGCCTGCGGGAGCCGGTCCAGGTGGTGTGGCGCCACGCCGTCCTGCCGGTCGAGGAAGTGCGTCTCGACCCGAACGGCGCCGAGCCGGTCGAACAGCTGCTCGCGGAGGTCGGTCTGTCCATGGACCTGGGCCGGGCCCCGCTGCTCGGACTCCACGTGGCCTCTGTGGCGGACGGTCATTGGCTGGCGCTGCTGCGCATGCACCACACAGTGCAGGACCACACGACGCTGGAGCTTCTGCTCCAGGAAGTGCAGACGATCCTCGCCGGGCGCGGCGCGGAGCTGTCCGAGCCCCTGCCCTTCCGCAACTTCGTGGCCCAGGCCCGTGTCGGCGCCGAACGGGACCCGCACGCGCCGTTTTTCGCAGAGCTGCTGGGCGATGTCGACGAGCCGACCGCTCCCTACGGACTCGTGGACGCCCGCGGTGACGGCACGCACTCGGCCGAGGCGCGGATCGGAATTCCGTCGGACCTGGAAGCCAGACTGCGCACGCTCGCCCGCCAGTTGGGTGCCAGCCCGGCCACGGTAATGCACGTGGCGTGGGCGCGGGTGCTCTCCGCCGTCAGCGGCCGCGACGACGTGGTCTTCGGCACGGTCCTCTTCGGCCGGATGAACGCGGGCGCTGGATCCGACCGGGTGCCGGGCCCGTTCATGAACATGCTTCCGGTGCGCGTGCGGATCGACGAGATCACCGCGGCCGCCGCGGTCAACGCGATGCGCGGTCAGCTCGCGACGCTCCTTGAACACGAGCACGCGCCGCTGGCCGTGGCACAGACCGCCAGTGGAGTGGCGGGTGACGCCCCGCTGTTCACGTCGATGCTCAACTACCGCCACAACACCGGCTTCAGCCGTGGCGTAGCCGCGATCTTCGACGGCATTGAGGTGGTCTTCTTCCGGGAGCGCACCAACTACCCGCTCGCCGTGGTCGTCGATGACGACGGGGACGGTCTGGGACTGGTCGTGGACGCGGTCGCTCCGGTGGATCCCGCTGCTGTTGCGGCGTTGGTCGTGACGGCGGCGGAGAACTTGGTGTCGGTGTTGGAAGGGGT
>NZ_JBEXFG010000146.1:0-1261 GCF_040606675.1 Streptomyces sp. NPDC005393 | reverse complement strand
TGGCCCCTTGTCATGAGACTGATCTGCACGCCCGTTCGGCATACCTCGTCGTGCCGGGCTCGTCGTGCCGTTCGATCAGCTCCATGCCGCGGCCCACGAGAGCACGGGGTCCTCGCGGGGCGCGTGCGGCGGCGACCGGAACCCCCCGAAACCCGGCGGGTCCAGTGGGCCGGATGCCCACGAGCGGTCTCCTCAGCGTGCGACGTGCCGGGTGCCGACGCGGTCCATGCTTCCTGGCACCGAGCGGCACGGAAAGGGCGGTCAGCCATCGTCCGGCCATCGCGCGGTAATTGAGTGCCCATCGCGGTCCGCGGCGTGCGCCAGTTACCCCGCAGTGGCCGACCGATGGCCGACCACCCTTTACACCACCGCGCGGCGCCAGCAAGCATGAGAGCGCGACGGGCCTGGCAACGACGAAGAGATGGTGATCCTCAAGGGTCGGCCGGATACGAGCACACCGCCCTCTGACGACACATCCGCCAGCTGAAGTACGGTTCCGCGACACCGCGATACACAGAAGATGAAAAGGTGACAGTCAATGGGGTATGTGTTCTCGCTGGTTCTCAGCCGGGAGATTACCGAGGACGAGATGACCACCCTGAAGGTGGGTTGCGGCGGCGCCGCCGACTTCGGCACCGACGTGCTTCCGACCGACGCCGAGGTCACCGTCACGCGGATGGACTTCGATGACGCCGTCTCCCCGACGCTGGCTGACGCCATCGACGCGGCTCTCGCGGCGGTGACCGAGGTGTCCGACCTCAGCGTGTCCGAGCTCACCGTCCCGGCCCAGCCGGCGGGTGCCCAGGAGGGCGAGGCCGCCGCGGCCGAGGCCAAGGAGCCCGTGGCCGCCGGCGTCGGTACGGACTGACAGCGGGTCGGTCCTCGCGCCGCCAGATACACGCCGTCCGACCAGCCGACGGCGTGTTTCTGCGTGTCGGCCCCGGAGGCCCGGCCGGTCCCGCGGCCTCGGCCACCGACCCCGGGACGTCGTTCCCGGCAATGGGCACTCAGTTACCCCGCGATGGCCGGGCGATGGCCGACCGCCCTTTCGGCGGCCGTGCGATGCCGGGCAGCATGAACACCGCAGGTATCCGGCTCGACCGCATGCTGGGGGGACCGCCCGTGGCCATGGGGCCCGTTCGCCCGTCGAACCCGCCCGACCGGGGCGTCATCGCCTTCCCGGAGACCTCCGCCGCCGCCGGCCTGCCGCGCAGGATGGCCGAACGGGGCCATGCGGATCAGCCTCATGACAAGTGGGACG
>NZ_JBEXFG010000145.1:0-1262 GCF_040606675.1 Streptomyces sp. NPDC005393 | reverse complement strand
TCACCCGGCTCGATACGGAAACCACGCACCTTCACCTGGTCATCCGCACGCCCCACATACACCAGCTCACCCTCAGCGGTCCACCGCACACGGTCACCCGTCCGATACATCCGCCCACCAACACCAGACACACCGGACAACGGGAACGGAGAAGCAACAAACCGCTCCGCCGTCAGACCCGCACGCCCCGCATACCCACGCGCCAGACCCACACCAGCCACATACAACTCACCCACCACACCCACCGGCACCGGACACAACCCGCCATCCAGCACGAACACCCGCGCATTGACCACCGGCCCACCAATCACCGGACGATCACCCACCACCAACGGACCCGACATCGTCGCGCACACCGTCGTCTCCGTCGGCCCATACGCATTCACCAACCGACGACCCGGCGCCCACTTCCCCACCAACTCACCAGCCAGCACCTCACCCGCCGACACCAACGTCGACACCGACGGCAGATCACCCCCACCCAGCACACTCAAAACCGCCGGAGGCAACGTCACATGCGTCACCCCATGACGCGCCACCAACTCCACCAAACCCCCACCAGGCAACAACTCACCCGCAGGCGCCACCACCACACACGCACCCACCGACAACGCCACCAACACCTCAGCCGTCGCCGCATCAAAACCAACCGACGCGAACTGCAGCACCCGACTCGCACCATCCACCGCGAACCGCTCCACCTGAGCCGCAACCAACGACCCCACACCCGCATGCGACACCACCACACCCTTGGGCACACCCGTCGAACCAGACGTATAAATCACATACGCCGCCTGACCCGACACCACCCCCACACCAGGCACAGACCCATCCAGCGCCGCAACCTCACCCGCAACCGACACCTCATCCACCACCACCCGCACCACACCCGCAGGCACAACCCCCTCACACGACACCTGAGTCACCACACACACCGCACCCGCATCAGCAAGCACGAACCCCACACGCTCCACCGGATAACCCGGATCAACCGGCAGATACGCACCACCCGCCTTCGACACCGCCAGCAAAGCCACCACAAACCCCACACCACGCTCCACACACACACCCACCACAGACTCAGCACCCACACCCCGAGCCCTCAAATACCGCGCCAAACGATTCGCACGCGCATCCAGCTCCGCATACGACACCTCAACCCCATCACCCACCACCGCAACAGCACCCGGAGTCCGCGCCACCTGCGCCTCGAACAACCCCGCAACCGACACCTCACCCACATCAACCACCGTGTCGTTCCA
>NZ_JBEXFG010000144.1:0-1288 GCF_040606675.1 Streptomyces sp. NPDC005393 | reverse complement strand
GCTAGCCCGATCCTCCGCACATGACCGATTCGGATGAACTGATGATGTGGCCGGTGTCTCGGCGGGTTGTGGATCGTTGGGCTGGACGTGCCGATATCTCGTTCGCGTCGTTCCCGGGTCCAGCGTCCTCGCATGAGCGTGGAGTTGGCTCCTGTGGTGGAGAGGCGTCTGGGCGCTCTGCCTGCCTCTGCCGAGTTTCTGCGCCGGCTGGACGTGGCCGGGATCATCGACGAGCTGTGCCCGGTGCGCGATGTTGCGCACCTGACGCACGGGCAGGTCATCGAGGTCCTGGTCGCCAACCGGCTCTCCTCGCCGACTTCGATGGTCCGCGTGGGGAACTGGGCCCGGACGTGGGCTGTGGAGGAGGTCTTCGGGGTAGATCCGGAACTGCTCAACGACGACCGGCTCGCCCGCGCGCTGGACGCGATCGCACCGCGCCTGGAGGAGATCACCGGTTCGGTCGCCGCGCAGGCGATCGCAGAGTTCGGGATCGATGTCACCCAGATCCACTGGGACATGACAAGCATGTCCATGTTCGGCGCCTACGAGGACCAGGAAGAGGAGTTCCCGCAGGTCAGGTACGGTCACCCCAAGGACAGGCGGGTGGATCTGAAGCAGATCCAGGCCGGGCTGGCCGTCACCCGCGACGGCGGCATCCCCGTTTTCCACCGGGTCTACGACGGCGGCGCGGGCGAGGTCGCCCAGGTCGTCGGCGCGATGAAGGCCCTGCGGAAGATCGCCGACCGCAAGGACTTCCTGCTCGTCGCGGACTCCAAACTCGTGTCCTACCCGAACATCACCGCGCTGCTGGACGCCAAGGTCGACTTCGTCGCCCCGCTGCCGGCCGCCCAGGTCAAGGCAGAGGTCTACGCCGCCCTGGACACGGAATCCGCTGCGCTGGTCGACTACGTCAACGACCGCGACCGCGAGCGGAACACCCCCGCCGACCAGCGGGAGTCCTACCGGGTCCTGGAGGACGTCCACGTCATGGCCGGGCCACGCAAACGAGACCCGGCTCACCGACTGCGCCGGATCCTGGTCCACTCCACCGGCAACGCCAAAGGGCAGCGGACCGCCCGCGCCAAACGCCTGGCCAGGGCGACGGAAGACCTCGAGAAACTGCAACGCTCGGCCGGCGGCCGCTACTACAACACCGCGGCGAAGGTCGAGGCCCGGATCGGCGTGATTGCCAAGACCCGACGCGTCGCGGGCTGCCTGCACACCGTCGTCACCACCGACCCCGCCGGACGCCCGTCCCTGACCTGGCACTTCGACCAGGAAGTCCTGG
>NZ_JBEXFG010000143.1:0-1294 GCF_040606675.1 Streptomyces sp. NPDC005393 | reverse complement strand
AAACCGTATCACCGGTTTCTCCGGGCGCTTCCCTTCGGTCTTTCGTGTTTCCAACCCTACCAGATCCGTTTTCCGTTCCGTTTCCGGTCCGAATTCCATTTCTGGTGCCCGTTGGAGAGCCTTTGCCTTTCGGCGTGTTGCTGACTTTAGCAGATTCGCATCGGCCGATCTAATCGGCTTCGCGATTACCTGTGGGGGGTCAAAGTGCTCCGTTGGAATTCCATTCACAAGCGGAGCGGTTCCGATACTAACGGCTACCGATGAGCATCTCCTACTCACCCCAACCGTTAAAATCTACCTCCCCGCGCAACCCATGTCAAGCGGATGTCGGGGAGATGAACACCGTAGCAGGTCGGAGAGTCCGGATGCGCATCGCGCCACAACGGGCGATGGCGGGCTCTTCCGGCGCCAGTCCCGCTTGGGCCGGCGCTCATCCACGGTGACTGTCCAGTTTGGGCGACATGTCCCGTTCTGTCAAGCGCGACCCACGGCGGATCGAAGCCCCGGCGCCCATCACGCCGCGAAGGACGACGGCGGACTCTCCAGCTCCTCCAGCTCGATGCCGGGGGCGGCGAGCACCACGTCGCCGGCGATGTGGATCGCATGCCGTTCACCGGTGTCCAGCTCGCTGACCTGGTATTCATCCACAGCGAGCTGTCCAGTTTCGGTGGTATGTACCGTTCTGTCAAGCAGGGCCCAGGACTGATCGAGGGTGCGGGGCGCGAGCACCGGATCGGTGAAGGCCACGAGGCGGACGCGGGTGGCAGGGGCCCCGGGCTCGAGCCGCAGGAGGCGGGAGACGGCGACGAGGAAGGCCGGGGAGGCGCCGGTGAAGGAGTGGGCGCGGACGTTGCCCTCGGTCGCGTGCTGCCCGGAGGGGTCCGTGCGGACCCAGGTCACACCGTCGAGCGCGGCGCCGCGGACCTGCCAGCTCGCGGCGTGCAGCTCGACGCGGATGGGGCGGCCCAGTTCATCGAGGGTGAGGTCCACTGACCCGGCGTGGTCGCCCGAGGGGGCGGTGCGCTGCGCGACATAGCGCCATCCGCTGGGGCCGGGCGCGCAGTGGAAGTGCTCTTCGCCGAGGGCGGCGTGATCATGCGGGTCGTGGAGGGAGTAGCGGCCGCGGGGCATGGTGAGGTCCTTGACGAGCTGAGGCCCGCCCGGCCGGGGTGGCGCGGACGGGCCCTGGGGCCCCCGCCCGCTGTCCACGGCCAGATGGTGCACGGTCAGGAACAGCCGCGGCCGGGCCCCCGCCCCGCTCAGCATCAGCGCGGAGCGCAGCAACTGCCCCGTG
>NZ_JBEXFG010000142.1:0-1350 GCF_040606675.1 Streptomyces sp. NPDC005393 | reverse complement strand
CTTCCACCACCTCCTCGCCGACGGCGGCGAGGACACCTATGTGACCCCGACGGTCCTGGAGTTCGACTCCCGTGACCGCCTGGACGCCTTCACCGCCGCACTCCAGCAGGTGTTGAACCGGCACGACATATTCCGCACGGCCATTGCGTGGGAGGGGCTGCGGGAGCCGGTCCAGGTGGTGTGGCGCGACGCCGCACTCCCCGTTGCGGAGGTGCAGCTGGACCCGAACGGCGCCGAGCCCGTCGAGCAACTGCTCACGGACGCCGGCCTGTCCATGGACCTCCGGAAGGCCCCGCTCGCCCGGGTGCACATCGCAGCGAAGCCGCGGGGTGGCCGCTGGCTGGCGCTGCTGCGCTTGCACCACATCGTTGAGGACCACACGGCTCTGGAAATTCTGCTCGGTGAGGTGGAGACGATCCTCGCCGGCCGTGGAGGCGAGCTGGCCGAACCGCTGCCGTTCCGGAACTTCGCCGTACAGGCGCGTGCCGGACTGCGGAGCGGCAGGCACGAGCGGTTCTTCGCGGAGCTGTTGGGCGATGTCGACGAGCCGACCGCTCCGTACGGACTCGCGGACGCGCGCGGTGACGGCATGGATTCCGTCGAGGCGCTGCTGGGTCTCGCACCGGAGCTGTCCGACCGGGTCCGCGAGGTCGCGCGCCGCCTGGGAGCTACTGCGGCCACGGTGATGCACGTGGCGTGGGCGCGGGTGCTCTCCGCGGTCAGTGGCCGCGATGACGTGGTCTTCGGCACCGTCCTCCTCGGCCGGATGAACGCCGGACCCGGCGCGGACCGGGTGCCCGGCCCGTTCATCAACACGCTTCCGGTGCGGGTGCGGGTCGATGAACTCGGCGTGGTCGCGGCGGTCACCGCGATGCGTGGTCAGCTGGCTGCTCTGCTCGAGCACGAGCACGCACCGCTTGCGCTGGCGCAGCAGGTCAGCGGCGTATCGGGTGACAGGCCTCTGTTCACGGCGATGCTCAACTATCGCCCCAACAACGGTCTCAACCGTGAGACGACCGCGATCCTCGATGGCGTCGAGCTGGTGTATTTCCGGGAGCGCACCAACTACCCGCTGTCGATCGCCGTCGATGACGACGGAGCCAGGATCGCCCTGGTCGTGGACGCGGTCGCTCCGGTGGATCCCGCTGCTGTTGCGGCGTTGGTCGTGACGGCGGCGGAGAACTTGGTGTCGGTGTTGGAAGGGGTGCTGGAGGGTGGCCCGGATCTGCCGCTGAGCCAGGTCGGTGTGTTGGATGAGGCGGAGCGGCAGCAGGTGCTTTTGGGGTGGAATGACACGGGGGTGGGGTTGCCGGCGGGGACGTTGGGTGGGTTGTTTGAGGCGCAGGTGGT
>NZ_JBEXFG010000141.1:0-1409 GCF_040606675.1 Streptomyces sp. NPDC005393 | reverse complement strand
GAGCGGCAGCAGGTGCTTTTGGGGTGGAATGACACGGGGGTGGGGTTGCCGGCGGGGACGTTGGGTGGGTTGTTTGAGGCGCAGGTGGTGCGGACTCCGGATGCGGTTGCGGTGGTGTTTGAGGGTGTGGAGGTGTCGTACGCGGAGTTGGATGTGCGTGCGAATCAGCTGGCGCGGGTGTTGATTGGTCGTGGTGTGGGTGCGGAGTCGGTGGTGGGGGTGTGTCTGGAGCGTGGTGTTGATCTGGTGGTGTCGCTGCTGGGTGTGGTGAAGGCCGGTGGTGCGTATGTTCCGGTGGATCCTGATCTGCCGGTGGAGCGGGTGGGGTTGATGCTCGCGGATTCGGGTGCGGAGTGTGTGGTGACGTCGGCTGTGTTGGCGGGTGTACTGCCTGTGGGCACGGCTGTTGTGGTGCTGGATGATCCGCTGACTGTTGAAGTACTTGCTGGTGTGGGTGGTGGGGTGTTGTCGGCTGGGGAGCGGGGTGTTGTGCTTCCGGGTCATCCGGCGTACGTCCTGTTCACGTCGGGTTCGACGGGGCGGCCGAAGGGTGTGGTGGTTTCTCATGCGGGCATTGTGAACCGTCTGGGGTGGATGCAGTCCCGGTATGGGCTGGTTGTGGGTGAGCGGGTTCTGCAGAAGACGCCGTTTGGTTTTGATGTGTCGGTGTGGGAGTTTTTCTGGCCGTTGTTGGAGGGTGCTTCGCTGGTTGTGGCGCGTTCTGGTGGGCATCGTGATCCGGCGTATGTGGCGTCGGTGATCTGTGAGGAGCGGGTGTCGACGGTGCATTTTGTGCCGTCGATGCTGGAGGCGTTCCTGCGGGATCCGGCGGCGGCGGGGTGTGTGGGTCTGCGTCGGGTGGTGTGCTCGGGGGAGGTGTTGTCTCCGGCTGCGGTGGCGCGGTTCTTCGAGGTGTTCGGTTCGGGTGTGGAGTTGCACAACCTTTATGGTCCGACGGAGGCGTCGGTTGATGTGACGGCCTGGGAATGCCCGGTTGGTCTGGATGTTGACGTGGTTCCGATTGGTGGGCCGGTCGCGAATACGCGGGTGTATGTGCTGGATGGTTCGCTGTCGCCGGTTCCGGTGGGTGTGGGTGGGGAGCTGTATCTCGCGGGTGTGCAGTTGGCTCGTGGTTATGCGGGTCGTGCGGGTCTGACGGCGGAGCGTTTTGTGGCTTCGCCTTTCGGGTCTGGTGAGCGGATGTACCGCACGGGTGATTTGGCGCGTTGGGGTGCGGACGGTCAGGTGGAGTATTTGGGGCGTGTGGATGAGCAGGTGAAGATCCGTGGTTTCCGTATCGAGCCGGGTGAGGTCCAGGCGGTTGTTGCCGGGTATCCGCTGGTGGCTCAGGCTGCTGTGGTGGCTCGTGAGGACGTTCCGGGTGACAAGCGCCTGGTCGCCTACGTCGT
>NZ_JBEXFG010000140.1:0-1430 GCF_040606675.1 Streptomyces sp. NPDC005393 | reverse complement strand
GGGTCTTCAAAGTTGAGCGGTGCGGAGGTGTCCACGGGCTCGGCGGGTGGTAACGCAGCGTGTGCGTAGGCGCTGGTTGTCGGCGTTGCGGAACCCGAACGCGTTGCGTGCGACGAGCTTGATCACGCGGTTGATGCCTTCGCTCTTGGCGTTGCTGTGGCCGGTGTCAATGAACGCGGCGATCTCGGTCCACCAGCGGTCGACCGTGGCGGCGAGGGTACGGACTTCGGGGATGTCGGCGTCCGCGCACCAGGTGAGGAACTTCCAACGGGCGTGGCCCACTTGGTTCCGGTCGGTGCCGGTGCGGGCCAGGGCGAGGATGGTACGCAGGCTCTCCTTGGCGATCCATGCCGTCAGAAGCGTCTGTCCGATCTTCCCTTCGTCCAGCAGCGGGTTCCACATCCGCTCGAACTGCTCGTGGCCAAGGTCTTCGCGGTTGCGGAGCAGGCGGCGTCGGGCCTTCCACTCGGGGTCACTGGCGCGTCCGCGTCGGCCGCGGATCTCGGCGGTGGTGCGGCGCCGCACCAGGGAGAGCACCTTGTTCGCGAGCTGCACCACATGAAAGTGGTCGACCACGACGGTGGCGTCGGGCAGGCCGGTGCGGACTGCGGCCCGGTAGGTGGCCGACATGTCGATGGCGACGTATCGGATGGCTTTCCTCCAGGTCAGGGGCGTGGTGGAAAGCCAGGCCAGCACGTCGGCGACGGTGCGGCCCTCGACCTGCCCGAGCAGTCCGCCGGATCCCAGGGCGTCGACGAACCCGGTGTGCCAGCGGTCCCGGGTCATCTTCCACTTCCCGGTGCCGGGGTCCTGTTCCCAGCGGGTCCGCCCGCGCCTGGTCTCATCGATGCCCAGCACCTCGACGCCGGGCAGCGCAGCCTCGACGACCTCACCGGCGGCAGTGCGGAAGGCGGCCATCACGGTCGGCCAGGACAGGTGTAGATCGCGGGCCGCCTGGATGACCGTGGAGTCGGCATCCCGCACGCGCCGTCCCGCCGAGGCCCGCAGCCGCCCGGTAATCCGGGCGCCGGCCGGTATCTGCTCGATCTGCTCAGTGAACGACCGCCGTGGACAGGCCGTCTCACGGCACCACCAGCGCCGCTTGTGCCAGACGAACTCCAGCCGGATCTCCCCATAAGGGAGATCACGTGGCCGGGTCGTCGCCGAGCCCTTCACCCGGGAGGCGAAGACCCCGCAGGCCGGGCAGGCCCGGGCCGAGGCGTCCGCCGTGGCCAGGTGGACCCGGCGCCCACCGCACTGAAGCCGCTCGACCCGCATGACGGACACCCCGTCGAGGCCCAGCAGCAACGTCGTATCGTTGATCAAGCCCCGTGGCTCCCAGACGATCATTCTGCGTAGAGAACAGAAATGATCACCCAGGACCACGGGCGTCCTGCGTCCAGGGCCACCAACAGCCCTACCCATCACGC
>NZ_JBEXFG010000139.1:0-1451 GCF_040606675.1 Streptomyces sp. NPDC005393 | reverse complement strand
GGCGGATTCAATCGGTCGTCGCAACACCTCCATGGTGGAGGAGCGTGTTGTGGCGCAAGGAAGAGCGCGTGCGGCGATTCAGGCCGGTCGTCCGCCGCTGCGGTCGCCGGGACGTCCCCCGGTCAACCGGCGTGCGGAGAAGCAGCGCTTCTGGCGGAAGATCGCTGAGGGGCTGTCCAGTGAGGACGCGGCGGTCGCGTGTGGCGTGTCGCAGCCGTTGGGGCCGCGGTGGTTTCGTGAGGGTGGCGGCATGCCGCCGATCAGCCTCGATCCACCGTCGGGACGTTACCTGTCGTTCGCCGAGCGCGAGGAGGTCGCACTGCTACGGGCGAAGAAGTGCGGGGTCAGGGAGATCGCTCGCCGGACCGGCCGTTCGCCGTCGACGATCTCGCGGGAGCTACGGCGCAATGCGGCGACGCGCGGCGGTCGTCTGGACTACCGGGCCTCGGTCGCGCAGTGGCATGCCGACCGGCAGGCCCGCCGGCCCAAGACGTCCAAGCTCGCCAACAACGAGCGGCTCCAGCAGTACGTACAGGACCGGCTTGCCGGCGCGATCAGCGCGGCGGACGGCAGCGAGATCCTGGGTCCGCAGACGCGCTGGATCGGGCGACGGCACGGCCGTCGGCAGGACCGGCGCTGGGCGACTTCCTGGAGCCCGGAGCAGATCGCCCGCAGACTACTGGTCGACTTCCCCCATGATGAGTCGATGCGCATCTCACACGAGGCGATCTACCAGGCCCTCTACATCCAGGGACGTGGTGGTCTGCGCCGCGAGTTGGTGGCCTGTCTGCGCACCGGCCGGGCCCTGCGCGTTCCCCGGGCCCGCACCCGCGGCCGTGGCAAGAAGTTCGTCTCCGAGGAGGTCAAGATCAGTCAGCGGCCTGCCGAGGTTGAGGACCGGGCGGTGCCCGGACACTGGGAAGGCGACCTCATTATCGGCCTGAACAGCTCCGCGATCGGCACCTTGGTCGAGCGCACTACCCGGTTCACGATGCTGCTGCATCTTCCGCCCATGCCCGGACACGGCGGGCCCCGCATCAAGAACGGCCCCGCACTGGCCGGGCACGGAGCCGAGGCCGTGCGTGACGCCGTGGCCATGACGATCACGACCTTGCCCGAACAGCTCCGCAAGTCGCTGACCTGGGACCAGGGTGCGGAGATGGCCCAGCACGCTCAACTCCGCGTCGATACCGGCCTGGAGATCTACTTCGCCGATCCCCACAGCCCGTGGCAGCGCGGCACCAACGAAAACACCAACGGCCTGCTCCGGCAGTACTTTCCCAAGGGCACCGACCTGGCCCGGCACACGCGCGGCGACCTCGACGCCGTCGCTTCTGCCCTCAACTCCCGCCCACGCAAGACACTCGGCTGGCGAACTCCCGCGGAAGCCCTCAACGATCACCTACTCTCGCTACAGAGCAGCGGTGTTGCAACGACCCCTTGAACCTGAG
>NZ_JBEXFG010000138.1:0-1500 GCF_040606675.1 Streptomyces sp. NPDC005393 | reverse complement strand
CAACGCCGTTCAGTTAGGCGTGGGGACTGTTCGTCAAGGCTGGTGAACGAGGCAGCGGAGCTGCTGTAGAAGAGGTTTGTCCTCCAAGACATCCTCACTACAGGAGCTCCGCTGTTGGAACAGGCTGCCATAACCAGGACGGTCGGGGTAGCGGCCGGGGTGTTCGCGCCGGGGCATATCGGTGAGCTGACCCGGATCATCCCGTTCGAGATGGTCGACGAGGTGCTGGCGGAGACCGGTGCGGTGCAGCGCAGGATCCGTCTGCTGCCGGCGCGGGTCACGGTCTACCTGCTGCTGGCCGGAGCGCTCTTCAACGGGCTGGGCTACCGGCAGGTCTTCGACCGGTTGCGTGCCGGGCTGTCGGGCCTGGCAGCGGTTCGGCCCAGCGGCAGCGCTCTTCGCCAAGCGCGGCAGCGGCTGGGGCCGACACCGATGAAGGCACTGTTTGACCTGGTGAGCGGACCTGCGGCCACGACCGCTGCCGCCGGGCGGTGGCGGGGTTTGAGAATCGTTGCGGTCGACGGCACCCTGCTGTCGGTTCCGGACTGTCCGGCCAACCTTGCGGTGTTCGCCCGCCAACGGCTCGGCAACGGGATCTCGGGCTATCCGCAGCTGCGTCTGGCCGCGCTGGTGGCCTGCGGGACACGTTCGGTGATCGGGGCCGTGTTCGGTTCAGCCGCGACCGGCGAGCTGGAGTACGCCCGCCGGCTGGCGGTGGACCTTCAGGCCGGGATGCTGCTGCTGGGCGACCGGAACTTCGCCGCCGCCGCACTGCTGAACCAGATGGCCGCCACCGGCGCCGATCTGCTCGTGCGCTGCAAGGCCAACCGGAACCTGCCAACGGTGGCCCGCTGCCGCGACGGCTCGACACTGACCCGCATCGGAACGCTGACCATGCGTGTCATCAACGCCGAGATCACCATCCGCACCGCTCAAGGCACACGCACCGGCCACTACCGGCTGCTGACCACCCTCACCGACCCCGCCACCTACCCGGCCGGCGAACTCGTCCGGCTCTACCACGAGCGCTGGGAGATCGAGACGGCCTATGCGGAGCTGAAGTCCACGATCCTGGGCGGGCGCGTCCTGCGGGCCCGCACCCCGGACGGCATCGAGCAAGAGGTCTGGGCCCTGCTGACCGCCTACCAGGCATTGCGCACCGCAATGACCGACGCCACCGACAGCGTCCCGGGCACCGACCCGGACCGGGCCGGCTTCACCACTGCCCTCACCGCCGCCCGAGACCAGCTCGTCCTGGCCGCCGGCGTCATCCCCGGCACCGACATCGACCTCGTCGGCACCATCGGCCGTCGCATCCTGGCCCACCTCCTACCGGCCCGGCGGGTCCGCACCAAGGACCGCATCGTCAAACGCGCGATCTCCAAATACAACGCACGCGGACCCGCCATCGACCGCACCACGTACAAAGCCACCATCAGCATCGCCATGCTCACGAGCGGCCCTTGACACCCCCAGCCCCGCCCTAACTGAACGGCGTTG
>NZ_JBEXFG010000137.1:0-1505 GCF_040606675.1 Streptomyces sp. NPDC005393 | reverse complement strand
GTGGGCGCGGAGTCGGTGGTGGGTCTGTGCCTGCCGCGTGGTGTGGAGACCATCGCCGCGATCCTGGCGGTGTGGAAGGCCGGGGCGGGGTACCTTCCGATCGACCCGGAACAGCCCGCCGAACGCGTCGCGTTCATGCTCACCGACAGTGGCGCCGTGACGCTGCTGAGCACCGGCGCCGTGCTCGACGAGCTGTCCGTCGACGGCCCGGCCCCGCTCGCCCTGGACGCCCCCGAGGTCGCTGCCGCGATCGACGCCCACGCGGCCACCGCGCCGCGTGCGGACCCGTCGCCGGACGCACTCGCCTACGTGATCTACACCTCCGGTTCGACGGGCACGCCGAAGGGTGTCGCTGTCACCCACCGGTCGCTGACCAACTACGTCGCCTCGGTGCCCGGCCGCGTCGGTCTCGGCAACCCGGGGGACCGGTACGCACTGCTGCAGGCGCAGGTCACCGACCTGGGTAACACGGTGCTGTTCGCGAGCCTGACCACGGGTGGTCAGCTGCACATTCTCGACGTGGACGCCACCACCGACCCGGCCGCAGTGACCGGGTACCTGTCCGAGCACGCCATCGACCACGTGAAGGCGGTGCCTTCGCACCTGGCGGCGCTCGCCGTCGCCGACGGAGCGGCGTCCGTACTGCCCGCCAAGTCCCTGGTGCTCGGCGGTGAGGCGGCCTCTCCCGCGTGGGTGCGGGAGCTGCTGGCGGAATCCGGACCGCGCGGGGTGTTCAACCACTACGGCCCCACCGAGACCACGATCGGCGTCACCACTACGCGTCTGACCCCGGACCGGGTGGAGGGCGGCGTGGTGCCGATCGGCTCCCCGGTACCCAACGTCCGCGTGTATGTGCTGGACCAGTGGCTGTCCCCGGTGGCGCCGGGAGCCGTTGGTGAGCTGTACGTCGCCGGCGCCGCCCTGGCCCGCGGGTACGTGGGCCGCGCCGCCCTGACGGCGGAGCGGTTCGTGGCCTCCCCGTACTTCGGCACGGGCGAGCGCATGTACCGCACCGGCGACCGTGTTCGCTGGAACGCCGAGGGCCAGCTGGAGTACCTGGGACGCGCGGACGAGCAGGTGAAGATCCGCGGATTCCGCATCGAGCCGGGCGAGGTGCAGGCGGTCGTGGCCGCGCACCCGTCGGTGGCGCAGGCGGCGGTCGTCGCCCGGGAGGACACGACCGGCGACTCCCGCCTGGTCGCCTACGTCGTACCCGCCATCAGTGCTGGGGAGGCCGAACTGGTGCCGCTGGTAAGGCAGTTCGTGGCCGAGCGGCTGCCGGAGCACATGGTTCCGTCGGCGGTGATGGTGCTGGACGCGCTGCCGCTGTCCGCGAACGGCAAGCTGGACCGCAAGGCGCTGCCCGCTCCCGAGTACACGACCGGTTCCGGCCGCGGCCCCTCCAGCGTCCGGGAGGAGATCCTGTGTGCTGGTTTCGCCGAGGTCCTCGGTCTGGAGAGCGTCGGTGTGGACGACAGCTTCTTCGCGCTGGGCGGTCACTCGCT
>NZ_JBEXFG010000136.1:0-1617 GCF_040606675.1 Streptomyces sp. NPDC005393 | reverse complement strand
CGTTGGATCTCGAAGAGAGGGTGGGGAGCAGATGGCTGAGGAGCCGTTGTTTCTGCGTTCGAAGGCCATTGTGGAGCCATTGGTTGACCGGTTCTTCGCGTGGCCGCATACGCTGGCGCCGGTGCAGGCGGCGATGAATCTGGCGTTTTTGCAGGTGCCGATGCTGGAGTCGTATCTGCAGACTCCGAAGGTGCATGTCGCGGCGAGTAACAATCCTGAGCTGCGGGGTGGGTATTTCATCAACATTCCGGAGGAGCGTGTCGATGAGGTGCGAGATCTTCTGGAGGGGATCAAGCGGGACCGGGCGGACATGCTGCGGTTCGCGGAGGCGATCGCCGCGGGTCAGGAGATCCTGCGGGCGAACGCGACGGGGTTCGATCTGACGCCGTTGTATCCGAAGTTGCCGGCGGAGCTGCACGGTCTGGTGGAGCTGGCGTACGACACGGACAACCAGGCGCAGATGCGGTTCATGGAACCGCTGGTCTACAAGAGCAGTGTGTATTCCGAGGCGCGGCAGTCGGTGCAGCTGTCGTTGGAGCCGGGGTATGAGCGTCCGTTCATTCTGAGTACGCCGCGGCTGCCGTCGCCGGATGTGCTGGAGCTGGCGGTGCCGTTCCGTCACGCGGGTCTGGAGGAGCTGTTCAAGGCGCGGGTGAGTCCGGCGACGCTGTCACATCTGCGAGAGGCGCTGGGGCTGGACGATGCGCAGGCCAAGCAGTTGTCGGGGCTGCTGACTGACCGTCCCAGCGGTGCGCCGGACCGGCACATTGATGGGGGTGGGCGGATCCGGTACTTCGGGCACGCGTGTCTGGTGATGCAGACGCCCCAGGCGGCGATCGTGACGGACCCGTTCATCAGTGCGGACAGTTCCGCTGGTGACCGGTACACGCTGGATGATCTGCCTGCTTTCATCGATCTGGTGCTGATCACGCACGGGCATCAGGACCACATCGTGCTGGAGACGCTGTTGCAGCTGCGCGGTCGGGTCGGTGCGATCGTGGTGCCGCGTTCTTCGCGCGGGAACCTGTCGGACCCGTCGATGGCCCTGATGCTGCGCCAGCAGGGTTTCCCGGTCGTCGAGGTCGATGATTTCGACGAGGTGGAGTTCTCGGGCGGGAAGGTCACGGCGACGCCGTTCCTGGGTGAGCACTGTGACCTGGACATCCGGGCGAAGTCCACTTTCTGGGTGGAGTTCGCGGGTAAGAAGGTGTTCGTCGGGGCGGATTCCTCGGGTATCGACCCGATGCTGTACCGGCGGATCAAGGGTCATCTGGGGACGGCTGACATTGCGTTCCTGGGAATGGAGTGTGATGGTGCGCCGCTGACGTGGCTGTACCAGGCGCTGCTGACGATCCCGGTGTCGAAGAAGCTGAGCAATTCGCGGAAGCTGTCGGGGTCGAATGCGGAACAGGCCGCGGCGATCATGACGGAACTCGGCGCGCACGAGGCGTATGTGTACGCGATGGGTGAAGAGCCCTGGCTGGGACACGTGATGGCAACGACTTACACCGAGGACACGTACCAGCTCAAGCAGATCGAAGAATTCATGACCTGGTGCAAGGACCGGGACATCAAGGCCGGTCACCTCTACCGCCAGCAGGAATGGCGCTGGTAGTC
>NZ_JBEXFG010000135.1:0-1719 GCF_040606675.1 Streptomyces sp. NPDC005393 | reverse complement strand
GGGGGTGGTGCTAGCCATGCCGGGGTGTACTCCTGTCTCGCCCATCCAGGCTAACCCGATAAAACGGGTGCCTCAGCCGAGGCTGTCAGAGAGGGTTGGGGCAGCACCTGGAGCTGAAGCTCAGCGTCATCAATTGGTTCGTTGAGCGTGCCTCTGCGGCCTGGCTGATTGCTCAACCCCGACCAGGCATTCGGCCCGAATGGCTCCCCGAGGACGGGCTCGAGGCAGAGGATCGCCCAGATTTTGATGCCGCGCACCCCCAGACCCTCCGGATCCGGAGGGGCCACCCCGTTGGCGACGCGCTCGCAAGCTCCTGGTCAAACTACTGGGCGTCATCGACGACTTCTTCCAGAGCCTCATCCTCGCGATCCCCAGTGCCGGAGAGACGATCGTCGAGATCAAGGAGGCGTTGCAGTCAGTCCTCGATCGGTAGGGCCCCCTCGGGCCCTTGCATGCCCCGGGCCCCACATGCGCGTTCGGGGCATGTCGCGACCGGTGTCTACCGGGAATCCATCGGCATGGTGTCCCGGGGGCGTCAGGCATGTGCTGGCGCCGAGTTTCCTGGAACCAGTTGTTGAATTCACCATCAAATTTCGCGCCATGAGATCCGGTCATCTTCGCTGGTTATCGGCCACCTTGTTTCCCGTTAGGCGTGTCAGCTGGACGCCGGGGGCGCACCGGGCTGTGTCCCAGAGGCGAGGGCTCGCCGGGGCGAGCGGTAGGTGAACTGGTGCGGGGCCCGACTCGGAAAGCCGCCTGCGCCTTGCCGGGCCCCGCACCAGGTCGTAGTCGGGGGCCACTGGGCTGATGGTTTTGTGTGCGGTGCCGTCTGGTTCTGGGCTGTAATTATGCGATGACTGTGAGTTTTCGGCCATTGTTGCTGCAGGGGTCCACGTGAGCCCTGCGAAGAGCGGCCGAGCCTCTGGACGGTCTTGGGTCGTGGCTCGCCCATGCGCAATCTGGTGTCGACCTGGGTTGATTCGGCATCCACCTCCCTGGGTGAGCGGTGCAGTCGCTTGCGAATACATTCGAACGACACGAAAGATAGTGCGACACTCGCACGCTTTTGGTCGTTATCTAACATGATCATCGCCGTGAATCGGTCATGCGGAGATATGTTCGTGCGGCGATCGCGAGCACGACAGCGCTGCACCGGGGGGAAAGCGAAAGGTGCTTCCTCCGTCATGCCTGCATGGCTGATGTCATGCGCAGGACACAGGAGAAAGAATGCACATGCACCAGAGAGCCGTTGGTCTCGTCGCTGGGGCCGTACTGCTGGGATTCGCGGGCGCGGTCCCGGCTCACGCTGAGGGCAGCCGCACCACGTCCTTCACCGGCTGGCACCCCGGCAACGAGTCCTCCCGCTGGAGTGACAACAACACCGACGGTGTCAGCACCTCGGTGACGCTCCGCGGCTGTCACACCGACGGGGCCGATGGGTTCAAAAAGGCCAACCTGAAGCTGTGGAGGAACCGCGACCTGCTGCCCGACGATGATAGGGGCACCCGCAGCAACAGCTGCGGCAAGTCCGCCTGGGGTGACCAGCAGTCTGGTAAGTACTACTTCGAGCTCTTCAGCTTCAACACGGGCGGCACCATGAGCGCCAACAAGGTGCTCATCGCCTACTAGATGAATGAGTCCAAGGGTTCGCCTGCGGACATGGCACGAGGGCGCCCAATGTCAATGTGTGACGAAAGACCTGGACACCCTCGCAACGGC
>NZ_JBEXFG010000134.1:0-1742 GCF_040606675.1 Streptomyces sp. NPDC005393 | reverse complement strand
CGGACGCGTCGAAACTGAACGAGGCGAACTGCAGCACCCCGACACCCGGACCCACCTCCATCAGCGGACCGAACACCGACACCAGGTTCACCAGCCCGTCATGGGTGGCCGCGACGCCCTTCGGGCGGCCGGTGGATCCCGACGTGTAGATCACGTAGGCCAGACCGGCCGCTGCCACGGCCACGTCGGGCACGGTGTCCGGCAGCGCCGCGAGTTCGGCGCCCGTTTCCGGATCGTCGAGCCGGACCACCCGGTCCGCCCCGAGCCCGTCGGCCAGGTCCCCCGCGACGTCCTGTCGGAGGACGACCGCGCGGGCCCCGCTGTCGGCGAGCATGAACGCCAGCCGCTCCACCGGGTACTCCGGATCCAGCGGCACGTAGGCGGCCCCCGCCTTCCAGGAGGCCAGGATCGCGACGACCATGTCCACCCCCCGCGGCAGGCACAGACCCACCACCGACTCGGGACCCGCGCCCTGTCCGACGAGGTGGTGGGCCAGGCGGTTGGCCCGCGCGTTCAGCTCTCCGTACGACACCTCAGTGCCCTCGAAGACCACCGCGACCGCGTCCGGAGTCCGCGCGGCCCACGTCTCGAACAGCTGCGGAACGGATGCCCGGGCCACCTCCGCCCCGGTGTCGTTCCATTCGGTGAGCACCCGCTGCCGCCCGGCCTCGTCGAGCACCGTGACCTTGGTCAGCGGCAGGTCGGGACCGCCGTCGAGGGCTTCCTCGAGCGCCGCCACCAGGTTCTCCGTCGCGGCGGTCATCAGCGAGGCGACCGCCTGCGGGTCAATCGGCGCGACCGCGTCGATGGCCAGGCCCATCCCGTTCCCGCCGTCGTTGACGGCGACCGAGAGCGGGTAGTTGGTGCGCTCCCGCTGCAGCAGGGTCTGGATCCCCCGCATGTCCTCGTCCGCCTGCACGATCAGGTCGGCGGAGGGGGCGGTGTTGTGCCGGTAGTTGAAGAGCGAGGTGAACAGGGGGGTGTCACCGGATACGCCACTGGCCTGCTGCGCCACGGCGAGCGGAGCGTGTTCGTGCTCCACGAGGCCGGCCAGCTGGCCGCGCATCGCGGTCACCGCCGCCAGCGCGCCCAGCCCGTCCACGCGCACCCGGACGGGCAGGGTGTTGATGAACGGGCCCGCCACGCGGTCGTTGCCGGCGCCCGCGTTCATCCGGCCGAAGAGGACGGTGCCGAAGACCACGTCGTCGCGGCCGCTGACCGCGGCGAGCACCCTTGCCCACGCGACGTGCATCACCGTCGCCGGGCTGGCGCCCAGCCGCCGGGCAACCGTGCGCAGCCGCTCGGCCAGCGCGTCGTCGAAACGGGATCCCGCCCGCGCCACCTCGGCGCCGACGCCCCGCACGCCCACCACGCCGTACGGCGCGGTGGGCTCGTCGACATCGCCCAGCAGCTCCGCGAAGAACCGTTCGTGCTCGGACCGCTCGACGCCGGCGCGGGCCTGGGCCACGAAATTGCGGAACGGCAGCGGCTCGGACAGCTCCGCCCCGCGTCCGGCGATAGTCGCCCGTACCTCGCCGAGAAGCATCTCCAGACCCGTGTGGTCCTGCACCATGTGGTGGACGCGGACGAGCAGCAGCCAGCGGCCGTCCGCGACGCCCACCACGTGCAGCCCGATCAGGGGTGCCCGGCCCAGGTCCATGGACAGGCCGCCGGCCGCGAGCAGCTGTTCGACCGGCTCGGCACCGTTCGGGTCGAGACGCACTTCCTCGACCGGCAGGACG
>NZ_JBEXFG010000133.1:0-1852 GCF_040606675.1 Streptomyces sp. NPDC005393 | reverse complement strand
ACACCTCGAAGCGTGAAGAACGGCCGCCCTGCTGTCTCAGGAACAAACCAAGATCAGCAGGTCGAGTGACCGGCGAGGTTAAAGATCAAGCTGAGAAGCTGTTGTCTTTCCGTACTTGATCGCTGACTTTTCGCTGGTCAGGAATGGTGTCGCGGTTTCCGTGGCAGGCAGGACACGTTGTGTCGTTGCGGTCGTGGAGGTGCGGGATGCCGTCGGTGGTCGGTCTGCTGGAGGAGCGGGAGCGGGGAGCGCGGCAGCGGGTGGAGGTGCTGAGGGAAGAGGCGGACCGGGTACTTGCCGAGTTGCGTGACGCGGAGCTGTTCTGGGAGCGGTTCGTGACTGCGCGGGAGGTTCTCGCCGAGGTTCTCGCTGGTCCTGGCGACGGTGCTGACGCCGAGAAGGCTGCCGTGCCGACTGGGGAGAGTGTTTCCCCGATGCCGATGCCGATGCCGAAGGGTGGGGCGGTGTCGGGATCGGTGGTGCCGGTGCGGCGTGAGGGCCTTGAGGTGTCGGTGTTGTCGGAGGATTACCAGCGGATCGTGGAGGTTCTGGCCGCCTCGGAGACGGCGTTGGTGTGCAAGGAGATTGCTGCGGCGCTCGGGCTGGAGCGGGTGCCGGCGAAGGTGGAGGGGGTGCGGTCGAAGGCGAACCGGCTGGTGAATCGGGGCTGGCTGGTCAAGGAGCCGTCGGGGCGGTTCACGCTCGCTGCGGGGTTGCGAGGCGCCGGGTCATGAGCATGGTCATCGACCACAGGATCATCGCCTCGCTGGAGTCGGGGCGCCGTTCGTAGTCGCGGGCCAGACGGCGTGAGCGGAGCAGCCAGCCAAAGGTGCGCTCCACGACCCACCAGCGCGGGAGTACGACGAAGCCGGAGACGTCGTCGCTGCGTTTGATGACGGTGACGACCAGGTGCAGGGCGGCCAGGGCCCAGGTGATCAGGGTGCCGGTGTAGCCGCCGTCGGCCCACAGCTTGGTGATCGTGGGGAAGCGCCCGTGCAGGGCGGGCAGCATGTCGGTGGCGGCCTGGCGGTCGGTGACGTCACCGGCGGTCACGTTGATCATCAGCAGCAGGCCGATCGTGTCGCAGATCAGGTGCCGGCGCCTGCCGTTGATCTTCTTGCCGCCGTCGTAGCCCCGGCTGGAGGCGCCGACGACCGCGTCGGCCTTCACGGACTGCGAGTCGATGACCGCCGCACTCGGCTCCGCCTCCTGTCCCGCCGCCTCACGGACCTTTCCGCGCAGCCGGTCGTGGAACTCGGCGATCAGCCCGGTCTCCCGCCAGCGGCGGAAGAAGGCGTAGACCCGGTCCCAGTCCGGGAAGTCGACCGGCATCGCCCGCCACTTGATGCCGTTGTCGACCACGTAGAACACGGCGTCCAGCATCACGCGGTGGCAGTAACTCTCCGGGCGTCCGCCCCGGCTCTCCATCCACGCCGGAACCGGCAGCAGCGGACGGACGGCCTGCCACTGCTCATCGGTCATGTCCGAGTCGTAGGCCGACATCCGGTCGGGCTGGTCAGCCGCGTTACCGAACCTGTGCGCGAGACAGTCACACGACGAGACGAACGAACTGGACCCCGTCGGCGTGAGCGCGTACAACTGCGACATCAGGGTCTCCTTGTGTACCTCGTTGCTTCAACAACTCCGAGATACGCAAGGGGCCCTGTCTTCATGCGCCCGCGAGGCCGAGTTCACCCGCCCCGGACCCCACTTTCGATCACACCGCACTCAAGATCGAAAAAAATACAGCTTCTGACCTTGATCTTTAACCTCGCCGGTCACTCGACCTGCTGATCTTGGTTTGTTCCTGAGACAGCAGGGCGGCCGTTCTTCACGCTTCGAGGTGTCGAGC
>NZ_JBEXFG010000132.1:0-1913 GCF_040606675.1 Streptomyces sp. NPDC005393 | reverse complement strand
GCACGAGATCTTCGCCGCGGACCGCCTGCGCGAATGGTGGGCCGGCCGCGGAGAGGGCAGCCCGACTTTCGGCCGGCAGGCTGAGTACGCGTACTCAGGCGCAACGGCTCCGGAGGCCTCAGGATCGGTCCCATGCTGTGGTCCGAGCCGCCCGATGAGCCGCCCGAGGAACTGCGGCGAGCCCAGGCCATGCTCCGCCGCGCCCGCACGCTGCTGGCGATCTCGGTGATGATCGCCCTCTGTCTGTTGACGCTGCGCCCATGACGGTCCAGGGGCGCGGCCCCGGCGGCGAGGGACCGCATACGCTGGGGCGCATGACTGCGCAGCGCACCCTGATCCTCGCTTCCGCCTCCCCCGCCCGCCTCAAGCTGCTGCAACAGGCGGGGCTCGCACCACAGGTGATAGTCAGCGGGGTGGACGAGGACGCGCTCAGCGCCGAGACGCCGGCCGAGCTGGCCCGTGTGCTGGCGGGGGCCAAGGCGGGCGCCGTGGCCGGGCTTCCGGAGGCGGCGGGAGCGCTGGTCGTCGGGTGTGACTCGGTGCTGGAGCTCGACGGTCAGGCACTCGGAAAGCCGGCGGACGCCGAGGAGGCCACCGCACGGTGGAAGGCGATGCGCGGCCGGGCGGGGGTGCTGCGGACCGGGCACTGCGTGATCGACGCGGCGAGCGGCCGCCGTACGTCGGCGACCGCGTCCACCACGGTCCGCTTCGGCGAGCCGACCGACGCCGAGATCGCGGCGTATGTGGCGAGCGGTGAACCTCTGCATGTGGCGGGCGCGTTCACCCTGGACGGCCGCTCGGCGCCGTTCATCGAAGGCATCGAGGGCGACGCGGGCACGGTGATCGGGCTGTCGCTGCCGCTGCTGCGCCGACTGCTGGCCGAGGTGGGTGTGGGGATCACCGACCTCTGGGCCGACTAGTACCGACCGGCACCGACGGGTTCACGCGGGGCTGGGGACGTCCTGTCCGCCGCCCCCGCCCCCTGCCTCGGCGGCGGGAGCCTCGGCCTCGTACGCCACCAGGTTGAGCACGATCAGCCCCAGCACCACCATCATGAACGCGAACGCCGGCCAGCCCGACAGGCCGACCACGAACGCGCCCAACAGAGCGTGCACCACGGCACAGGTGATGAGCAGAATGCGGCCGAAGCGGCTGGGGGCTCGGTCGCGCACGGCGGTGCGCAGCAGCACCACGCCGCACAGCAGCAGATAGAGCCCGAAGATGCCGCCCGCGACCCAGGTGCCGACGGACATCGCGTCGGTGTCGAGGCCGCCCATGGACATCTGCTGCCGGTCCACGACCAGCCCCAGGATCCAGTTCAGCAGCGCTATGCCGACCGCTTCCAGCATCAGCGTCACAGCCGCTACCGCGGCCACTGATCTGCGCGCCACGCCGCCCACCCTCTTCCGATTCGACGTCGCTGAACGCTACTAACGGGTAAGCCCATGGACAAGGGGTGTGCACGAGGCAAGTTCGCAGCTCGTACCCACCTCCCACGAGCGGAACCGCGCGGCCCTCCCATGAGCGGAACCGCGCGGCAAAGTTTCCGCCCCTCGTTAGTAGGGATTCCACAAAGAAACGGGGAGTACCGCAGCACCGTGAGGCAGAGACCTTGACCACATCGCGGACGGCGTCGCACGGCGGAAAACCGGGCGTACGGTGGAGCGACGGGGGATTCGGCCGCCTGCTCGGCGCAGGGTTCACGCTCCGTGTGGTCAAGCTCACGCCCGAGGTCTTCTCGGCGCGAGGTGTCACCTGTACCTAAACTCGGCTTGTTTCAAGGAGGGAGCCATCGTGCGCAAGGTGCTCATCGCCAACCGTGGCGAGATCGCTGTCCGTGTTGCCCGTGCCTGCCGGGATGCCGGGATCGCGAGCGTTGCCGTCTACGCCGATCCGGACCGGGACGCATGCCA
>NZ_JBEXFG010000131.1:0-1987 GCF_040606675.1 Streptomyces sp. NPDC005393 | reverse complement strand
TAGTACTCCAGTCGTAGATCGTTATGTGCCCTGGTCTTGGAGCTGTCTGCAAAACCAGGTGGCCTCAGCGGACCATCTGGGTAAGGTCGGGCAATGCCCAAGCTGAAGCCGCTGCATGCCGGCCACGCCCCGGCCGTCCTGGCCTTCGAGCTGGCGAACCGCGCCTACTTCGCTGCCTCGATCTCCGACCGCGGCGACGACTTCTTCGACCAGTTCACCGACCGGTACAACGCCTCGCTGGCCGAGCAGGAGGCCGGCATCTGCGCCTTCTACGTGCTCGTCGCCGAGGACGGCTCGGTACTTGGCAGGTTCAACCTGTACGACTTGGAGGACGGCACTGCCAGACTCGGCTACCGGGTCGCGGAGCGGGTCGCCGGCCGCGGCGTGGCGACCGCGACCGTCCGGGAGCTGTGCCGGATGGCGACAGCGATGCACGGCCTGCTCACACTGCGGGCGGCCACCTCCCACGACAACGCCGGGTCCCAGAAAGTCTTGGCCAAGGCCGGGTTCGTCTCCGTTGGCCCTGCCACCCCGGCCGATCTCGGCGGCAAGTCAGGCACCTGGTACCAGCGCGACCTCCAGCCATAGACCTTGATCTTGCTCGTGGGTCGGCTGCGGGAAGGCTGCGGCCACCGCTGATCATCG
Source organism: Streptomyces sp. NPDC005393 (assembly GCF_040606675.1). Taxonomy (NCBI): domain Bacteria; kingdom Bacillati; phylum Actinomycetota; class Actinomycetes; order Kitasatosporales; family Streptomycetaceae; genus Streptomyces; species Streptomyces sp. NPDC005393. Next base: position 1,342 of record NZ_JBEXFG010000131.1, on the reverse strand, counting down.
GTGTGTGAAGACTAACGATCTTGCGATGGCCGCAGGTCACAGCGTGGACCCTGCTCGCTGGCAGGAAGCGTTCGAGGGCCTGATGAGCCGGATAGCCGGCCGGTTCGCCCGGGTTGAACCCCGGCGTCGGGTACGGGATCTGATGCTGGGGCTGCTGTCGGACCTGCCACGCAAAAACTGTTGGAGCATCGCCGAGTGGGCCGGAGAGGCCACCCCGGACGGCATGCAGCACCTGCTCGGCCGGGCCCGATGGGATGCCAACGCCGTGCGCGATGATGTGCGGGAGTATGTGGTGGAGCACCTGCACGACGACGACGCAGTCCTGGTGGTCGACGAAACCGGAGACCTGAAGAAGGGTACCCGCACCGTCGGGGTCCAGCGTCAGTACACCGGCACGGCGGGCAGAATCGAGAACTCCCAGGTCGCGGTCTACCTCGTCTACGCGGGCCGACGCGGGCACGCAGCGGTGGACCGCGAGCTGTACGTACCGCGCTCGTGGACCACCGACCCGGACCGCTGCCGGGCCGCCGGACTCGGCGACCAGACCGTCTTCGCCACCAAACCGGAGCTGGCCGTCCGCATGATCGGTCGGTTCCTGGACGCCGGGCACCGCGTGAGCTGGGTCGCAGGCGACGAGGTCTACGGCGGCAACCCGAAGCTGCGGGCCGCGCTGGAAGCGCGCGGGGTCGGCTACGTGCTCGCCGTCGCCTGTTCCCATGAAGTCGCCACCAGCGCGGGGAAGTTCCGCGCGGACGCCCTGGCCGCGAAGGTCCCCAAGCGGGCCTGGCAGAAGCTGTCGGCCGGAGCCGGTGCCAAGGGGCACCGTTTCTACGACTGGGCCGTCATCGACCTGGCCGAACCCCGATCCGGCAGCCACCAGCTGCTGATCCGCCGCAACCGCACCACCGGTGAACTGGCCTACTACCGCTGCTGGTCGCCGGCCCCGGTGCCGCTGGCCACGCTGGTGCGCGTCGCCGGGTCGAGATGGCGGGTGGAGGAGACTTTCCAGGCAGGAAAGGGCCTGGCCGGACTGGACGAACACCAAGTCCGCCGCTTCACCTCGTGGTCCCGCTGGGTCACCCTGGCCATGCTCGCTCACGCCTTCCTCGCTGTCGTCCGTACTGACGAACACGCCCGCCATCCCGCCCCGGACGGACTGATCCCGCTCACCTGCAACGAGATCCAGCGGCTGTTCACAGCATTCGTCCGGCCCATGTGCGACGTGGCTCACCGGCTCGGCTGGTCCGCCTGGCGACGCCGCCATCAGGCCCGAGCCAGGGCCAGCCATTACCGCCGACAGGCCGCGAATCAGACATGAAGATCACGATCTACGACTGGAGTA
>NZ_JBEXFG010000130.1:0-2008 GCF_040606675.1 Streptomyces sp. NPDC005393 | reverse complement strand
GGGGCCGGCGCCGGTGCCGGTGCGCGCCGCGAGATCGCCATTACCTCCCTGGCAATCCCGATGGCAACCGCCTGCCTGGTCCCCCCGCGTGGCGGGGCATCGACCACAATGGGGCCGTGCGCTACGCCATCCTCGGCACCACCCAGGCCCACCGTGACGACGGCACCCCTGTCGACCTCGGCGGTGCCCGCCTGCGCGCACTGCTGACCGCGCTCGCCCTGGCCCCCGGGCGGTCGCGTCCCACCGGCGTGCTCATCGCCGAGATCTGGGACACGGACCCGCCCGCCGACGAGCACGGGGCGCTCCAGGCCCTGGTCGGCCGCCTCCGCCGGGCCCTCGGCAAGGACGCCGTGGCGTCGGTCCCCGGCGGCTACCGGCTGAGCGCCGTGCCCGACGACGTCGATCTGCACCGCTTCGAACGGCTTGCCGCGGAAGGCGCCCAGGCCCTCGCGGACGGCGACCCGGCCAGGGCCGCCGATCTCCTCGACGACGCCCTCGCCCTGTGGCGCGGCCCGGCACTCACCGACCTCCCCGACGGCGGGGCGGGCGCCGCCCGCGCCGAGGCCCGCCGGCTCGACGCGCGCCGCGCCCGGATCGCCGCCGACCTCGCCCTCGGCCGCGCCGACCGGGCCCTCCCGGTGCTCGCCGGACTGTGCGACGCGCACCCCCTGGACGAGCCGCTGCACGCGCTGCGCATCCGCGCCCTGCGGGACACGGGCCGTACGGCGGAGGCGCTCGCCGCGTACGAGGCGATCCGTACGGAGATCGCCGACCGGCTGGGCGCCGACCCCGGCCCTGAGCTGCGCGCGCTCCACGCGGAGCTGCTGGCGCCCGAGCCGCCACGCGAGCGCGTCACCACTCCCGCCCCCGCCGCCGCCCGCCCCGGCCGCGGCAATCTGCGGGCCCGCCTCACCAGCTTCGTCGGCCGGGAGACCGATCTGGCGACGCTGCGCACCGACCTGGCCGCCCATCGGCTCATCACCCTTCTCGGGCCCGGCGGCGCCGGAAAGACGCGGCTGTCGCAGGAAGCCGCCGAGTCGGTGGCGAGCGCCTGGCCGGACGGGGTGTGGCTGGCCGAGCTCGCGCCCGTGGACGACCCGGAGACCGTGCCGGAGACGGTGCTCACCGCGCTCGGCGCGCGCGAGACCGTCATCCGCGGCACGGCGGCGGAAGGGCTGCGCGCCGCGGCCGATCCGAGCGCGCACGACCCGCTCGTACGGCTCATGGAGCACTGCGAGCCGCGCCGCATGCTGATCGTGCTCGACAACTGCGAGCACCTGGTGGAGGCCGCGGCCCGGCTCGCCGAATCCCTCCTCGCGCAGTGCCCCGGCGTCACGGTCCTGGCCACCAGCCGCGAACCGCTGGCCGTCCCGGGCGAGTTGGTGCGCCCCGTGGAGCCGCTGCCCGACCCGGTCGCGCTGCGCCTCCTCCAGGACCGGGGCGCGGCGTCCCGGCCCGGCTTTTGTACGGACGACGACCCGGTGGCCTGCGCCGAGATCTGCCGCCGCCTCGACGGCCTTCCGCTCGCCATCGAACTGGCCGCCGCCCGCCTGCGGCTGCTCACCCCACGCCAGCTCGCCGACCGCCTGGACGACCGCTTCCGCCTCCTGACCAACGGCAGCCGGACCGTCCTGCCCCGGCAGCAGACCCTCCGCGCCGTCGTCGACTGGTCCTGGCACCTCCTCGACACCCCCGAGCGCACCGTCCTCCACCGCCTCTCGGTCTTCGCCGGCGGCTGCGACCTGACGGCCGCCGAAGCCGTATGCGGCGACCCGCCGGCCCCGCCGGGCGACGCGCCCCCGTCCGGCGCGGGCCCCGGCGGGCCGTGGGACGCTGGCCGTGCCGGGCCCCCGGCGGCAGCCGTGCCGCCGGCCCCGGGCGCGCCGGCACGGGTGGCCGACGCGTGGCCGGGTCCGACAGCCAGAAGACCGGGGACGTGCTCTTCTACGACTGGGGACAGGGCGAGGGCGTCAGCCACGCGGCGATGCAGGTCGGCTACGGCCCCGAC
>NZ_JBEXFG010000129.1:0-2093 GCF_040606675.1 Streptomyces sp. NPDC005393 | reverse complement strand
GGCCGAGGAGGCCGAGCTGGAACGGCTGCGCAAGAAGGTCGCCCGGCTGGAGAAGGACCTGGCCCGCCGTGACGCGGCCCTGGAGGTCATGGGAAAAGGTGTGCCACGAACGCGGGAGGCTGCTTGCGGTAGTTGAGTAGTTGAACGCGGTGCTGCACGGGAGATGAAGGATTTCGGCCCTTCGGAGTCGCCCTGCGGGGGGAGACTTCAAACCGCCACATGCTGCGGGAGCGGTGACGTGACCGTGGTGAGCGACTGTGGAAAAGGCGTCCGTGAGGCGTCAGGTGGGGATCAGGGAGACGGAGCGCAGTCCCCTTGTAGGGGATCGCTGTTGACGCGTCGTTATTGATGAGATGGCATCAGAACCGGGTGTTACTTTTTGGCCCGGGATGAGTCTGGCGGAAACCCGTTTACTGGCCAGGTGGTGCCCGGCGTGGAGGCGACGTGAATCTGGTCTGCTGCTTTTGTGCGGAACGTGGGAAGACACACTTCGATGCCTCAACCCTGCGTTCTTTGTGCAGTGTTGTAAAAGGGAGCCTTCCAAGCGGACAACCCGCGAGGAACTGAGTACCGATGCGGAGTGTGTTGGCGGACCGGTTCGTAGTAGCGGTGAACCTCCTGCTGGGCGCGGTGGGAGTGGAGTGAAGGGGCCGGATTATCCGTGGTTCGTTTGTTCGGTCAACCAGGAGTTCCCTGGGAGGAGCTGCGTGGACGAGCTGAAGTCACAGATCAAGTCGTTCGAGATATCGAAGATGGAGGTCTGGGAGGCGTACCTGAAGGTCAAGGCCAACCAGGGTGCTCCGGGAGTGGATGGCTGCACGATCGAGGCGTTCGAGAAGGATCTGAAGGGGAACCTCTATAAGATCTGGAATCGGATGGCCTCGGGAAGCTACTTTCCCCCTCCGGTGAGAGGCGTGGAAATCCCGAAGCCGCACGGCGGCGGGGTTCGTTTGCTCGGTGTGCCCACGGTCGCGGACAGAATCGCCCAGACGGTGGCGGCCGCTCATCTGGAGAAACGGGTGGAAGCGGTGTTCCACCCAGACTCCTACGGCTACCGGCCGAACAGGTCAGCTCTGAACGCGGTCGAAGCATGCCGGCGGCGGTGTTGGAAGAAGAGGTGGGCCGTCGATCTCGATGTCTCCAAATTCTTCGACAGCGTCCGCTGGGACCTCGTCATCAAGGCGGTGGAAACCCATACCAATGCCGCGTGGGTCGTGCTGTATGTGAAGCGGTGGCTTGCCGCTCCACTGCAACTTCCCGACGGCACCTTGCGGCAAAGAGACCGTGGAACCCCGCAAGGTTCAGCGGTTTCTCCCGTGCTGGCGAACCTTTTTCTGCACTACGCATTCGATCTGTGGCTCTCCCGGAATTTTCCGGACGTCCAGTTCGAACGTTACGCAGATGACGCAGTCGTGCACTGCGACTCCGAGCGCCGGGCCCGTGAGGTCCTGACGGCGATCGGGGACAGGATGGAAGAGGTCGGCCTGCAACTGCACCCGGCTAAGACCCGGATCGTGTACTGCGGAAGAGACGGGCGCCACGGTGGTGTCGCGGCAACGTCGTTCACCTTCCTCGGTTTCACGTTCCAGCGTCGCCCAGCAAGGACGCCCTGAAGAAGATGAGCATGGAGGTCCGCTCCTGGCGGCTCCACATGCACATCGGCTACACCCTCGGCGAGTTCGCGCGATGGCTCAACCCCATCATCCGCGGCTGGATGCAATACTACGGTGCCTTCTATCGCACTGAGTTGTATCCCCTCCTCAAGCGCATCAACTACTACCTGATGCGCTGGGTCCGCAAGAAATACCGACGGCTGACGACCTTCAAGAAGTTCCACCGGAGATGGAAGCAGGTCACCACCGCGTACCCGCTCTTCTTCGCCCACTGGAAATGGGTCCACTCGATCTGGTGACCAGGATAATAGGAGCCCGGTGACGGGAGACTGTCACGCCGGGATCTGTGGGAGCCCGGGGGTGAAATTCCCCCGGGCCACCCGACCCAACGCGCTCTTGGAACTGCTCTCCGAGAGCGCGGACTGAAGCATGCCGCCGCGCCGGTGATCGATGAGGCTTTCGCGGGTGTCCAGGGGCAGT
>NZ_JBEXFG010000128.1:0-2093 GCF_040606675.1 Streptomyces sp. NPDC005393 | reverse complement strand
GCATGGCTCGTCTTCGAGTTGCGCCGTGAGGCGCTGTGATTCGTGTGGAGGTGAAAGACCTTCACCGCCGACCTGTCGTAGCAGGGAGGTGGAGCTGAGGGCAGTCTGATCCGGGTGATGCCGGGGAGGGCGGGAGCGGCCCTGACAAAGCCGGGACGTGCCAGTACTGCCAGATGGTGCGGGTTCGGCGAGCGGGATGGAGAGGAGTACGCGAGGAACCGGCGTCTTTACGTCTCTTAACGACTACACCGGCTCGAAACCTGGTGGATCTGGGCCGGAGGCGGTGCGCACTCGCTGTCTGGTGGCGGCGGGGAACTCCTTGTCCGGTATTTCGAAGCCGTTCGGGAGGCCACGAGGAAGGTCTGCGGCGTACTCGTGGCGATGCCGCAGGGACACAGTCGGGCTCCTACTCCAACGAGCGAATCGCAGTGAACACGGGAACCGCCCGTTCTCAACTCCCCTGTCGTGCACGGCCAGTGCCCGATTGGGGATAGGTGCATCGACCGCCGAATGGTCCGGGTGGGGCGGAGCCGCCGTAGTACTCCGAGCCGGGGAGAGCCCGTGCACATGGGGAAGGGCGGCAGCGGTATCGAGGAGGGAAGGAGGCTGCAATGCCGAAAGACGCACCGCTGAACAGCGGTGCCCTGTCGGAGGTGGACCCGGTGGGTCCGCGCCAGCGGGTATCGGAGATGCAGGCCAAGCTTCACCGTTGGGCGGCGGCCGACCCCGGCCGCCGGTTCGATGATCTGTTCAACCTCGTGCACGACCCGGCGACGTTGATCGTGGCGTTCGACCGGGTCGCCGGCAACCGGGGAGCCCGCACTCCTGGCGTGGACGGCCTGACGGCCGCCGACGTCGAGGAGCGATTCGGGGTCCCCGGATTCCTGGACGACCTACGGGCCCAGCTCAGGCAGGGCTCGTTCCGGCCGCTACCCGTGCGGGAACGCAAGATCCCCAAGCCGGGTGGGTCGGGAAAGGTTCGGCGGCTGGGCATTCCAGTGATCGCCGACCGGGTCGTCCAGGCCGCGCTGAAGCTGGTGCTGGAGCCGATCTTCGAGGCCGACTTCAAGCCGGTCTCCTACGGGTTCCGGCCCAAGCGGCGTGCTCAGGACGCGATTGCTGAGATCCACTTCTACGGCACCCATGAATATCGGTGGGTGCTGGACGCGGACATCGCGGCGTGTTTCGACGAGATCGACCACGCCGCGCTGATGGACCGTGTCCGGATGAGGATCAAGGACAAACGGGTACTGGCGCTGGTGAAGGGATTCCTGAAGTCCGGCCTCCTCACGGAGCTCGGAGAGCGTCAGGAGACCTTCACCGGCACACCGCAAGGGGGCATCATCTCCCCTCTCCTGGCGAACATAGCCCTGTCGGCGCTCGATGAGCACCTGCATCGGGCATGGGAACCGGACGGGGAACTGTCCACCAGCGGTCGGCGCGAACGGCGTGGCGCCAAGGGCCTGCCCTCGTGGCGGCTGGTCCGCTACGCGGACGACTTCGTCGTCCTGGTCAAAGGGACCAGGCAGGACACCGAGGCACTGCGCGAGGAGGTCGCCCAGGTCCTCGCACCAATGGGGTTGCGGCTCTCGGAAGCCAAGACCCAACTGGTGTACCTGAGCGAGGGGTTCGACTTCCTGGGGTTTCACATCCAGTGGCGCCGCAAACGCGGGACGGACAAGTGGTACGTCTACACCTTCATCGCCGACCGGCCTTTGCGGTCGGTGAAAGCGAAGATACGTACCCTCACCCACAGAACGTCGCAGCAGGACCTGGCCGTGGTCCTGGTGAACCTGAACCAGGTCACACACGGATGGGCCAACTATTTCAGGCATGCCGTCGCGAAGCGCACCTTCAGCAACCTGGACAACTTCGTCTGGTGGCGAGTCATCCGGCTGCTGCAAGAGCGGCATCACTGGAACTGGTCGGACGTTCGCAGACGGCTCACCACCCCCACCGGGCGGTGGCTGCCGATCAGCGCGGGCGAGATCGAGTTGCGGAAGATCAGCGCGATCCCGGTCACCCGGTATCGCTACCGCGGCAACACGATTCCCAACCCCTGGGCCACTGCAACCACCTGACGGCAGAGACCG
>NZ_JBEXFG010000127.1:0-2149 GCF_040606675.1 Streptomyces sp. NPDC005393 | reverse complement strand
GGGCGGGGGGCCTGGACCGTATATTTACGGCGCCGGTGCTCGGAGGCGTTGGGTTGGCCGGAGATTGGCGCCACAAATACACGTCAGCGTCCAGGCCCCCCGCCCCTGCACCCCCGCCCCCTCCCGTCTCGTCGGCGACCCGCCGCCCGGTGGCCCCCTCCCACCTCCGGTCGCCAGTCCGCCCCTCGGCGGCCCCCGGCCCGGTGGGGCGGTCTCCGGTCCGCCCCTCGGCGACCCCCGGCTCGGTAGGGCGGTCTCCGGTCCGCCCCTCGGCGACCCCCGGCTCGGTAGGGCGGTCTCCGGTCCGCCCCTCGGCGGCCCCCGGCTCGGTAGGGCGGTCTCCGGTCCGCCCCTCGGCGACCCGCGGCTTGGTGGGGCGGTCTCCGGTCCGGCCCTCGGCGACCCCCGGCCCGGTAGGGCGGTCCCCGGTCCGCCCCTCGGCGGCCCGCGGCCCGGTAGGGCGGTCTCCGGTCCGCCCCTCGGCGGCCCCCGTTCGGTGGGACGCGTCCCCGGTCCGGCCCTCGGCGGCCCCCGGCTCGGTGGGGCGGTCTCCGGTCCGGCCCTCGGCGACCCGCGCCCGGTCGTCGGCTCGCGTCCCGGTGGCCCGGCCCTGGTCGTCACTCCGCCCGTCGGCGGCCCGGCCCCCCGTCCGGTTGTCAGCCCCCGGGCCGGCGGCCCGCGGCTCGGCTGGGCGGTCGGCGGTTCGCCCGTCAGCAGCCACCGGCTCGGCCGGGCGGTGCCGATCGCGGACGTGCCGACCGGTGGCTCGTCCGGAGGCAACATCAAGGGCGGCCTCGGCCCAGTCATCCTCGGGGGCCGATGAGGAGGGTTCCGCCACGTCAAGGGCGGGGTCGGCCCAGTCCCCTTCCCCGGCGTCGGCAGTCCCCGACCGGCCTTCCGGCGAGGACTCCGACTCGCGGTAGGCGCGCTCGTTGGCCAGTGCCAACGCCTCGTCGACCTCGCGGTCGAGCGCGTCGGCGTCCCCGGCCCTGGGGTCCCGGTGCGTCATCCGGCCGACTGCTCGGGCGTCTCGTCCTCGGCGGCCCAACGAGCGGCCAGCGCGGCGGCCTTGGCGGTCGCGTCCGCCAGCGCCTCCGGACCGCCGCCCCGCTGGGCCGCCGCATAGCCGACGAGGAAGGTGGTCAGCGGGGCAGCGGGCCGGGCGACACCGTGCGCGGCGTCACGGGCCAGGTCGAGGAGGGCGGTGGTGTCGACATCGAGGTCGATACCGAGTTCCGCCTTGACTGCGGCAATCCATTCGTCCAACACGTTTCCATGCTCCCTGATCCTCGTACGAGCTGTGGTGATGTCCTGCCAGGTGTCGCAGTCGAAGGACGCGCTGGGGTGGTGGAGCCGGCCGAGGGTCAGCTCCGTGGTGAGCAGCCGGAGCGGAAGCCCGCCGAGGTCGCCGTGCTCGGCGGCGAGGAGGGCGATCTCCCGACGCAGCGGCTCGGCGCGGTAGGCGGCGACGAGGGGCTGCTCACGGCCGTCGGAGTCGGTGAGCACGACCCCCTCGGCCTCTCCGAGGCCAGCGAGGAGGGCCTGGACGGTCTCGGCGGTGAGGAAGGGCAGATCGGCGGAGAGTACGAGAAGAACGGGAGCGGTGGTGTGCCGTACGCCCGCGTCGACTGCGGCGACGGGGCCGCCACCGGGCGGCTCCTCCCGCGCCCACCGCACGGGCCGTACGGTGGGCCTGCGCGGCCCGACGACGACGGTCTCCCCGGCACCGCGACAGGCGCCCAGCACCCGATCGAGCAAGGCCCGCCCGCCCACCCGCAATGCGGGCTTATCCACCCCACCGAGCCGCCGAGCGGCACCCCCGGCCAGGATCACAGCGTCATACGCACCTGGAGTCACCCCACGAGTATGGCCCCCTGAACCCACAGGCTCCGCCCCTCGTCACCGGACACTTCACACACCGCCGACCGCTCCCCTCACCACCACCGCCAAACCAACGACCGACCGGGCCAACGGGCGGGCCGCCGACGGGACCGGGGACGCGTCCCACCGAACGGGGGCCGCCGAGGGCCGGACTGGAGACCGCCCCACCGAGCCGCGGGTCGCCGAGGGGCGGACTGGCGACCGGAGGTGGGAGGGGGCCACCGGTCAGGGGGCCGCCGACGAGACGGGAGGGGGCGGGGGTGCAGGG
>NZ_JBEXFG010000126.1:0-2161 GCF_040606675.1 Streptomyces sp. NPDC005393 | reverse complement strand
CCGCACCGCGCAGACCCGCCGGCACGCCGCCGGGCCCGAAGGACTCCCCGACACTGAACTCGAGGTCGAACTTCGCCGCGGACGTGCCCGCCGAGGCTCCTCCCGCCTGGACCCCGGGCAGGTCCACGACCGCCTCGGCGTTGTTCTGCAGGGTGAGCATCACCTGGAAGAGCGGGTGGCGGGCCAGGGAACGCGCGGGGGCGAGTTCCTCGACCAGCCGCTCGAACGGCACGTCCTGGTGCGCGAAGCCGGAGAGACCGGCCTCACGGACCCGGGACAGCAGCTCGCGGAACGTCGGGTCCCCCGACAGGTCCGCACGCAACATCAGCGTGTTGATGAAGAAGCCGACGAGATCGTCCAGCCCTTCGTCCGTGCGTCCGGCGTTCGCCGACCCGATCGGGATGTCCGTTCCGGCTCCGAACCGCGACAGCAGCACCGCCAGCGCGGCCTGGAGCACCATGAACACCGTCACGCCCTCGGCCCGCGCCAGTTCCACCAGCCGCGCGTGCACCTCCGCCGGGATCTCCAGGGAGACTCCGTGCCCACGGTGGCTGGCCACCGACGGGCGCGCGTGGTCGAAGGGCAGTGTCAGTTCCTCGGGAATCCCGGCCAGCGCCTCGCGCCAGTAGGCCATCTGGCGGGAGACGAGGCTTTCGGGGTCCTGGTCGTCGCCGAGCAGCGCGCGCTGCCACAGCGCGTAGTCCGCGTACTGCACCGGCAGCGGTGCCCACTCGGGTTCGTGCCCCTCTCGGCGCGCGGCGTACGCGGCGGAGACGTCCCGGGCCAGCGGGCCCGTTGACCAGGCGTCACCGGCGATGTGGTGGACCACCACCAGGAGCACGTGGTCGTCGGGCGCCACCGTGAACAGCCAGGCCCGGATGGGTACCTCGGACGACAGGTCGAAGGCGTGGCTCGCCGCCTCCGCCACCGCGGTGTCCACGTCCACCTCGGTGTCCGTGGTGGACAGGTCCACGACGTCGAGCTTCCACGGCAGGTTCGCGAGCGCCAGCACCTGCTGGTACGGCTCGCCGTCGGCCACCGCGAACACGGTGCGCAGCACCTCGTGGCGGCCTATGACGTCCCGCAGGGCGGCGTTCAGCGCCTGCGCGTCGATGCGGCCCCCGAGGCGGAGCGCCATCGGGATGTTGTAGGTCGCGCTCGGCCCCTCCAGCTGGCCGATGAACCACAGGCGGCGCTGCGCGAAGGACAGCGGCACCCGCTCGGGGCGTTCCCAGGCCGTCAGGGCCAGACGGGCCCGGTCGGCGTCGGCGAGCCGGGCGGCGAGCCGGGCCACCGTCGGCGCTTCGAACAGCGCGCGCAGCGGCACCTCCACGCCGAGCACGGCCCGCACGCGGCTGACCAGGCGGACGGCGAGGAGCGAGTGACCGCCCAGATCGAAGAAGTCGTCGTCGACGCCTACGGTGTCCACGCCCAGGACCTGGGCGAAGACGCTGGCGAGGATCTCCTCGTGGAGCGTGGAGGGGGCCCGGCCCGGGCTCACCGGGTCGCCGTAGTCGGGCGCCGGGAGCGCCTTGCGGTCCAGCTTTCCGTTGACGGTCAGGGGCAGCTCGTCCAGCACCACGACCGCCGTCGGCACCATGTATTCCGGCAGCCGCTCGGCCACGAGGCCGCGCACCGCCGCTGGCAGCCCGGCGCCCGCGCCGTCGGCGGGGACGACGTAGGCGACGAGGCGCTTGTCGCCGGGGGTGTCCTCGCGGGCGACGACCGCGGCCTGCGCCACGTCCGGGTGCCCGGCCGCCACCGCCTGCACCTCACCCAGTTCGATGCGGAACCCGCGCAGCTTGACCTGTTCGTCGGCGCGCCCGGCGAACGTGAGCTGACCGTCGGCTTCCCAGCGGGCCAGGTCGCCGGTGCGGTACATCCGCGTTCCGGCTCCGGCGAAGGGGCTGGCCACGAACCGCTCGGCGGTGAGTTCGGGGCGGCCGTGGTAGCCGCGCGTCAGTTGCGCGCCCGCCACGTACAGCTCGCCCACGACACCGACCGCGACCGGCTCGAGCGACCTGTCGAGCACGTACAGCCCGGTGTTGGCCACCGGTGAACCGAAGGGGACCGTCCCTTCGCGTTCCGGGTCCACCCAACCGGTGGCCACGATCACGGTGGCCTCGGTGGGTCCGTACGTGTTGATCAGGTCGCGGCCCCG
>NZ_JBEXFG010000125.1:0-2349 GCF_040606675.1 Streptomyces sp. NPDC005393 | reverse complement strand
AAACCGTATCACCGGTTTCTCCGGGCGCTTCCCTTCGGTCTTTCGTGTTTCCAACCTTACCAGATCCGTTTTCCGTTCCGTTTCCGGTCCGAATTACGTTTCCGGCCCCCTGTTGGAGCGGGGTGTTTCGCGCCTTCCGGCGTGTCCACTACTTTAGCGAATTTCCCACCGGGTGCCTAATCGGAGCCACGGGCCGTAATTTCGCGCAGCGAGATAAGACCCTGTTCGGGAGTCGTGAGTAGTGGTTTGCCGCCTGGGGCTTGCTGCGACCGGATCGTAAGGTCCGTGCCGACAGCGCTGCCCGTCTCAAGCGGCTCGGGCTACGTTAGGCGTCTGTTCAGCGGGAGTCAAGTTCCGACCTGACGACGCGTCGTATTCCGGCGCCGGGGGCTGTGTCCCCGGTAGGGGCTCACCGACGGTTCGCCGTCGATCCAGAAGCGCCAGGGGTGGGTTGCGCCTCAGGGCGGCAGGAAAACACGTACATACTGTCGCCAGATCACAGCAACGAGGCCCAGGTGGCTCGAAGGGGACGTGCCCGGCAGCTCGCGAAGGCGATCGTCAACATCCGCGTCAGCATGGCTCGGGAGGAGATGTACTCCCCCGAGCAGCAGAGCTATGCCTGCGAGATGTACGCGAAGGAGCACGACATCGAGGTCGTGGGCGAGCCGGTGCAGGACCTAGGCATGACTGGCCGCTCGTTCGCCAAGCGCCAGATCGCCCAGTTGATCGAGCGGGTGCGAGAGGGCGAGGCGGACTGCGTCCTCGTGTGGAAGTGGAGTCGCTTCGGTCGCAACAACCACGAGAGCCAGGTCAACCTGCGCAGCTTGGAGGAAGCCGGCGGAGTCCTGGTGGCTGTCACGGAGGACTTCGACACGGGTACCACTCATGGTCGTCGAGCCGCGTCCCGGGGCCCAGCGCGTCGTCGGACACCGGGGCCGGGGTGCGGGACACGTTCTGCGCATCCGCCAAGGAGTGCTCGCCTCCGCCCAGGCGTCGTCGGCCTGCACCACCCCGAGGATCAGATCGGTGTTCAGGTTCAGCTCGAACGGGACCAGCTCGAAGTACTTGAGCGCCTTCCCCTCCTCGGAGGCGTTCAGGCTCCCGACGACCAGGCCCACCTTCTCGAGGCGGTCGAGGTGCATGTACAGAAGAGGACGGGACATCTCCAGCCGTCGGGCCAGCTCACTGACGTACTGTCGGCCGTCGGCGAGCTCGGCGATGACCCTCAGACGCTGCGGGTGCCCCACCGCGGCCAGTAGGGCCAAGAGCTCGTCGCTGTCCACCGGCCACACTCCTCGCGCTGGAGAATCTGCCACTTGAGACTTCGCCACGACCTGGACAGCTGTCAACCGAACTAAACCCTTCACAGCCTGACCGTGGCCAGCGAGAGCGCCGGCGGTGGACGGACCTGCTCGCCCCGGACATCGCCCGACGCCCTGACGCCCCGGCAGACCCGATGACCGCGCGATGTGTCACCTGATCGCCTGGCGGCGGCCGAAGAGACGGACATCCAAGCCGGATCTCGCTCTCCGTTCCCAGCTCGCACAGACACGAAGGCGTAGAGCAGCGACCCCGGACTCCTACAGCGCGACGGATCGGCCCGGAGCTCGGCCGAGCACTTGCCGGACCCCAACAGAAACGGGTGAACTCCAGATCGTCACGAAACAAGCGTCCAGGGCGCTCAGAAAACTCCGCGCTCGTTGCCACTCACGCTCATGCCCCGATGCGCGGCTCTTCCTTCGACCCGTTTGAACCGCCAATCCCAGCACCGACACGCCGACTGCCACAAGACTTCAGCAGCGGAATCGCCGTTCGCCACAAAAGACCAGGCCACGGGCCTGGATCACCAATCCCAATGCGCTCCCCTTGCGCTCCCCTCATGCGACGGCCACCCCACAAGCCGACCAACCATCAGGAGCTCAGCTTGATCTTTAACCTCGCCGGTCACTCGACCTGCTGATCTTGGTTTGTTCCTGAGACAGCAGGGCGGCCGTTCTTCACGCTTCGAGGTGTCGAGCAACGTCGCGTGAAGGAAGCGCCGCTGGTGAAGAGTCTCGCCCCTGAACAGTCTGCTGACGCCGCGCTGGGCGTCCTGTCCCACTTTCGTGTCCAGTTCTACGACTGTCTTTACAGTCGGGCGGATGCGCTCTTCGAGCTCACCGACGCGGTGCTGTGCGCGGATGGTCCGGTCACCTCGCTGGTCGAGCTGACGCTCACGGCCGAGCACCGGCGCGGGCACGGGGCGATGTACGACGCGGTCAATCATGGCTGGCTGGAGCCGCGCCGCCTGCGCAGGCTGCTTGCCTCGACGCCGTTGCCGCGCGCGGCTGACGGGCGGATCGTGCTCGC
>NZ_JBEXFG010000124.1:0-2369 GCF_040606675.1 Streptomyces sp. NPDC005393 | reverse complement strand
GGCCGCCGTGTCGTTCCACTCCACCAGCACCCGACGGCGCTCGTCCTCGTCGAGCACACCCACCGCGCTCAGCCGCACCTGCGGCTCCGCGGTCACGGTCCGCAGGACTCGGGTGAGGCGCTCGGCGAGCCGCCCCGCCGTGTCGGCTTCGAAGAGGTCGGCCGCGGCGGTCAGCACACCGCGCAGCCCCGCCGGGGCGCCCTGGGCGTCGAAGGCTTCCTCGACGCTCACGTCGAGGTCGAACTTGGCCGCCGACGCGCCGGCGGCGAGTTCGTCCTCCACCTCGCCGACCTGGACACCGGGCAGTTCCAGGGACACCTCGGCGTTGTTCTGCAGGGTGAGCATCACTTGGAACAGCGGGTGCAGCGCGAGCGAGCGCGGCGGCGCCAGCTCCTCCACCAGCCGCTCGAAGGGCACGTCCTGGTGACCGAAGGCCGACAGGCCCGTCTCCCGGACCCGGGCGAGCACCTCGGTGAACGTCGGGTCGCCGGAGAGGTCCGTGCGCAGCACGAGGGTGTTGACGAAGAAGCCGACGAGGTCGTCGAGGGCGGCGTCCGTACGTCCGGCGTTGGCCGACCCGATCGGGATGTCGGTACCGGCGCCCAGCCGGGACAGCAGGACCGCCAGCGCGGCCTGCAGCACCATGAAGGTAGTGACGCCCTCGGCGCGGGCCACCTCCACCAGCCGTGCGTGCACCTCCGCCGGAACGTCCAGCGGGACGCGGTGGCCGCCGTAGCCGGCCACGGCCGGGCGCGGGTGGTCGTAGGACAGTTCCAGCTCTTCCGGAGCGCCGACCAGCGCCTGGCGCCAGTAGGCGAGCTGGCGGGAGAGCACGCTGTCGGGGTCCTCGGCGTCACCGAGGAGTTCGCGCTGCCACAGCGCGTAGTCGGCGTACTGGACCGGCAGGGGCTCCCACTCGGGCATGCCGTCCTGGCAGCGGGCCGAGTAGGCGACCGCGAGGTCCCGGGTCAGCGGGCCGGACGACCAGCCGTCACTGGCGATGTGGTGGACCACCACGAGCAGGACGTACTCGTCGGGCGCCACCGAGAACAGCCAGGCGCGAATCGGCACCTCCGCCGACAAGTCGAACGGCTGCCCGGCAGCGCGGCCGACCACGTCGGTCAAGCCGGCCGCCGCGTCGGCGGACACGTCGACGTTCTGGAGGTTCCACTCCACGTCAACGAGCTTCAGCACCTGCTGGTACGGCTCGCCCCCGGAGACCGTGAACACCGTGCGCAGCACCTCGTGCCGGCCGATGACGTCCCGCAGGGCGGCGTTCAGCGCCCCGCTGTCCAGTCGGCCCGACAGCCGCACGGCCATCGGGATGTTGTACGTCGGGCTCGGGCCCTCGAGCTGCTCGATGAACCACAGACGGCGCTGCGCGAATGACAACGGAAACATTAGAAATCCCCCTGGTTACGCATCGGCCGCAACGCCGGCCTTGCTGACTTCTGCTTTCCAAGCTGCTGTGCGAGCCCTGCGACCGTCGGCGCGTCGAACAGCGCCCGGATCTCCACCTCGACACCCAGAACAGCCCTGATCTGACTGACGAGCCGGACGCCCAGCAGTGAGTGGCCGCCGAGTTCGAAGAAGTCGTCATCGACTCCGACCTCGGGCAGTCCCAGTACTTCGGCGAAAACGGTGCACAGGAGTTCCTCCTGCGGCGTCGACGGCCGGCGTCCTCCTCCCGCTTTCCCGGACGCGTAGTCCGGAGCGGGCAATTTCTTGCGGTCCAGCTTCCCGTTCACCGTCAGGGGCAATGCGTCCAGCACCACCACCGCTGCCGGGACCATGTGCGCGGGCAGTCTGTGAGCGACGAACTGCCGCACATCGGCGAGGAGTCCGGATTCGACGGACTCCTCGGCGCTGCCGTCGGCGGGCACGACGTAGGCGACCAGCCGCTTGTCGCCCGGGGCGTCCTCGCGGACGACCAGCGCGGCCTGAGAGAGGTCTGGGTGTGCGGCTGTCGCCGCCTGCACCTCGCCCAGTTCGATGCGGAACCCGCGCAGCTTGACCTGTTCGTCGGCCCGCCCGGCGAACATCAGCTGACCGTCTGCGGTCCAGCGCGCCAGGTCCCCGGTGCGGTAGAGGCGGGAGCCCGGGCCGCCGTACGGGTCGGCGACGAATCGCTCCGCCGTCAGCGCCGCCCGGCCCAGGTAGCCGCGGGCCAGGCCCGCGCCCGCCACGTACAGCTCGCCCACGACACCGACCGCGACCGGCTCGAGCGACCTGTCGAGCACGAACATCCGCGTGTTGGCGATGGGCGAGCCGAACGGGACCGTCCCTTCGCGTTCCGGGTCCACCCAACCGGTGGCCACGATCACGGTGGCCTCGGTGGGTCCGTACGTGTTGATCAGGTCGCGGCCCCG
>NZ_JBEXFG010000123.1:0-2390 GCF_040606675.1 Streptomyces sp. NPDC005393 | reverse complement strand
CCAACGGCACATGTCGACGATACGGAAGCATGCCTTCTCCGCGTCGATGAACTCGTAGCGGGAGATCACCGATGCTCGCTGGCGAAGAAGGAGGCCTTAGATTCAACCGGTCAAGGCAACACTCTCGGCTGGTGTGCGAAATCTCAGGCACTTGCGCGGACGGTTGTTGAGCTTCGTCGCGATGGCGTCAAGGTCGTCCTGGCTGAACGTCGACAGGTTTGTGCCTTTGGGCAGGTACTGCCGGAGCAGCTTGTTGGTGTTCTCGTTGGTGCCACGTTGCCAGGGGCTACGCGGGGCTGCGAAGAACACGTCGACACCGGTGTCGGCGGTGAACCGCTTGTGGGCTGCCAGTTCCATGCCGCGATCCCAGGTCAGCGTGCTGCGTAGTCGGGGGTCCATGCGTTCGTAGGTGTCGGCCAGAGCGGGAACGACCACGGTGGTGTGGCGGCTGGCGAGTTTCACGACCGTGAGGAACCGTGACTTCCGGTCGACCAGTGTGGCGACCTGGCTGTTGTTCGAGCCGATCACCAGATCGCCTTCCAGATGCCCGAACTCGCTGCGGTCCTCCGCCGCCTGGGGCCGCTCCTCGATTGGTCGGGCATCGGTGATCTGTGAGCGCCACTGTCCTTTCACCGTGTGGCGCTTGTTCTTCCGGATCGGGCGGCCAGTTCGCAGGCGCTTGCACAGCTCGCGAGGGATCACCTTCCAGCGGGTGGTGTAGACCGATCGGTAGATCGTCTCGTGGCTGATCTCCATCCCCGGGTCGTCACCGTGATGCCGACGCAGGTGGCCGACGATCTGTTCCGGCGACCACTCCTCCCTCAGCAGGGTCAGCACCGTCTGCCTCAGCGCGGGCCTGCGGGCGAGCAGGCACTGCTTCGGGCGCCGGGCGCGCTCAAGTGCCCGTTCGTGCGCGGCGATCGCCCGGTAAACGTCGCGTCCGCCGTTGTTGCTGATTTCACGACTGATCGTCGACACTGCACGCCCCAGGAGGCCGGCGATGGCCCGGTAGGACTCTCCGGCACAAAGACCACGTGAGATCTCCTCCCGCTCGCCCATGGTCAAGTTTCCGGCGCGCGCTTTGCGGGGTTCGGGAGCGATCCCTCCGTGGTGCTTGAGGACGGTGAACACCGAACCGGGCGGCTTACCGATCTGCCTTGAGATGACGCTGATCGATTCCCCGGCCCTCCACCGCCGCCACAAGTCGGCCTTCATCTCGTCCGACATCCCCGGCCGACCCAGTCTCGCCACGTAAACCGTCCTCGACCAGCACTGTTGCTCTGACCGGTTGAATCTAAGGCTGCTTTTTTGAGGAACGCGTTCTCCTCTCGGAGCTTCTGGTTCTCGCGTTCAAGCTGCCGTTCGCGGTCAGTCTTCGGTTCGCCGGTTCCTGGCTGCGGCCCGGGGTTCAGCGATGCCCGGTATTGCGAGACCCATTTGCCGAGGCTGGTCTCGTGGATGCTGAGTTCGGCGGCAACATGGGTGATCGGGCGAGGGCCATCGAGCACCATACGGACGGCCTCGTCTTTGAACTGCTGGGAGTATCTGGGTGGCACTTCTCTCTCTTTCCGGACGTTCATAACCCTACGCGGGCCCCTGTCCGGAAACTTCAGGGCACCTCAATGTCACGTCGCGACCAGTCGCGAACACCTGACATACAGCATTCCCGGCTGACGAGATGAACCGGCACCCCGGGGTCACCGCGCCGACGACCAACCCGCCCGACGCGAAACCCGCCGGTCACCACCCTGCCGACTCCATGAAGGGACATTCCGTTACCTACACGAGCCGCATTTCTCGGTTCCCCGATGGGGCCGTTACATCTGTGGCAGCACTCCGCCGCTCCACCATCTGGGCAGTCGAGGATCAGAGCGCTGTCGGCACGAGAGGATTGCTGTACTTACCCGGGCCGGTGTGGGGCCTACGAGCCGGAGGATTGCCGATGACCTTCACCTCTACGGAACGAGCTGCCATCGACACGCATGCCGCTCATCTAGGCATCTCAAGCGACGAGTACATTCGCCAGTCCGCGGCGGCACGGGCACTGGCTTGGCAACGCGAGTGCGCTGCGTTCCGTGAGATGGCTGAGCGGCGTGGAACGACCGTCGAGGCGCTGCTTAAGCGTGGGTGCTTGATGGACGACGCGCCGTGAAATGACCTTTGGTCACGGCACTACACCAGGCTCAGGTCGTCAACCGCGACGTTGTCCACTCCCCTGATAGCACGCCCGGGCCGCGAGAGTGTGCCATCTTCCCCTCCGCTGTCGATGTTGCGGAGGGGCGGGTCGAGTGTGCTTAGTACTCCAGTCGTAGATCGTTATGTGCCCTGGTCTTGGAGCTGTCTGCAAAACCAGGTGGCCTCAGCGGACCATCTGGGTAAGGTCGGGCAAT
>NZ_JBEXFG010000122.1:0-2406 GCF_040606675.1 Streptomyces sp. NPDC005393 | reverse complement strand
CTGCCCGGCCGGAACTCCGCTGGAGGAACTCGCGCGAATCGCGGGAACCCGGTGGATGGTTGAAGAATGTTTCCAGACCGCGAAGAGCGAAACCGACCGCGCCGACCGCGTGCAGGTCGGGGCCCAGGAAGTGCAGCGCCGCCCGCAGGGGGTAGATGCCGATGTCGAGCAGGGCGCCTCCGCCCACGTCGGGCTGGTACCGGATGTCGCCCTCCGGTTTCGGTGGGATCGTGAACGCCGCGGACAGCGAGCGCAGTTCGCCGATCGTCCCTTCCCGCAGGAGGTCCATGACGGCGCGGTGCTGCGTGTGGTGCAGCGACGTGAAGTTCTCCATCAGGACCAGGCCGCGGGGGCGTGCCAGGGCGATCAGGTCCTCGGCCCCGGAGCGGGTCGCGATCAGCGGCTTCTCCACCAGGACGTGCTTACCCCGCAGCAGCGCCGCCTCCACCCCAGCGCGTCGATGTCGTCGCGGTCCAGCAGCGCCTGGTGGCCCGGGACCGCCTCGCACCCGAAGGATTCGGCGAAACGGGCGGCGCGGGCCGCGTCCCGGCTGGAGACCACGACCACGGTGACGTCCGGGTGGGCGACCAGCGCGGGCACGGTGCGGCGCAGGGCGATGTCGGCGGCACCCAGCACACCGAAGCGCAGACGGGGGGGAGGGCATGGGGTTCCCTTCGGAGCGCTCAGCTCAGGGCCTGGATGCAGGCGACGAGGCTGCGGGCCTCCACGTTGAGGTAGTTGCTGTGGTGCAGCAGGGCGAGGATCTGGTGCAGGGTGAGCCAGCGGAAGTCCTGGGGCACCTCGACCGGGAAGTCGTCCTCGGCCTCCACCACGACGTAGCGGTTCTCCGCGTGGTGGAAGCGGCCGCCCTCCTCCGACTGGAGAGTGTCGTAGCGGATGCGTGCGGGATCGGCCGACAGCTCGTAGTCGAGGTAGGCGGGCTGGTGTTCGGCGGGCACCGAACGGTAGTTGAGTGGACGGCACTGCACGGTCGGTGCCATTTCCGGGCCGTTGAGCAGGTCGGCTTCGGTACGGGCCTGTAGCAGGACGTGGAGGACGCCCCGGATCCGCTTGGTGACGAAGGCGGCCAGACCGGGGCCGGCGGGAGCCAGCAACGGCTGGCTCCACGAGGACACCTCCCGGCTGCTGGCCCGGACGCTCACCCCGATGACCCGGAAGTAGTCCCCGCCCTTGTGCGCGATGGCGTGTTCGTCACGCCGCCAGCCGCTGAACGCGGTCTCCTTCAGGGGAACCCGCTGCTGCACCAGCTCCCTCCGGGACCGCACGTCGGTCAGCCAGCCGAGGATCTCGCCCATGGCGTGCAATGCGGTGGAACCCTCGGTGAGGGACTGCGCGACTGCGGCGGCGAAGGAAGTCGTGGGCGTCGGCAGCTTCCGGCCGGCCGGCCCCGGCTCCGGGGGAAGGCAGGACAGCACCGTGCGGGTGTCCATGTTCACCAGATGCGGCCTCAGCAGCAGCCTCCGCAGCCCGCAGAGACTGATCCAGTGGAAGTCGTCGTCGAGGGGCACGTCGTCCAAGGCCTCGACCACCATGTTCCGGTTCCGCTTGTGCAGGAACCAGGAGCCCTGCTCGGATTGGAGGACGTCCGCGAGAACCCTGCCGCGCCCCCGGGGGGGGGGTAATTGCTGCGGGTCGCCTGGACGGTGGGGGAGAGCTGAAGGCCGCGGATATTGCCCGGCTCGTTCTTGGCCTGCACCAGGACGTGCAGGACGCCGTCGAATCTTTTGACGAGGAGGCCGAGAATTCCGATCTCTGGTTGCACGATAATGGGCTGGGTCCAGCTGCCGAACCAGCAGTGGTCCGTGCGTACCCGGAGTCCTTCGATGGAGAAAAAATGACCGCTGGTATGTCGTAGGTTCCCCGTGCCGTCGTCGAATTCCCAACCCGATAACTCCCGGAAGGGTACGCGTTCCACCGCCAGGCGATTGGCCCGGCGGCGCACATCCAGCCAGGACAATAACGCCTCGGCTGGAAGGCCGTCAGACCACACACAGGCAAGGAGATCCACGTAGTCCTGGACAACCTCTCCACGCCACACCATACCCGAGGTGCAGATCTGGCTGGCGAAGAACCCGCCATGTGCACTTCCACTTCACCCCTGTCGGCTCCTCGTGGCTGAACCAGATCGAAATCTGGTTCGGAATCCTGACCCGGCAGTCCATCCGCTGCGGCAGAAACCCTTCACCTGGACTGCGACCGCCGACGAGATCCTCGCGAAGGTCCGGCTCACCCAGGCCAACGTGAAGAAACTCGTCAATAACAACGCGAACTGACACGAACAGGATCACGAGACACTAGATGAATGAGTCCAAGGGGTGCCGTCGCGGTTAGTGATCGTAGGCGATCAGTGACCGCTTGATGGGTTGCCCTTCCTTGTCGTTGTGC
>NZ_JBEXFG010000121.1:0-2867 GCF_040606675.1 Streptomyces sp. NPDC005393 | reverse complement strand
CTTCCACCACCTCCTCGCCGACGGCGGCGAGGACACCTATGTGACCCCGACGGTCCTGGAGTTCGACTCCCGTGACCGCCTGGACGCCTTCACCGACGCACTCCAGCAGATCGCCAACCGCCACGACATCCTGCGCACGGCCATCGTGTGGGAGGGACGGCTGAGCGAGCCCGTACAGGTGGTTTGGCGGCGGGCGACGCTGTCGGTCGCCGAGGTGGCGCTGGATCTGCACGCCGCGGACCCGGTGCACGAGCTGCTGGCCGGTGTCGGTCTGTCGATGGACCTGGGCCGGGCCCCGCTTGTCAATCTGCACGCGGCGGAGGTCGCCGATGGTCGATGGCTGCTGCTGGTCCGCGTCCACCACATGGTGCAGGACCACACGACGCTGGAGCTTCTGCTCCAGGAAGTGCAGACGATCCTCGCCGGGCGCGGCGCGGAGCTGTCCGAGCCCCTGCCCTTCCGGAACTTCGTCGTGCAGGCGCGCGCCGGGCTGGGCAGTGGGAAGCACGAGCGGTTCTTCGCCGAACTGCTGGGCGATGTCGACGAGCCGACCGCTCCCTACGGACTCGTGGACGTGCGCGGTGACGGCATGGACGCGGTGGAGGCGCGGCTGGAGTTCTCGCCGGAGCTGTCCGGGCGGGTGCGCGAGGTCTCCCGCAGGCTGGGAGCCAGCGCGGCGACGGTGATGCACGTGGCGTGGGCGCGGGTGCTCTCCGCGGTCAGTGGCCGCGACGACGTGGTCTTCGGCACCGTCCTCTTCGGCCGGATGAACGCCGGACCCGGCGCGGACCGGGTGGCCGGCCCGTTCTTGAACATGCTTCCGGTACGGGCCCGGCTGGACTCGACGGGTGCGCTGGCGGCGGTCACTGCGATGCGCGGTCAGCTCGCGGCCCTGCTCGAGCACGAGCACACACCCCTCGCGGTGGCGCAGCAAGTCAGCGGCGTGCAGGGTGACACCCCGCTGTTCGCGTCGATGCTCAACTACCGCCACAACACCGACGACCACGTTAACGACGGGCCTGCCGCCGGGATGGAGGGCGCCCGCCTGGTCTTCAACCGGGAGCGCACCAACTACCCGCTCTCCGTCGCGGTCGATGACGACGGCGAGGGCCTGACGCTGGTCGTGGACGCGGTGGCGCCGGTGGATCCGGCGACGGTCGCGGCGATGGTGCGTACCGCCACCGACGGTCTGGTGGCCGCGCTGGAGACGGCCCTGGACGGCGGCGCGGATCCGGCGCTGAACACGGTCGGTGTCCTCGACGGTGCCGACCACGAGCGGATGCTCACGCGGTGGAACGAGACTGGGCTCGAGGTGCCCGGGGCGGCGCTGCCCGAGCTGCTGGCGGCGCAGGCCGCGCGTACCCCGCACGCCGTCGCCGTGGTGTGCGACGACTCCGAGGTGACGTACGCGGAACTCGACGCGCGGGCCAACCGGCTGGCGCGGCTGCTGGCGGGCCGTGGCATCGGCGCCGAGTCCGTGGTCGCGGTCTGCATGGAACGCGGCATCGATCTGGTGGTGGCGCTGCTGGGCGTCCTCAAGTCCGGCGCCGCGTACCTGCCGATCGACCCCGAGTACCCGGCCGAGCGCATCGCGTTCACCCTGGCCGACGCGGGCGTGCGGTGTGTCCTGACCGGAGCGGACCTGGTCGAACGGCTGGCCGGGTTCGAAGGCGTCGCGGGTGTTCCGGCGATCGCCCTGGACGACGAGTCGGTGATCGCCGAGACGGCGGGCCTAGACGACGGGCCGCTGACGGCGGACGAGTTCGTGGCGCCGCCGGCGTCGGCCAACCCGGCGTACGTGATCTACACCTCGGGTTCCACCGGGCGCCCCAAGGGCGTGGTCGTGGAGCACCGGTCGCTGGTGAACTTCCTGGCCTCCATGCGGCAGCGCTTCGCGCTGACCACGGACGACCGCCTGCTGGCGGTGACCACGATCGGGTTCGACATCGCGGGACTGGAGCTGTACCTCCCGCTGCTGAGCGGTGCGGGCGTCGTGCTGGCCACCCCGGAGGTGGTACGGGACCCGCGGGCGCTGCGCGCGCTGATCCGGTCCTCGGGTGCGACGACGCTCCAGGCCACGCCGAGTCTGTGGCACGCCCTGGTGTCCGAGCCCGCAGAGGAAGGCGAGGGCGCTGCGGGGGACGTACTGGCCGGGCTCCGCGCCCTGGTCGGCGGCGAGGCGCTGCCGGCCGAGCTGGCGCGCGCCCTGCGGGCCCGGACGGCTTCGGTGACGAACCTGTACGGCCCGACCGAAACGACGATCTGGTCGACCGCCGCAGAAGTGGCGACGGTCTCGGGCGGGGCGTCCTCGATCGGTGCTCCGATCGCGAACACGCAGGTCTACGTGCTGGACACCACCCTCGCTCCGGCACCCGCCGGGGTGGCGGGTGACCTGTACATCGCGGGTTCGGGCCTGGCTCGCGGCTACCTGGGCCGTCCGGGGCTGTCGGCGGAACGCTTCGTGGCGTGCCCGTTCGGCGGGCCGGGCGAGCGGATGTACCGCACCGGAGATACGGTGCGCTGGTCGGCGGACGGCACGCTGGAGTTCGTGGGTCGCGCCGACGACCAGGTGAAGGTGCGTGGCTTCCGGATCGAGCTGGGGGAGATCGAGGCGGTCGTCGCCTCACTCACCCCGGTCGGCCGGGTCGCGGTCGTCGTGCGTGAGGACACCCCGGGTGACAAGCGTCTGGTCGCCTACGTGGTCCCGGCCGACGCCGACGCCGCTGACCTCAGCGCAGCGGTACGGGACGTCGCAGCCGAATCCCTTCCCGTGTACATGGTTCCGTCGGTGGTGGTGGTGCTGGACGTGTTGCCGCTGACGCCGAACGGGAAGCTGGACCGCAAGGCGCTGCCCGCGCCGGACTACA
>NZ_JBEXFG010000120.1:0-3012 GCF_040606675.1 Streptomyces sp. NPDC005393 | reverse complement strand
CCTGGCGACGCCGCCATCAGGCCCGAGCCAGGGCCAGCCATTACCGCCGACAGGCCGCGAATCAGACATGAAGATCACGATCTACGACTGGAGTATTAGAACGGCGTGTACAAGCGCCGGGCCAGATCCGTCATGCTCCGCACTCGTGACGACGCCGAAGCAGCTTCTGGTCCGGGCGGCAGCCCGCAACAACGCCGAGTGGTGCGCAGCGATGAGCCGATCGCACGGTGTGACGGGCGAGTTCGGAACGCAAGCCTGGGCCGCTCCGGCTCGCACGCCGCTCTATTACCCCGACGCGGTGACGCTGGTGCCGGGCGCCGATCGGGCCGCGCTGGTGGCCCGGATCGATACCGCCGCACCCGGCGCCTGTGTCAAGGACAGCTTCGCCGACCTCGACCTGACAGAGGCCGGCTTCCAGGTGCTGTTCGAGGCGCAGTGGATCCACCGCCCGGCGAGTCCGCCCGCTGCCGCGTCGGATCTTGCCTGGACCGTGGCAAGCGACCCGGACACGCTGCGTGCCTGGGCGCTCGCCTGGGACAACGGGGACGGCAACGCGGATCTCTTCCGGCCCGGACTGCTCCACGACCCAGCCACCTCCCTGCTCGCCGGACAGTCCGCCGATGGCCGAGTCGGCGCCGGCGCGGTGGCGAGCCGCAGCGACCACGTGGTCGGACTCTCCAATGTCTTCGCGCTGGACGGCGGCCCAGACGTGGCCTGGCCGGTGGTACTGGGCGCGGTGAACCGGCTGTTCCCCACCCTGCCGGTGGTCGGCTACGAACAGGGCGACGGCCTAGTGGTCGCGATCCGCCATGGCTTCGCCCCCGTGGGCACGCTGCGGATCCGGCTGCACGGCTCGTAGACAGAGCGGCTCCGGGGCCCATCCCCTTCACGACCCCCATGGGGAAATGCGTCTGCGGGGGTGGCTGTGCGGTCGTGTCAGTGTCGGCCCTGCTGGTCAGCTACGGCGTTCGGGTGGAGGGGGCAAGGGGGCGGCGGGCCCGGATGAGCGTGCAGGACAGCGGGGTGTCGCCCTCGGGATCGGTGAGGACATCGATCCGGTCGGTGACGAGGCCGTGCTCGGTGAGGAGGTACGTCCAGAGGTTGGGGGTGAGCACCCACATCCCGACGGACAGCGGCTTGGCGCCGGGCAGGGTCAGGACCTCGGGCCGCACGGCGATCGCGGTGGAGGGCCCCGTCCCGGTGGAGTTGGTGTGCAGGGCGGAGAAGACAAGGCGGCCGTTGGGCCGGAGTGCCAGGGTCAGGGCGGGCAGCAGTCGGTGGGGGTCCATGTAGGGGACGGCGTGGATGGAGTAGATGACGTCGTAGGGCTCTGTCTGCTTGAGGTGGTCCACAGCGTCGGCGCAGATCAGCCGGAGCCCGGGCAGCTCGCCGTAACGGGCGACTGCGCGGTGGTGCTGCGAGGGGGATGCCTCGACGGCATCGACCTGGACACCGTGGCGCGCGAGGTGGGCCGCGTACTTGCTGATGCCGGATCCGAGGTCCAGTACGCGGAGGCCGGTCAGGTCGCCGAGGAGCTCCTCGTCGGGACCGGCGAGCCAGTAACCCCACGCCAGCCTGTCGACTTCGGGGACGTTGGTTCCCCGAGTGGCATGGTGCGCGCCGTACCTGGTCCAGGCATCGGCGGTCTGCACTTCGATGTCCAGCATTACGTGCTCCAAGGAGGCGGGGTCACAGGGGCAGGGCATAGCGGCGGAGCAGGGCGAGGTCGGTGGTCATTACGACGGACCAACCCGCGGTGATGGCTCAGTGCCGATGGCCGCGGTTCCCAGCTTCGTGAGGGGGCCGGTGTCCTCCCGGGCCCGATGACGGACCAGAGGATTTCGCCGTGCGAAAGGATGCGGTGGACTCGGTCGTGGAGAGCTGGCTGTTGTCCAACCATCGGTAGTCCAGGCGGCAGGTGACGGTCGCGTACGCAGGCTCCGGCAGTTGGCGGAGGTCGTCGCTGGTGAGATCCATCGGCCGCCAACCCGGAGTGGAATCCGCCTCGGTATCCGGGGCGACCGTGAGGGCGACGGCAGGGGGAGCGCACTCGACGCCGGTGGCGCGGCACCCGAGCTAGGGCCTGTTCCAGGTTCGGATCATTGGTTTTGGCATTCGCCGGTGGCGGGCGGCTGGAACCTGATAGTTGTCGAGGGTGGCGCGTGGTGATCTCTCTGATGCCGAGTGGGAGTTGGTCGAGCCGTTCTTGCCGGTGGGCGAGCGCGGCCCGGTCCCTGACCTGCGGCGGCTGTTCAACGCTGTGATGTTGCGGTTCAGGGTTGGTTGCCCCTGGCGGGACGTGCCGCAGGAGTACGGCTCATGGTCGACCGTTTACGGCGCGTTCCAGCGTTGGGCGGCGGCCGGGACCTTCCGGACGCTGATGGAGGGGATGATCGCCGAGGCGGCGGCCCGTGGACAGGTCGATCTCGACCTGGTCAGCGTGGATTCCACGGTCGCGCGCGCTCATCATCACGCGGCGGGGATGGCCGTCGCCCCCGAGCTGCTGGACGAGCTGGAGAAGGCCGTCACCGAGGAAAAGGGGCTTCTCGAAAGGGGCAAAGCGCACCGGTAGCTCCGCCGGACGAGGACGGCGACGACGTGGTGCGTGAGGAGCGGCGGCGTTTACGGCGGCGGCGCAGAGCCCGGCTCCGTGCGGCTGAACTGGGCCGTTCCCGGGGCGGGCTGACCACCAAGACCCACCTCGCGGCCGAACGCCGGTGCCGGCCGCTGTCGTTCGTCCTCACCCCGGGACAGGCCGCCGACAGCCCCCGCTTCGTCCCGGTACTGGAGGGCATCAAGGTGCGTGGCCCGGTCGGCCGCCCGCGCACCCGGCCCGGCGCCGTCGCCGCGGACAAGGCGTACTCTTCCCGCGCCAACCGTGCCTACCTGCGGCGACGCCGTATCCGCGGTGTCATCCCGGAGAAGGTCGACCAGGCCGCCAACCGCAAGAAGAAGGGTTCTCGCGGCGGCCGCCCAGTCGGTCACGATCCGGACCTGTACAAGGACCGCTAC
>NZ_JBEXFG010000119.1:0-3017 GCF_040606675.1 Streptomyces sp. NPDC005393 | reverse complement strand
TTCGGCACCGCCGACGAGGTCCGGAACCAGCGGTCCGTCGCCCTCGCCAGGGCTTACGAACGCCACCCCGAACGCTTCGCCCGCCGACCGACACCCCCCGCGATACCCGGCCAGGTCTGGATCAACGACCCCGCCAAACGCAAAGAACCCGAACCACAACACTCATAGCACTACAAACGTCTCATTTGACTTGACAACTACCGAAACTCGCCGCCATGCACGACCTCGAAGCCCGACACACCACCGTCCACTCGGCACGCCCGACTTTCACAGGGTTGTTGCTCGCATCGCCTCCCAGCATCGAAGTGAGGATGCGAAGCAACAGCCCTGAACACTACAACGAGGAGGTGGACCACGAGCCCTGGGGACTTCCCTATGCCGTGCAGGACGATCAGGAGAACCCGAAGCCAGCTCAGTCCCGCGGGCCTGTGGTCTGCCGTGACGAGGACTTCGTCATCTCGGCCGGCGTCCGGGGCGCGGTGCTGGTGCACCAGAGGACGCCCCCGACCTTCAGCATCTGCCCAACTGAAAAACTGCAGCGGGTGCTGCGAGCCGACTGGCGACGAAGGACTCAACCGAGCCTGTCCCTTCGGAGCTGCGGTCGCGACGCTCGCAGCCGACTGCTACGGGCCCTACGAACTGCACCTCGATCCCGTCCGGACATACGCGTTTTCCCAGTAGGACCGTAAACCGAACCTGGCCCCGAGGCACGACACGCCCGGGAGAGCCCGTTCGCCCACCTTCTTCACGATTACTTTCCGTAGTGCACGTCGGCTCGGAAGCGAACTCTGCGCCGATCTCGGCAAGTTCAGATACAGCTGGCCAGCCCGGGCCTTGTTCTAAACGGCGGGGTCCTCTGAACACCCGCTACCTGGCCGCCGTCGCCCAGCTTCGTGCCGAGGGCCACGACCCCATTGACGAGGACGTGGCCCGCCTCTCCCCGCTGAAGGACAGGCATATCCTGGGCCGCTACCACTTCGAGTTCCGCTCCAGCGGGCCCGGTCAGGGCCTACGACCGCTGCGCGACCCGGACGCCACTGAAGACATCGATGACGAGGAGTGACGGCCTCGGTCTGACCACTTCAGACTCCAGGGGCGTGAGCCAGGTCATCCACGGAGGAATGCCGCCGTGGTCGCCACGAAGCAGCCGGCGTCGTCGAACCACGGATAGTGGCCCGCGCCCGGTTGCACCACGAGCGTGACGTCAGGGAACACCTCCGCGAACTCGACCGCGGACACCGGCGGGCTGTTCAAGTCGAACTCCCCGGTGAGCAGCAGAACGGGTGCCTCGCAGGCGGCGAGCGCCGCACGAGTGCTCTCCGGGTTGAAGGCGCCCTCAGCCGCGAAGAACGCGACAGATTCCTGGTTGCTCGGCTGGCTGGCTGTGTGGTGCTTCTGTGCCTTGGCGTCCCACCGGCCCCAGAAGAAGGGGGCGATGGCTTCCCAGTCGCTGCCCGTGCCCTCGGTGATCGCCTGTAGGGCGGCGAACGCTGCCGGGAACCACGGCTCGTTCTTCCGAAGCTGTGCGAGCTCGCGCCGCGTCTCTCCCTTGATCGCTACACCGACAGCGCGGGTACTGGGGCCGATCAGGGCAAGCTTGCTAACTTTCTCCGGGTACCAGGCTGCGTATTGCGTCGCAATGTTCGTCCCGGCGGAATGGCCGAGCAGGTCTATCCGGGGAAGGCCGAGGTGCTCGCGTAGCGCTTCGACATCGTCGACCAGGCGGTCGCAGCGGTAGGAGGAAGTGTCTTCGGGAATCGCGGAGCGGCCGGTGCCGCGAAGGTCCAGGACGATCAGCTGGCGGTGCGCGGACAGGCCGCCGAGGTCGCCGAGGTACGCGGAATCCGTAGGGCCTCCCGGGATGCAGACGAGCGGATCGCCCTCACCGATGACGCGGTAAGCGAGCTGGGTTCCGTCGGGCGCGGAAAAGGTAGGCATGCTGCGGATCCTGGCAGACATAACCTGGTTATACAACTGGGTTATGCGAGTGGCACCGTGGTGTATAACCGGGTTGTGGCAAGCGAAGAGAGCACGCACCAGACCCCGGAGACACTGACCGAGCAACAGGCCGAGCGGATGCTCGTCGGCATGAACGAGGTCATTCGTGCGGGCCAGGAGATGCGAAAGCTGCGCGCCGAAATGATCAAGGTGTTTGCGAGCTTCGGCTGGACGCAGGAACGCATCGCGCAGCTCACTGACATGAGCCAGCCTGCCGTGTCCAAACAGATGGCGAAGCGCAAGACCGACGACCCGCAGCCTCCGATGGGGCTCTCCCTCGACCAGCACGACGCTCCCTGGCTCGAAGGGCGACTGTGGGGCCTCGCTGAGGAAATCTCCGAGACCTGCCACGAAACCACCTGCTGCACCCGCTACGTCAACGCACTCAACCGTGGGAAGAAGCGCTTCACGCCCCAGAACATCGACGAGCTGCGGCGTCTCATCGAGGAGGATCTGAGGCTGCACCGGGCAGAGCTGCCAGGCAGTTACCAGGCCGCGTACGACGAGATCAGCCGCGGTCTCGACATTCCCTCGAAAGTCACCGCTACCGCATCAGCATCTGTACGCCGCGCCATCGCTCACCAGATCCAGCGCGATCTACTCCGGAGTGACGTGTAAGCAGAAGCCCTGCCCAACGCGAGGGGCGGATGTTGGCTGATACGGCACTACTGCAACGACACTCCGTGACGCGGTGTGTGTGGTTTCGTTGATCACTTCGTGCAGGAAGAGATAACTGATGGTTGGTCAGATCTGTTCGATGACTTCGTGGCGCGGTTCGCGGGCCGCTTCGGGCGGGTGGAGCCCCGGCGACGGATGGTGTCCTACCTGCGGGGACTGCTCAGCGAGACGGAACGCAAGAACGGCTGGACTCTGGCGGAGGCCGCCGGTGACGGCGGCCCTCAGGGGATGCAGCGGCTACTGAACCACTACCTGTGGGATGCCGACGCTCTGCGTGACGACGTTCGCGACGCGGTCGTGGAGCATGTCGGTGATCCCGAACGGGGAATTTTGATCCTCGA
>NZ_JBEXFG010000118.1:0-3140 GCF_040606675.1 Streptomyces sp. NPDC005393 | reverse complement strand
CCCACCACCGCAACAGCACCCGGAGTCCGCGCCACCTGCGCCTCGAACAACCCCGCAACCGACACCTCACCCACATCAACCACCGTGTCGTTCCACCCCACCAACACCCGCTCACGCTCACCCACACCCAGAACATCAACCGAACTCAGTCGACGTCCCGGTTCGTCGGCGAGCGTCTCCAGCACGCGCGTCAGACGCTCGGCGAACTGTCCGACGGTGGCGGGGTCGAAGAGGTCCGCGGCCGCGATCAGCGCACCACGCAGACCGGCCGGCGCACCCTCCGCGTCGTAGGTCTCCCCCACGCTGACGTCCAGGTCGAACTTCGCCACCGCGGTCCCCGAGGTCTCCGCGACCCCGGTTCCCACGGCGCGGAGGCCGGACAGGTCCAGGACCGCTTCGGTGTTGTTCTGCACCGCGAGCGCGACCTGGAACAGCGGGTGGCGGGACAGGGAGCGGGCCGGGGCGAGTTCCTCGACCAGCCGCTCGAACGGCACATCCTGGTGCGCGAAGGCCGACAGCCCCGTGTCGCGCACCCGGGACAGCAGCTCACGGAACGTCGGGTCGTCGGACAGGTCCGTGCGCAGCACCAGTGTGTTGACGAAGAAGCCGACGAGGTCGTCGAGCGCTTCATCGGTACGTCCGGCGTTCACTGCGCCGATCGGGATGTCGCTACCGGCGCCCAGTCGGGACAGCAGTACCGCCAGCGCGGCCTGCAGCACCATGGCCATGGTCACGCCTTCGGCGCGGGCGACGGCCCGCAGCCGCTCGTGGACCTCGGCCGGGACGTCCAGGGGTACTCGATGCCCCCGGTATCCGGCGACCGCGGGACGCGGCCGGTCGAAGGGGAGCTCCAGCTCCTCCGGAGCGCCCTCGAGCGCCCGGCTCCAGTAGTCCACCTGACGGGCGATGACGCTGTCCGGGTCCTGGTCGTCACCGAGCAGGTCCCGCTGCCACAGCGCGTAGTCCGCGTACTGCACCGGCAGCGGCTCCCACTCGGGCGCCCGGCCCGCGCGGCGCGCCTCGTAGGCCGTCGACACGTCGCGGGCCAGCGGCCCGGTGGACCATCCGTCGCTCGCGATGTGGTGCATGCTCACCACGAGGACCTGGTCCTGCGGCCCGGCCGAGAACAGCCAGGCACGGATCGGCGCCTCGTTCGACAGGTCGAACGCGTACCGCGTGGCCTCGCCGATCGCCTCGGCCAGGTCCGCCGGCGCCACCTGGGTCACCTGCAGGTCCCACGCCAGGTCCGCCGGGTCGAGTACGCGCTGGTACGGCTCGCCGTCCGCGGTCGCGAACACGGTGCGCAGGACCTCGTGGCGGCCGATCACGTCCCGCAGCGCGGCGTTCAGCGCGGCCGTGTCCACCGTGCCGGAGAGCCGGACGGTGACGGGGATGTTGTAGGTCGCGCTCGGGCCCTCCAGCTGCCCGATGAACCACAGGCGGCGCTGCGCGGACGACAGCGGCACGCGCTCGGGGCGCTCAGCTGCGGTCAGGGGCACCCTGGCCGCGTCGGCGCCGTCGAGCTGGGCCGCGAGTCCGGCCACCGTGGGCGCCTCGAACAGGACCCGGATCTCGATCTCCACCCCGAGCACCACCCGGATGCGGCTGACCAGTCGCACGGCGAGCAGGGAGTGGCCGCCCAGGTCGAAGAAGTCGTCGTCGACCCCTACCGTGGGCAGACCCAGGACCTCGGCGAACGCCGCGCACAGGATTTCCTCCTGGGCGGTCGACGGCCCCCGGCCGGCCCCCGCGGTCGCCGCGTAGTCGGGCGCGGGCAGGGCCTTGCGGTCGAGCTTGCCGTTGCTCGTGAGCGGCAGCGCGTCGAGTGTCACGACGGCCGAGGGCACCATGTGCTCCGGCAGTCGCTGGGCGGCGAACTGCTTGAGGGTGGCGGATAGTTCGGCCTGGTTGGCGTCGCTGTCCACGGGAACGAGGTAGGCGATGAGGCGGGTGTCGCCGGTCGCGTCCTCCCGGGCGACGACCGCCGCCTGCGCCACCGACGGGTGCGCGGCCACGACCGCCTGCACCTCGCCCGGCTCGATGCGGTACCCGCGGATCTTCACCTGGTCGTCGGCCCGGCCGAGGTACACGACCTGGCCGTCCGCCGTCCACCGGGCGCGGTCGCCGGTGCGGTACATGCGCTCGCCCGTGCCGGAGAGCGGGGAGGCGACGAAGCGCTCCGCGGTCAGATCGGGTCGGCGCACGTAGCCGCGAGCGAGCTGGGCGCCCGCGATGTACAGCTCACCGATGACGCCGGGGGCGACCGGCTGCAGCGTGGCGTCGAGCACGTACAGGCGGGTGTTGGCCACCGGCGCGCCGATGGGGACCACGCCGTCGGCCACCTGCTCCGCCGTCAGGCGGGTGGTCGCGACACCGATGGTGGCTTCGGTCGGGCCGTAGTGGTTGAACACCTGGCGGTCACCGGCCGCGTCGACGAGTTCCCGTACCCACGCGGGCGGGGCGGATTCACCGCCGAGCACCAGCGAGCTGCCGGGCAGGACCTTCGCCAGGCCGTCGGCGCTCCCCAGCGCCGCGAGGTGGGAGGGGACGACCTTGAGGTGGTCGATGCGTTGCTCCGCCAGGTAGTCGGCCACCGCCACCGGGTCGGTGACCGCGTCCTCCTCCAGTACGTGGAGCGTGCCGCCGGACACCAGGCTGGCGAACACGACGGTGTTGCCGAGGTCGGTGGCCTGGGCCTGGAGCAGCGCGTAGCGCCCGCCGGGTTCACCGAACCCGATCCGCTGCGGCACGTTGGCTACGTAGTTGGTCAGGGAGCCGTGCGTGATCGCGACACCCTTGGGCCTGCCGGTGGAACCGGAGGTGTAGATGACGTAGGCCAGTCCGTCCGGCGCCGCGGCGACGTCCGGCGCGGTGTCCGGGGCCATCGCCAACTGCATCGTGACCAGCGTCTCGTCCACCGCGACGGCGCGCACCTTGCCGACGGGCAGCTCGTCCAGGATGTCCTCGGTGCTCAGCAGGAGCACGGCCCGGGTGTCGGTGAGCATGAACGCGACGCGTTCGGCGGGCTGTTCCGGGTCGATCGGGAGGTACCCCGCCCCGGCCTTCCACACCGCCAGGATCGCGGCGATGGTCTCCACACCACGCGGCAGGCACAGACCCACCACCGACTCCGCGCCCAC
>NZ_JBEXFG010000117.1:0-3194 GCF_040606675.1 Streptomyces sp. NPDC005393 | reverse complement strand
CCACCGCCGTCACGCGAAGGCCCCACCGCGCCCCGCTCCCCCACCTCAGGAGCCTGCTCCACAATCACATGCGCATTGGTGCCACTGATACCGAAGGAAGACACCCCCGCCCTCCGCGGCCGATCACCGCTCGACCACTCGACCGCCTCGGTCAGCAGCCGCACACCGCCGCCGTCCCACTCCACGTGGGGCGTGAGCTCGTCGATATGCAGAGTGGGCGGCAGTACCCCGTGGCGCAGGGCCATCACCATCTTGATCACGCCGGCCACACCGGCGGCGCCCTGCGTATGACCAATGTTGGACTTGAGCGAGCCAAGCCACAGAGGGCGGTCCTCCGGCCGGTCCCGGCCGTATGTGGCGATGAGCGCGTCGGCCTCGATCGGGTCGCCCAGCTTGGTGCCCGTGCCATGCGCCTCGACCGCGTCCACCTCGGACGGTGACAACCGGGCGCTGGCCAGCGCCTGCCGGATCACCCGCTGCTGCGATGGACCGTTCGGCGCCGTGAACCCGTTGCTGGCGCCATCCTGGTTGATGGCCGAACCCCGGATGACCGCCAGCACCTGATGGCCGTTGCGCCGCGCGTCGGACAGCCGCTCCAACAGCAGCAGCCCGACGCCCTCGCCCCAGCCCGTACCGTCCGCGG
Organism: Streptomyces sp. NPDC005393; assembly: GCF_040606675.1. NCBI lineage: Bacteria > Bacillati > Actinomycetota > Actinomycetes > Kitasatosporales > Streptomycetaceae > Streptomyces > Streptomyces sp. NPDC005393. The sequence continues at coordinate 2,551 of NZ_JBEXFG010000117.1, read as the reverse complement.
TGGCCGCGAACGCCTTGCACCGCCCGTCCGGAGACAGCCCGCGTTGCCGGGAGAAACCGGTGAACACCTCGGGAGTGGCCATCACCGTCACACCGCCGGCCAGGGCCAGTGTGCACTCTCCCTGCCGCAGCGCCTGGCACGCCAAGTGCATCGCGACCAGAGACGACGAGCATGCTGTCTCCACCGTCACCGCCGGCCCCTCCAGGCCGAAGGTGTACGACACACGGCCGGACAGCAGGCTCGGGGCGTTGCCCGCGTATCCCTCGGCCGCTTTCCGCGGGAGGTCACCCGATGTCGTGCCGCCGGTGGTAGCCGTACCGGCGTATACGCCCGTTGAAGAACCTTTCAGGGAAACGGGATCGATTCCCGCGCGCTCACATGCCTCCCAGGCGGTTTCCAATAGCAGTCGCTGCTGTGGACTGGTCGCCAGCGCCTCGCGCGGGCTGATGCCGAAAAACGGGGGGTCGAATTGATCGGCGTCATACAGGAATCCGCCCCGCTGGACATAGGTGGTGCCCGGGTGATCGGGGTCGGGGTGATAAAGGCCGTCCAGATCCCAGCCACGGTTGGTGGGAAAGTCCCCGATCGCGTCAATGCCCTCGGAAACCAACCGCCACAGCGCCTCCGGAGTGTCGACTCCGCCTGGGAACCGGCAGGCGATGCTCACGATCGCCACCGGCTCCTGGGACCGCTCCTCCGCCTCACGCAAACGCAGTCGCGTATCGTGTAAATCCGCGGATACCCGCTTGAGATACTCGACCAGCTTTTCTTCATTCACGTTGACCATGAGGTATCACCCGGCCTTCAGCGAGGGTCGCGCCCGGCACATTCAGGACACACCAAGCTCATTGTCGATAAAGTCAAGAACCTGGGCCGCGGACGCGGACTCCAGCCTCTCCGCGGCAGTCATCTGTTCCGCCGACTTCCGTGTCGCCTTCCACTTCGCCAGCAGGCTCTCCAAGCGCGCCGTGACCGTCCCCGAATCGCCCTCCTCCACCTCCAGGCCGACCAAGGTGGCTTCCAGTCTGGCCAGTTCATTGAGGACGGGGTCGACACCGGCTCGTCCCGGGGAGGCGCCCTCCGCGGGTGCGATGCGCTCCAGCAGATAGTCGGCCAGCACGGCCGCCTCCGGATAGTCGAAGACGAGGGCGGCGGGCAGACGGAGACTGGTGGCCGCGGCCAGTCGGTTGCGCAGCTCGACGGCGGTGAGCGAGTCGAAGCCCAGCTCCTTGAAGTTGGACTCGGCCTGCACGGCTTCGGTGTCGGCGTGTCCCAGAACCGTGGCCACGTGGCCACGGACCAGATTGAGCACCGCACGATGCCGCTCACCGGCCGACATGCCCACCAGCCGACCCGCCCAGTCGGCCGGCTGCTCACCGGCCGCCGCCGCCATACGTCGCCCAGCGGCACCACCGGCGCCGGTGGCAGCCAGGGCGCGGAGCACGGCGGGGAGGGCGGCAGCGGACTGGGCGGCCAGGACTCGCGTGTTCACATCCGCTGCGATCAGCTGATGACCACCGTGTTCGACGGCGGCGTCGAGCAGCCCGAGCGCGTGTTCGCTGGACAACGCGGCGACACCCGAGCGGGACATCCGGGCCAGGTCCGCCTCGGCCAGGTCGCCGGTCATTCCGCTGGTGTCGGCCCACAGGCCCCATGCCACCGACACCCCCGGCAGACCGGCGGACCGGCGGTGCGCGGCCAGCGCATCGCAAAAGGCATTCGCCGCAGCGTAGTTGGCCTGCCCCGGACTGCCCATCACCCCGGCGGCCGAGGAGAACATCACAAACATGCCCAGCCGCAGATCCGCCGTCGCCGCATGCAGATGGGCCGCCGCCGTGGCCTTCGCCGCCCACACCCGAGCCAACCGGTCCGGGGTCTGCGAGGTGACCACCGCATCGTCCAGCACACCCGCCGCGTGGATCACCCCGGTCAGCGGATGCTCCGCATCGATCCCCGCCACCAGATCGGCCACCGCGGCCGCATCCGTGACGTCGGCGGCGGCGATCCGTACCTGTGCGCCCAGAGCGGTCAGCCGGGCGGCCACATCCGTGGCCCCCGGGCCGTGCGGCCCACGGCGGCTCACCAGCAACAGATGCCTGGCCCGCCAGGTGCGTACCAGGTGTTCGGCGACCAGCGCGCCCAGGGTGCCGGTGCCACCGGTGATCAGTACGGTGCCGTCCGGATCCACCGCCGCCGGTACGTCCAGCACCAGCTTGCCTGTGTGCTTCGCCTGACTCAGATACCGCAGCGCCTCACGCGCCCGGCTCAGCGGCCACGCCCGCACCGGCAGCGGCGCCAGCACACCGGCCGCGAACAACTCACTCAACTCGCTCAGCATCCGGCCGATACGGTCGGGCCCGGCATCGATGATCAGGTCGTAGACCTGATACGCCACACCTGGGTACTCCGCCGCCATCTGCTCCGGATCACGGATATCGGTCTTGCCCATCTCCAGCAGCCGGCCGCCGTCGGCCAGCAGCCGCAGCGAGGCGTCGACGAAGGGTCCGGCGAGGCTGTTCAGCACCACATCCACACCGCGTCCGCCGGTGGC
>NZ_JBEXFG010000116.1:0-3227 GCF_040606675.1 Streptomyces sp. NPDC005393 | reverse complement strand
AGGGCGCGCTCGACGGTGCCACGGACCAACCCCTGACCTCGGTTCACGTTCTGGGTGTGGGTGAGCGTGAGCGGGTCTTGGTGGACTGGAACGACGGCGCCGCGCAGGTGCCCGTGGATTCGCTGCCCGCGCTGTTCGACGCGCAGGTGGAGCGGACCCCGGACGCGGTGGCCGTCCAGTTCGGCGACACGCGGTTGACGTACGCCGAGCTGGACGCCCGGGCGAACCGGCTGGCGCGGCTGCTGGTGAGCTGCGGCGTCGTACCGGAGTCCCTGGTCGCCGTGTGCCTCGACCGGTCGGCGGACCTGGTGGTGTCCCTCCTGGCCGTACTGAAGGCGGGCGGCGCCTACCTGCCGATCGACCCCGGCTACCCGGCCGAGCGCATCGATTTCGTCCTGGGCGACGCGACCCCCGTGTCCCTGATCACCGACCGGGAGACGCGCGACCGGGTGCTCGGCGAGGACGCGCGGGCGCTCGGAGTGGTCGCCCTGGACGACCCGGCCGTAGCCGGGGAACTGAACGGCCTGGACGCCTCGCGGCTGACGGATACGGACCGGGCAGGTCGACTGCTGGCCTCGCACCCCGCGTACGTGATCTACACCTCCGGGTCCACCGGACAGCCCAAGGGCGTGGTCGTCACGCACGCCAACGTGTCGCGACTGTTCTCGGAGACGCGGAACCGGTTCGCATTCGGAACCGGAGACGTGTGGACGTGGTTCCACTCGTTCGCGTTCGACTTCTCGGTGTGGGAACTGTGGGGCGCCCTGCTCTACGGCGGCCGCCTCGTCGTCGTCCCGTTCGACGTGTCCCGCTCCCCGCAGGACTTCCTGCGGCTGCTGGTCCGCGAGCGGGTGACGGTCCTCAACCAGACGCCGTCCGCGTTCTACCAGCTGATGCAGGCCGAGGCGCAGGAGCCGGAGCTGGGCCACGAACTGAGCCTGCGGACCGTGGTGTTCGGAGGCGAGGCACTGGATCCGGCCCGGCTGCGGGAGTGGTACTCCCGGCACCCGCAGGACGCGCCGGTGCTGGTGAACATGTACGGGATCACCGAGACGACCGTGCACGTCACCTACGCGGCACTGGACGCGGCCGCAGCCACGGACGGAGCCCCGAGCCTCATCGGCCGGCGGATCCCCGATCTGCGGCTGTACGTCCTGGACGGGAGGCTCGAGCCCGTACCGGTCGGAGTGGCCGGTGAGCTGTACGTGGTCGGCGGCGGCCTGGCGCGAGGCTACCTGAACCGTGCGGGGCTGACCTCGGACCGGTTCGTGGCCTCCCCGTACGCCGACGCGGGCGAGCGCATGTACCGGACGGGCGACCTGGTGCGATGGGACGCGGACGGGAACCTGGAGTTCGTCGGCCGCGCCGACGAACAGGTCAAGGTCCGGGGCTTCCGGATCGAGACCGGTGAGATCGAGGCGGTGCTGGCTGCCTGCCCGCAGCTGGCCCAGGCCGCGGTCGTCGTCCGCGAGGACACACCCGGTGACAAGCGCCTGGTCGCCTATGTCGTGCCCGCAGATGCCGCGGAACCGGCCGTGGGCGACGGCACCGCCGCAACGGTCCGGCAGTTCGCCACTGAGCGACTGCCCGGCTACATGGTCCCGGCGGCCGTCGTGGTCATGGACGAACTGCCGTTGACGGTGAACGGAAAGCTGGACCGCAAGGCGCTGCCGACACCGGAGTACGCCGTCACCGCGGGATCCGGCAGGGGTCCGTCGACCCCCGAGGAAGAAGCCCTGTGCGAAGCGTTCGCCCAGGTGCTGGGGCTGGAGAAGGTCGGTGTGGACGACGACTTCTTCGCTCTCGGCGGCCACTCGCTCCTGGCCGTGCGGCTGGTCAGCCGGGTCCGGGTGGAGCTGGGCGTGGAAGTGGGGATCGGGTCGCTGTTCGAGGCGCCGACGGTCGCGGGTCTTGCACAGCAGCTCGGAAAGAAGAAGTCAGCCAGGCGGCCGGCGTTGCGGCCCATGCGTACCCAGGGGGATTCCTGATGTTGCCGTTGTCATTCGCCCAGCGCCGTCTCTGGTTCGTCGAGCAGCTCGAGGGCCCCAGCCCGACATACAACATTCCGATGGCCATCCGGCTGTCGGGCCAGGTGGACAGCGGGGCGCTGAACGCCGCCCTGCGCGATGTGATCGGCCGCCACGAGGTGCTGCGCACCGTGTTCGCGGTGGCCGACGGTGAGCCGCATCAGCAGGTGCTGGCGCTCGCGGACCTGTCCTGGAAGCTCGACGTGGTGGCCCTGTCCACCACGGACGGTACGGGCGGCTCCGACGGCTCCGTGAACGTGCACGCCGCGGTCGCCGAGACGGCGAGCCACGCCTTCGACCTCTCCTCCGAAGTGCCGATCCGGGCCTGGCTGTTCACGGTGGCGCCCGACGACCACGTGCTCCTGGTGGTGGTCCACCACATCGCCGCCGACGGCTGGTCGATGGGCCCGCTGGCCCGTGACGTGTCGATGGCCTACGAGGCCCGCTGCGCGGGCCGGGCGCCCGAGTGGGAGCCGCTGCCGGTGCAGTACGCGGACTACGCGCTGTGGCAGCGCGAACTGCTTGGCGACGATCAGGACCCGGACAGCGTCGTCTCCCAGCAGATGACCTACTGGCGCCAGGCGCTGGCCGGTGTACCCGAGGAGCTGCACCTGCCCTTCGACCACGCGCGTCCCACGGTCGCCAGCTACCGGGGCCACACCGTGTCGCTGAACATTCCGGCGGACGTGCACGCACGGCTGGCGGAGCTGGCCAGGTCCGAGGGCGCCACGACCTTCATGGTCCTGCAGGCCGCGCTTGCGGTTCTGCTGTCGCGGTTCGGCGCCGGAATGGACATTCCCATCGGCGCGGCCGTCGCGGGACGCACCGACGAGGCCCTCGACGACATGGTGGGGCTGTTCGTCAACACGCTGGTCATGCGCACGGACCTGTCGGGAGACCCGACGTTCCGTGAACTGCTGGCCCGGGTAAGGAAGTCGGGGATCGCCGCGTTCGCGCACCAGGACGTGCCGTTCGAGCGGCTGGTCGAGGAACTCGCCCCCGCGCGTTCCCTGGCCCGCCACCCGCTCTTCCAGGTGATGCTCACTCTGCAGAACAACGCCGAGGCGGCCCTGGACCTGTCGGGTGCCGAGCCGACGAGCAGGCTCTCGGCGGGCACGTCCGCGGCGAAGTTCGACCTCGAGTTCAGTGTCGGGGAGTCCTTCGGGCCCGGCGGCGTGCCGGCGGGTCTGCGCGGTGCGG
>NZ_JBEXFG010000115.1:0-3272 GCF_040606675.1 Streptomyces sp. NPDC005393 | reverse complement strand
TCCAGCACCTCCCAGGACGCCTCCAGCAGCAGCCGCTGCTGAGGATCCGTGGCCAACGCCTCCCGCGGATTGATCCCGAAAAATCCCGCGTCGAATCGGTCGGCCTCGTACAGGAACCCGCCTTTACGGGCATACGAAGTGCCGGGGTGATCCGGGTCGGGGTGGAAGAGCCCGTCGAGGTCCCAGCCCCGGCCGGTCGGAAACTCGCCGATCGCGTCACTGCCCGAAACGACTAGATCCCACAGGCCCTCCGGGGAGGTCACCCCGCCCGGGAACCGGCACGTCATCGCGACGATAGCCACCGGCTCGTCCGCCCCTGCCGTCGCCACGACGGGCGCACCGGAAGCGACGGTCTCACCGGTCAGCCGAGTGCACAGATACTCCGCCAGCACGCGCGGTGTCGGGTAGTCGAACACCATCGTGGCCGGCAACCGCAGCCCCGTCGCCGCCGACAACCGATTACGCAACTCCACCGCCGTCAACGAATCAAAACCCAACTCCTTGAACGCAGCCCCCGCCCGCACCTGACCCGACGACACAAACCCCAGCACCACCGCCACACCACCACGCACCACCTCCAACACCACATCCAGCCGAGCCACCGCATCCAACCCCACCAACCGCGAACCCAGCCCCGAGCCCAACACACCACCAGCCGCAGACCGACGCCTCATACGACCGGCCACCAACCCCCGCAACACCGCCGGCAGACCCCCACCCGCCACCCCAGCCACGTCGAGGTCAGCCGCGACAAGTTGGGAGCCGCCCTGTCGGCAGGCGGCGTCCAGCAAGCCGAGAGCCTTTTCGCTGGACATCGCGGCGATACCCGAGCGGGACATCCGGGCCAGGTCCGCCTCGCCGAGCTTCCCGGTCATCTCGCTGGATGGGGCCCAGAGCCCCCATGCCACCGACACGCCGGGGAGGCCAAGGGCCTGGCGGTGGGCGGCCAGCGCATCGCAGAAGGCGTTCGCCGCCGCGTAGTTGGCCTGTCCCGGGCTTCCCAGCACACCGGCAGCCGAGGAGAACATCACAAACATGGACAGCGGCAGATCCGCCGTAGCGGCATGGAGATTCGCCGCTGCCGTGGCCTTCGCCGCCCACACCCGCGCCACCTGTTCCGGGGTCTGCGAGGTCACCACCGCGTCATCCAGCAGCCCCGCCGTATGAATGACCCCGGTCAGCGGATGCTCCGGATCCATCCCTGCCACCAGATCCACCACCACCGCCGCGTCCGTGACGTCCACGGCCGCGATCCGCACCCGTGCGCCCAGCTCCTCCAAGTGGGCGGCCAGATCGCGGGCGCCCGGCGCCTCCGGGCCCCGGCGGCTCACCAACAGCAGATGCCCGACCTGCCACGTACGCACCAGATGCTCGGCCACGAGGCCGCCCAGGGTGCCGGTGCCGCCCGTAATCAACACGGTGCCGTCGGGGTCGAGTGCGGCGGGGATGTCCAGCCCCGTCGGACCGCCATCACCGGCGGCGCGGATCAGCCGGGGCACGGACGCTCGCCCACCCCGGACCGCCAGCTGCGGCTCGTCCATGTCCATCGCCCGTGCGACGGCGTCCCGTACGTCGTCCGCGGCCACATCGGACTCGGAGTCGAGGTCGAGCAGGAGGAAGCGCCCTGGGTTCTCCGCCTGTGCACTACGGACCAGCCCCCACAGCGCGGCACCGGCCACATTCACGCCGCCCGCCCCAAGGCCCTCGCCCTGGGGACCAGGGACCGTGACCGCTCCTCGCGTCACCACCACCAACCGGGCGTCGGCCGGCCTCGGCTCGGCCAGCCAGCCCTGCAACAGCCCCAACGCTCGCTCCGACAGCGCCAAACCATCAGCCGCCACGCCGTCACCGTCACCGTCACCGTCACCGTCACCGACACCGGTGCGCGAAAGGTCGGCGAGGACCACGGACGGGACGGGCTCCCCATCATCGAGCGCCGCGAGCAACGCCGCCAGATCCGGATACGAGCCGTCGGCGCCCAGCACCACCCAGCGGCCGGCCCCGGCCATGGCCTCCCCGACCCCCGCCACCTGCGGCAAGGGGGCCCAGTCGAGCGCGAACAAGCCGTCGACGCCACGCGCCTCCGCGGCCTGCCTCAACTGATCGATGGCCGCTGGACGGCTCACCAATGAGTCGACCGTCAGAACCGGGTCGCCCGCGGCGTCGGCCACGACCATGCGCAGCCCCCGCTCGCCCTCCGTACCCCGCTGACGCGGGGACAGCCGCACCCGGACGGTGGTCGCCCCAGCGGCCCACAGCGACACCCCGTTCCAGGCGAACGGCAGCCACACCTGACCATCGTCCCGCTGCTCTTCGGAGCCGGTGATCAGCAGAGCCGGGTGCAGGGCGGCGTCAAGCAGCGCCGGGTGGATACCGAAACCATCCTCGTCCCCGGCCGACTCGGGCAACACCACCTCGGCCAGTACGTCCGAACCGTCCTGCCACAGCGCCCGCAGCCCCTGGAACGACGGACCGTACTCATATCCCGCCGCTGCGGCCCGGTTGTAGAAGCCCTCGACCGCCACCGGCTTCGCGCCCGCCGGAGGCCACGCACCGCCCAGCGCCTCGGCCGCCAGGCGAGCGCCCTCCGCGGAGGGGCTCAGCACACCCTCGGCGTGACACGCCCAGGTCACGTCCGCGCCCGAGCCGGCAGTACCCTCCGGACGGGAATACACCTGTACGTCGCGTCGCCCGTCATCGGACGCCGCGCCCACCACGACCTGGACGCGCAGCCCGCCCGTCTCCGGCAGCACCAGCGGCACCTGTAGCGCAAGCTCCTCGATCCCACCGCAGCCGACCTTGTCGGCCGCCCGCAGCACCCACTCCACCAAGGCCGCGCCCGGCGCCAGTACGGTCCCCGCCACGACATGCTCACCGAGCCAGCCGCCACCGCCACCCGCCGAGACCCGGCCCGTGAGCAGATGGGTACTTCCGTCGGCAAGCTCCACGGCAGCGCCCAGCAGCGGATGCCCGGCGGAGGCCAGCCCGAGATCGCTCGGGTCGCCGACTCCACCCGAGGCAGCCATCCAGAAGCGTTGATGCTGGAAGGCATACGTCGGCAGGTCCACCGTCCGAGGCGCCGGATCGGCCGGGAAGAGAGCCGTCCAGTCCACCTCGACCCCGGCGGTGAACGCCTGGGCGAGCGACCGCACCAGCTGAGCCCGGCCACCGTGGTCACGGCGCAGCGTGGGCACGGTGACCGCGTCGACACCCGCCTGTTCGAAGGTCTCCTGCATCCCGATGGTCAGTACGGGATGGGTGCTGGCCTCGAT
>NZ_JBEXFG010000114.1:0-3319 GCF_040606675.1 Streptomyces sp. NPDC005393 | reverse complement strand
CACCCTCACCCGCAAACAACCCGACACCCAAGCCCTCACCCACACCCTCGCCCGACTCCACACCCACGGAGCCAACATCGACTGGACCGCCTGGTTCCCCGCCGCCCCCACCCCGCGCACTGTGGAACTCCCGACGTACGCCTTCCAGCGTCAGCACTTCTGGCTATCGCCCGCCCGGTCGAGCACGACGCCCACGGAGGCGGCGCCGGTCGACAAGGAGTTCTGGGATGCGGTGGAGCGCGAGGATCTGGAAGCCCTGGCGGCGACCCTTGACTTCCCGGCTGACCAGCAGCCCATGCTGAGTGCGGTATTGCCGACCCTGTCCGCCTGGCGGCGGCACCACCGGGAGCAGTCGGTCATCGGTTCCTGGCGGTATCAGACCAGTTGGAAGCACCTTTCCACTCCCTCCGCGCCCCCCGCTCTCTCCGGCACCTGGCTGCTGGTCGTCCCTGCCGGCCAGGGCGACCATCCTGCCGTGGCGACCACCGTGCAGGCCCTCAACACCCATGGCGCCACTCCGCTCCGCCACACCTTCGGCACCCACGGCACCCACGGCATCGATCGTGGCTCCCTGGTGGCCGAACTCACCCGTCTGACCTCCGACACCGCCCTCACCGGAATCCTGAGCCTGCTCGCCCTCGATCAGGATCCGCACCCGGAATACGCCGCCGTACCCGCGGGGCTCGCCGCCACCACCGCGCTCATCCAGGCTCTCCGTGACGCCGAGATCGCCGCACCGCTGTGGTGCCTCACCCAAGGCGCCGTCGCCACCGGCCCCGCCGATCCGCTTCCCCATCCGTATCAGGGGCAGACCTGGGGACTCGGCCGCGCGGCCGCTCTTGAGCACCCCCGCCGCTGGGGCGGGCTGATCGATCTCCCGACCGTCATCGACCACCACACCTCCGACCGTCTGGCCGCGCTTCTCGCCCCCGGTCAGCCTGAGGACCAGACCGCCATCCGGACGACCGGCACCTACGCCCGACGCCTCAACCACGCCACCGCACCCTCCACCGCCCCCACGATCTGGCAACCCACCGGCACCACCCTCATCACGGGTGGCACCGGTGGCCTCGGCGCACACATCGCCCGCTGGCTCGCCCACCACGGCGCACCCCACCTCCACCTCACCAGCCGAAGCGGCCCCAACGCCCCCGGCGCCACCCAACTCACCCAAGAACTGACCGCCCTCGGCACCACCGTCACCATCACCGCCTGCGACGTCACCGACCGCACCGCACTCCACCACCTCCTCGACACCATCCCCACCAAACACCCCCTCACCACCGTCATCCACACCGCCGGCACCTACGACACCGAGCTCATAGTCGATCTGGAGCCGGAGCGCCTGCAGCATGTGCTGGGGCCGAAGGCCTTGGGCGCTGCGCACCTCCATGAGCTGACCAAGGATCTCGACCTGAGCGCCTTCGTTCTCTTCTCCTCCGGCGCGGCCGCCTGGGGCGGCAGCCGGCAAGGCGCCTACGCCGCGGCGAACACCTATCTCGACGCCCTGGCCGAACACCGCCGCGCCCGAGGACTCCCCGCCACCAGCCTCGCCTGGGGCCCCTGGGGTGACGCGGGTATGGCCGCCGACGACACCGCGCTCTCCTTCTACGGCCGACGTGGCCTGTCGCCGCTCGACCCCGATCTCGCCATCGGAGCGCTCCACCATGCCCTCAGCCACCGCGACACCACGATCACCATCGCGGACATCGACTGGGAGAAGTTCCCCGCCACCTTCACGGCTCAACGCCCCAGTCCGCTGCTCGCCGACCTGATCACGACCACCGGTCACCTGGCCGAGCGCCACACTGTCGCGTCCGCCGTCACCCCGCTCCAACAGCGGCTCTCCGCGACCACACCCGACCAGCAACACCAGCTGCTTCTCCAACAGGTCCAGTCCCTGGCGGCCACGATCCTGAGCCACACCGGGCCGGACGCCATTCCGCCCACCCAGCCCTTCCAGGAGCTCGGGTTCGACTCACTCACCGCCGTCGAGCTGCGTAATCAACTCGCCACCACCACCGGGATCGACCTCGCGCCCACCCTCGTCTTCGACCATCCCACGCCCAGCGCCCTCGCCACCCATCTGCGCGCCGAACTCACCGGCCGGCAGGACGCCGTCGTCGCTCACACCCCCACCGCGTCGGTCACCGACGAGCCGATCGCGATCGTGGGCATGGCCTGCCGCTACCCCGGCGACGCTCGTAGCCCGGAGGATCTGTGGGATCTGGTCGTCGCACACCGGGACGCCATCGCGGAGATGCCCACCGACCGCAACTGGGCTCTGAACACGCTCTTCGATCCCGACCCCGACCACACGGGCACCAGCTATGTGCGCGAGGGCGGCTTCCTCTACGACGCCGCCGCATTCGACCCGGCGTTCTTCGGCATCAGCCCACGCGAAGCCCTCGCCATGGACCCCCAGCAGCGGCTGCTCCTCGAGACCGCCTGGGAGACCTTCGAAAACGCGGGCCTCGATCGCGACACCCTCAGCGGCAGCAACACGGGCGTGTTCGCGGGCGTGACGTCCCAGGACTATCTGTCGCTCACCGGCGACACGGCGAGCGACGTCGAAGGCTACGTCGCCACGGGCAACATCGGCAGCGTGGTGTCGGGCCGGGTGGCGTATTCGTTCGGTCTGGAGGGGCCGGCGGTGACGGTGGACACCGCGTGCTCGTCCTCGCTGGTGGCGATGCATCTGGCAGCCCAAGCACTGCGCCAGGGCGAGTGCTCGCTGGCCCTGGCCGGCGGGGTGACGGTGATGGCCACTCCGGGCGCCTTCATCGAGTTCTCCCGCCAGCGTGGGCTGGCGCCCGACGCCCGGTGCAAGCCCTTCGCGGCCGCCGCCGACGGCATGGTGTGGGGCGAGGGCGTCGGCCTGGTGCTGCTGGAGCGGCTGTCTGACGCGCGGCGCAACGGGCACCGGGTGCTGGCCGTCGTCCGCGGCTCCGCCGTCAACCAGGACGGCACCAGCAACGGTCTGACCGCGCCGAACGGCCCCTCACAGCAGCGGGTGATCCGCCAGGCGCTCGCCAACGCCCGGCTGTCACCGGCCGAGGTGGACGCGGTCGAGGCACACGGCACCGGCACCACCCTCGGCGACCCCATCGAGGCGCAAGCTCTCCTGGCCACGTACGGGCAGGAGCGGGCGGACGGCCAGCCGCTGTGGCTCGGCTCCATCAAGTCCAACATCGGCCACACCCAAGCCGCCGCCGGCGTGGCGAGCGTCATCAAAATGGTGATGGCGATGCGGCATGGTCTGCTGCCCGCCTCACTGCACATCGACGCCCCGAGCCGGAATGTGGACTGGAGCGCGGGT
>NZ_JBEXFG010000113.1:0-3353 GCF_040606675.1 Streptomyces sp. NPDC005393 | reverse complement strand
AGCCCCACACCACGAGCCCGGGAAGACCGTGAAACGAGCCGAGACCCTCACCGAACATGTCCGCCTGAAACAGCAGCGAGGTTAAAGATCAAGCTTAGGCGTGGGTGCTTGATGGACGACGCGCCGTGAAATGACCTTTGGTCACGGCACTACACCAGGCTCAGTGTCCTTTGTGCGTACCGCGACGGGGCTGGAGCGCCGACGGGTACTTACGCCCGCGCATTTCGTCCGCTTGCAAGGACGGTACGGCTTCCTCTCCTGAGCCCTGCCGACCGCGTCCCCTCAGCCTTGCCGACCGCGTCGGACCGCCGGCATTCCGGCGGTCCCCGCGCTGCGGCCGGGGTTGCTTTCACGACGGATCGTGCGCCGACACCATTCTCAAGTGGCCCACTCGGCAGTGCGTCTTGGCCGCGGTGAACGATTTCGCATGCGATTCGGCGCTGCCCGCGACGTCGAGCAGTGGTGTGGCTGCCACAGGGCTGGGAGACTGGAAGTCCGTGCGGGCAACAAGCCTCTTCCCACGGGTCGCGCCTTCGAAGCAGTGGGCGCTCACCATTCCGCCACTTCTTGAATCTCCTGACCACTCCCGACATCGGTGTCATGCGCCGCCTGCGGCCGAGGTGCGGCAGCCGGTGAAGCGCAGGCATGGCTGCACGGACAGACCGCAAGGGAAGATCCGTGTCCGCCACACGCTCAGCCGATTTCGAGTAGGCCATCCACACCGCGGACATCTGGCTGAAGGCGGTGTCCGAGGCTTTGGAAACCGAGGACCGGCGCCTCGCCCACAGGGTCCTGCGCACCTGGCTCCTCCAGTCGGCCTCCTGACCGGGCTCGCCCGGGAACGGTGCGGGCCGACGGTGTTGCGTTGGCGGGAGAGCACCGGAGAGAGGGTGACGGGCATGGACATCACGCCGGTGGAGGAGGCCCCGTTCCGCTTCCGTATCGAGCGGCAGGGCTTGATGCGCGTGCCCGGGGTCGTCTTCGCGACGCGGGAGCTTCTGCCGCAAGCGGCCGGGGACAGGGCGCTGGAGCAGGTCGCGAACGTAGCGACCCTGCCCGGCATCGTCCGCGCCTCGTACGCCATGCCCGACGTGCACTGAGGGTACGGCTTCCCGATCGGAGGCGTGGCCGCCACGGATATCGACGCCGGCGGAGTGATCTCGCCCGGCGGCGTCGGATTCGATATTTCCTGCGGCGTACGGCTGCTCGCCGCCGACACTGACAGCGGCCGGCTCGCGCCCCGGTTGCGGACGCTCATGGACATTCTCGGCGACGTGATCCCGCGCGGCATGGGACGCGGCGGCCTGTGGAAGCTGACCGGACGCCCGCAGATGGAGAAGCTGCTGGTCGGCGGGGCCGAGTACGCGGTCGAACGCGGTCACGGCGTGCCACGCGACCTGGTGCGTTGCGAGGACCACGGAGCGCTCCCGGAGGCCGATCCGTCACAGGTCGGGCAGCGGGCCGTGGACCGGGGGCTCCAGCAGGTGGGCAGCCTGGGCTCGGGCAACCACCTCCTGGAGGTGCAGGCCGTGGACCAGGTGTACGACACGGACAGCGCGGCCGCCTTCGGCCTGCGCCCCGGCCAGGTGTGCGTGATGATCCACTGCGGCTCACGCGGCCTGGGACACCAGGTGTGCACCGACCACGTCCGGGTCATGGACCACTCGCTGCGCACCTACGGCATCTCCGTCCCGGACCGGCAGCTGGCCTGCACCCCGGTCGTCTCCCCGCCGGGCCGCGACTATCTGGGAGCGATGGCAGCCGCAGCCAACTACGGCCGCGCCAACCGGCAACTGCTCACCCAGGCCGTGCGCCACGCGTTCGCCACCGCTGCCGGGGTGAGCCTGGACCTGGTGTACGACGTCTCCCACAACACCGCCAAGATCGAGACCCATGACGTGGGCGGCGTACCGCGCCGGCTGTGCGTCCACCGCAAGGGCGCCACCCTGGCCCTGCCCCCCGGCCACCCGAGCCTGCCCGAGGACCTCACCGAGGCTGGGCAGCCCGTGCTGGTCCCCGGGACCATGGGCACCGCCTCGTACGTGATGGTCGGCACACCGGAGAACGACGCGTTTCTGTCCGCTTGCCACGGCGCGGGACGCGTATGGAGCCGCCACCAGGCACTGCGCCGGGTCCGGGGCGAGCAACTGCGCGGGGAACTGGAGGCCCGCGGCATCACCGTCCGCCCGTCTTCCTGGCGCGGGCTCGCCGAAGAGTCCCCGGACGCCTACAAGGACGTCGACGCCGTGGCCGCCGCCACCGAGGGCGCGGGACTGGCCCGGCTTGTCGTCCGCCTGGTACCGCTCGGTGTCGTCAAGGGATGAACCCTCACGCGATACAGTCCGCTTCCCCACGGATGCAGGCTCTTCGGGCACCTGAATCGACATAGGGACAAGGACACCGCGGGGCGCGGATCCGGGACGGTGGCTGCAGGAGTCAAAGGTGCACAAAGCCCGCTGGCGGGGAATGAATCCCCAGCCAGCGGGCTTTCGCGCGTTACGGGGCCGGCCACTTCACCAGCCGCAGATGCCGTCTCGGCTCTTCCTTGGGGACCGCTTGGGGACCAAGGGCTGCCCGGTCGGCGGCGAGGTGTGGTGAGGTGATGAGCGACCCGTGTCCCGCGATCAGGCGTGGCACGTGCGGCGGGACCCCGGCGTCAGCTATCCAGGTCGGGCCCGTGTGCCGTAGATCACGGCGCCGCGGATGTTCATACGGCTCAGCAACGGTGGTCGCCGAATCCGCTCCAGGTGTCAGCCGGGAGTGTTGAAACAGCTGACATTGATGACGACCGTGTTGTTGCCGGCAGGAGAGTTGTCCCCGACGTCCCCGGTGGTGGTGTCACCTGAGGTGACGTAGATGTCGCCGGTGTTGACGCTGCAATTCCGGACGGTGCTGGGAGGCGGAACTTGGTCTCCGTCACAGGCGGCCGCGGTGCCGGTCCCGAGGAGCACCAGGGTGCCGGCGGTTGCGGCCAGGAGGGCCGCCTTCTTCGCGATCTGCATAATTCCTCCGTATGCGTCGCAGCTGGAAATCAACTGGCGATCAGATTTAACAAGGGAAGTCGCGAAAAAGCCGTCTAGGAACGCTGACATTGATCTGCTCGGCCCAATGGCCGTCCCTCTATCACCCCCAATGACGCAGTCGCTGAGGCGGTGGCGGGATGCGTGGTCCTTCGCGGCCGCGCTGAAGCTCGGCGTCCGGGGTCGCCGGTTCGAGCTAACTGTCCACGTCGAAGGCAGTTCCTCGGGCCCTCTAGTACCAACGCCGTGTAGTTAGTGCTGGGTGTTGAGCGTCAAGGGGTGCGGGCGGTCAGGATGTCGATGCTGATGGTGGCTTTGTAGCTGGTTCTGTCG
>NZ_JBEXFG010000112.1:0-3626 GCF_040606675.1 Streptomyces sp. NPDC005393 | reverse complement strand
ACCCGCGCTCCAGTCCACATTCCGGCTCGGGGCGTCGATGTGCAGTGAGGCGGGCAGCAGACCATGCCGCATCGCCATCACCATTTTGATGACGCCGGCCACGCCGGCGGCGGCTTGGGTGTGGCCGATGTTGGACTTGATGGAGCCGAGCCACAGCGGCTTGCCGTCCGCCCGCTCCTGCCCGTACGTGGCCAGCAGCGCCTGGGCCTCGATCGGGTCGCCCAAGGTGGTTCCGGTTCCGTGTCCCTCCACCACGTCGACCTCGGCGGGTGACAACCGGGCATTGGCGAGCGCCTGACCGATCACCCGCTGCTGTGAGGGCCCGTTCGGCGCGGTCAGGCCATTGCTCGTGCCGTCCTGGTTGACGGCAGAGCCCCGGATCACCGCCAGCACCCGATGGCCGTGGCGGCGGGCGTCGGACAGCCGCTCCAGCAGCAGGAGCCCGGCGCCCTCGCCCCAGCCGGTACCGTCGGCCGCCGATCCGAAGGGCTTGCAGCGTCCGTCGGGTGCCAGCCCACGCTGACGGGAGAACTCGATGAAGGTGGTCGGAGTCGCCATCACCGTCACGCCACCGGCCAGGGCCATCGTGCACTCGCCCTGGCGCAGGGCCTGGGCTGCGAGATGCATCGCCACCAGCGAGGACGAGCACGCGGTGTCCACCGTCACCGCCGGCCCCTCCAGACCGAATGCGTACGCCACCCGGCCGGACATGACACTCGGCGTACCGCCCGCGAGCAGATAGCCCTCGACCTCCTGTGCCGAGGAACTTCCGGACGCGCCATAGCCTTGATAGGTGCCGCCCGCGAACACGCCGGTGTTGCTGCCGTTGAGGGTGCCCCGGTCGAGACCGGCGTTTTCGAAGGTCTCCCAGGCGGTTTCGAGGAGCAGTCGCTGCTGGGGGTCCATGGCGAGCGCTTCGCGCGGGCTGATGCCGAAGAACGCAGCGTCGAACTCGGCCGCGTCGTAGAGGAAGCCGCCCTCGCGCACATAGCTCGTGCCCAGATGTTCGGGGTCGGGATCGAAGAGTGTGTTCAGATCCCAGCTACGGTCGGTGGGCATCGCGGCGATGGCGTCCCGGCCGGCGGCGACAAGCTCCCACAGCTCCTCCGGAGAGCGCACGCCTCCTGGGTAGCGGCACGCCATGCCGACGATGGCGATGGGCTCGTCGGCAGCGGCCGGGGAGGGCTTATTGGTGCTGACCGCCGCCTTCTGTCCCATGAGTTCGCCGCGCAGATACGTGGCGAGCGCGCTCGGCGTGGGGTGGTCGAAGACGAGCGCGGGGGCGAGCGGCAGGCCGGTGGTGGCGACGAGCTGATTGCGCAGCTCTACGGCGGTGAGCGAATCGAAGCCGAGCTCTTGGAAGGGCTGGGTCGGCGGAATCGCGCCGAGACCGGTGTGGCCGAGGATGGTGGCGGCGAGCGTCTGGATATGGCGGACCAGGAGCTGGTGCTGCTGGGCGGCAGTGGCGCCGCTGAGCTGCTGTCGCAGCGGACTGTCCGCGGCGGTGGCCGTGGGTGCGGTGTTCTCCGCGCTGGACTTCGGCAGACGGGTGAGGAAGGGACTCGGGCGCTGCGCGGTGAAGGCGCTGGAGAACTTCCCCCAGTCGACATCGGCGATGGTGACGACGGTGTCGCCATGGGTCAGGGCGTGATGCAGGGACTTGATGGCGAGGTCGGTGGTGAGCGGCGAGAGACCGCGCCGCTTGAGGTGGGAGAGGGTGTTCTGGTCGGCGGCCATGCCCGCCTCGCTCCACGGACCCCAGGCGAGGCTGGTGGCGGATAGTCCTCGGGCGCGGCGGTGTTCGGCGAGGGCATCGAGATAGGTGTTCGCCGCGGCGTAGGCGGCCTGCTGACCGCTGCCCCATGTGGCCGCGTTCGACGAGAAGAGGACAAAGGCGGTGAGGTCAAGGTCTTGAGTGAGCTCATGCAGATGAGCGGCGGCCTCTGCCTTGGGCCGCAGCACGCGGTCCAGCCGCTCCGGGTCCAGCTCGGCGATCGGGCCGAGTTCCATCGTGCCGGCGGTGTGGATGACGGTGGTGAGGGGGTGTTTGGTGGGGATGGTGTCGAGGAGGTGGTGGAGTGCGGTGCGGTCGGTGACGTCGCAGGCGGTGATGGTGACGGTGGTGCCGAGGGCGGTGAGTTCTTGGGTGAGTTGGGTGGCGCCGGGGGCGTTGGGGCCGCTTCGGCTGGTGAGGTGGAGGTGGGGTGCGCCGTGGTGGGCGAGCCAGCGAGCGATGTGTGCGCCGAGGCCACCGGTGCCACCGGTGATGAGCGTGGTGCCGGACGGTAGCCAGGGCTCGGGGGTGGTGTCGTCGGTGGCGGGGACGTGGGTGAGGCGGCGGGCGCAGGTCCCGGTGGCGCGGATGGCCGTCTGGTCCTCGGGCTGACCGGCGACCAGGAGCGCGGCCAGACGGTTCGGGGTGTGGTGGTCGATGGTGGTGGGCAGATCGATGAGACCGCCCCACCGGTACGGATGTTCCAGAGCGGCGACACGGCCCAGCCCCCAGATCTGCGTCTGTCCGGGGTGGGGGAGGAGATCGGTACGGCTGGTGGCGATGGCGCCCTGGGTGAGGCACCACAGCGGTGCGGCGATCTCGGCGTCACCGAGAGCCTGGATGAGCGCGGTGGTGGCGGCGAGTCCGCCAGCGACCGCGGAGCGGTCGGGATGCGGATCCTGGTCGAGTGCCAGCAGGCTGACGACTCCCGCGAGCTGCTCGATGTCTCCGGTCAGCTGGGCGAGCTGTTCGGTGAGAGCGGCGCGGTCGATGTCATGAGTGCCGATGGGATGCGTACGTGCGGCGGCGCCGTGGGCATGCAGAGCCTGGACGGCGGCCCGGACCGTCGCATGGTTTTCCTGGCCGACGGGAACGACGATCAACCAGGTGCCGGTCAGGGCCGGTACGGCGGCGGGGTCCGGGAGGTGCTGCCAGGTGGTCCGATAGCGCCAGGAGTCGATGATGGTCTGCTCGCGGTGCTGTCGTCGCCAGGCCGACAGTACGGGGAGTGCGGGCAGCAGGGCGTCGATGCCCGGACTGTCCTTCTCCAGCCGGAGAGTGCTGGAGAGGGTGTCGATGTCGAGCTCTTCGATGGCATGCCAGAGCTGTGCCTCGGCCGAATCCTCGACCGCACTGTCGCCGCTGGTACGCACCCCGGGCGGGGCCAGCCAGAACCGCTGGTGCTGGAAGGCGTACGTCGGCAATGCGACCACCCGCGGAGCCGGGTCGGCGGGGAACCAGTCGGTCCAGTCGACGTCCACCCCAGCGGTGTGGAGTCGGGCGAGGGTGTGGGTGAGGGCTTGGGTGTCGGGCCGCTTACGGGTGAGGGTGGTCGCCACCAGGGGACCCGGATGGTCGGTGGGGGCTTCATTGTCCCGGTGGTGGAGGGTGTGTTGGGTTGCGGTGGCGAGGATGGGGTCGGGTCCGAGTTCGAGGAAGACGGCGGTTTGAGGTGCGATGTGGGTGATGGCGGGGTGGAAGTGGACGGGTTGGCGGATGTGCTGGGCCCAGTAGTCGGGGGTGGTGATGTGTTCGTTGGCGGGTTGTCCGGTGAGGTTGCTGAGCAAAGGGATGGTGGGTTGGTGGTAGGTCAGTTGGCTGATGGCTTGGGTGAAGGGCTGCAGGACGGGGT
>NZ_JBEXFG010000111.1:0-3825 GCF_040606675.1 Streptomyces sp. NPDC005393 | reverse complement strand
CGGTTGTCGGCGGCTGAGGTGGATGCGGTCGAGGCGCATGGCACCGGCACGACGTTGGGGGATCCCATCGAGGCGCAGGCGCTGCTGGCCACCTATGGGCAGGAGCGATCGGAGGGCAAGCCGCTGTGGCTGGGGTCGGTGAAGTCGAACATTGGGCATACTCAGGCGGCTGCCGGGGTGGCGGGTGTGATCAAGATGGTGCAGGCGATGCGGCACGGGGTGCTGCCCGCTTCGCTGCACATCGATGAGCCGACCCCGCATGTGGACTGGGACAGTGGTGCGGTGCGGCTGCTGACCGAACCGGTCGAGTGGCCTGGCGATGGACGTCCTCGCCGAGCCGGCGTCTCGTCCTTCGGAGCCTCCGGCACCAACGCCCATGTGATCCTCGAACAGGCTCCCGAGCCAACTGAACAGGGCGCGGCCAAGCTGTCCAACGACCTCGGCACGGTTCCCTGGGTGCTGTCGGCCCGGAGCGCGGAGGCGCTGCGCGGCCAGGCCGCGGCCTTGGTGGAGCGCGTGGCCGCGAACCCGCAGCTGTCGGCTGTTGAAGTGGGCTGGTCGCTCGCCACCACGCGGTCCCTGTTCGAGCACCGGGCGGTCGCGGTTGGCGAGCACCGCGATGAGCTGATCGCGGCTGTAGAAGCGTTGGCGGCCGGCGAGCCGCACCCGGGCGTCGTACGTCCCGGCCCCGGCGCGGTCTCGACGGGCAAGACGGTGTGGCTGTTCAGCGGTCAGGGCAGCCAGCGCTTGGGGATGGGCGCCGAGCTGTACGAGCGGTTCCCGGTGTTCGCCACGGCGTTCGACGAGGTCTGCGGGCTGCTTGACCCGCATCTGGAGCATCCGCTGCGAGAAGTGGTTTTCGGAGGTGTGGTCGAGCAGCCCGGGCTGTTGGACCACACCACCTACGCCCAGTCCGCGCTCTTCGCGCTGGAGATTGCCCTGGCCCGGCTGCTGACCTCGCTGGGGCTGCGCCCCGATGTGGTGATCGGACACTCGATCGGTGAGATCGCGGCCGCTCAGGTGGCAGGCGTGTTCGATCTGGCCGACGCCTGCCGGCTGGTGGCCGCCCGCGCCACGTTGATGGGCCGACTCCCGGCCGGTGGTGCCATGGCCACCATCGCGGCTACCGCCGACGAGCTCGCCGAGGACCTCGCCCAGCACGGCGGCCAGGTCGGTCTCGCCGCCCTGAACGCCCCCGGCAACACCGTCATCTCCGGCCCTGCCGAGCTGGTCGGCCGCATCAGCAGCGCCTGGGCGGCGAGGGGCCGTAAGACCAGGGTGCTGACGGTCAGCCATGCATTCCACTCTCCGCTGATGGACCCCATTCTGGAACCGTTCGCCCAGGCCATCGACGATCTGACCTACCGCCGGCCCACCATCCAGCTGCTCAGCAACCTCACCGGTGAGCCCGTCGATGAGCGGATCGCCACCCCCGGCTACTGGGCCCAGCATGTGAGGCAACCCGTCCGCTTCCACGACGCCATCACCCATATCGCATCCGAAGCGGGGGTCTTCCTCGAGCTCGGACCCGATCCGGTCCTGGCCACGGCGACGCAGCACACCCTCCAGAACACTTCCGCGGATGAAGCGGCTGCCGATCGCCCCAGCCCGCTCGTGGTGGCCACTCTCACCCGTAAGCAGTCCGATGCCCAGGCATTCGGCCACGCCCTAGCCCAACTTCACGCCCACGGCGCCGATGTCGACTGGCCGCACTGGTTCCCGGCCGATCCGACGCCCCGGACCGTGGACCTGCCCACGTATGCCTTCCAACGCGAGCGGTACTGGCTGGCCGCGGGCGGTGGCGTCGGTGATGTGGCCGCCGCGGGATTGCAGCGGGTGGAGCATGCCTTGTTGCCGGCGGCGGTGGGGCTTGCCGATGGCGGGCTGGTGCTGACCGGGCGGATCTCGGCCGGTGGCGCCGGAGGTTGGCTGACTGAGCATGTGGTGGCGGGGGCGGTGCTGGTGCCGGGGGCGGCGTTGGTGGAGTGGGCGTTGCGCGCGGCCGACGAGGCGGGCTGTGGCGGGGTGGAGGAGCTGGCGCTGCAGGTACCGCTCGTGTTGCCCGCGTCCGGTGGTGTGCGCGTACAGAGCGTCGTCGGAGTGGCGACAGGGGACGGGCGGCGGGATGTGCGGGTGTACTCGCGCCCTGACCGCGACGCCGAGCCCGGTACGGACCCGGGCTGGGTGTGCCATGCGGAGGGCGTACTGAGCCCGCCGCCCTCGGAGAGCCCGGTGGAGGAGCTGGGCGGAGCGTGGCCTCCGGCGGGCGCGGAACCCGTACAGCTTGACGGGTTTTACGCACGTGTCGCGGCATCCGGATACACGTACGGGCCGTCCTTCCAGGGACTGCGAGCGGTATGGCGGCACGGGGCGGAGGTGCTTGCCGAGGTGGCGCTGCCCGAGGCCGCCGGAGAACCGGAGGGATTCGGTATCCACCCCGCGCTGCTGGACGCCGCGCT
Organism: Streptomyces sp. NPDC005393; assembly: GCF_040606675.1. Lineage (NCBI taxonomy): Bacteria > Bacillati > Actinomycetota > Actinomycetes > Kitasatosporales > Streptomycetaceae > Streptomyces > Streptomyces sp. NPDC005393. Next base: position 1,366 of record NZ_JBEXFG010000111.1, on the reverse strand, counting down.
GCATCCGGCACTGCTGCTCGACCGACCCGCCCCCGAGCAGGAGGAGACCGATGGCCGGGTGTGGCTACCGTTCGCCTGGAACGGGGTGTCATTGTGGGCGAACGGGGCGACAGCGGTCCGGGTCCGGCTCTCCCCTCGCCAGGACGGCGCGGAGGGCGAACGGGGGCTGCGGGTGGTGGTGGCCGATGCCGTGGGCGGTCCGGTGCTCACGGTGGACTCGCTGGTGATGCGTTCGGCCGATGCGGAGCAGCTGCAGGCCGCCGGAGGACGGGAGGTGAACGGGCTGTTCACTCTGGACTGGACCCCCTTGCCGATCCTGCAGATGCCGTCACCCGACACCGAGGTGGGAAGGCCCGAGCCGGGGACGGCGCATGACGATGGTTGGGTGGTGCTGGGCACCGAAGGGCCGGAGCCGATCGGGGTGGGCGTGGTCCGACATCCGCATCTGGAGGCGCTGATCGCCGCGCTTGACGGTGGTGCGCCTGTCCCGTCGATCGGCATGGTGTATCTGCCGGCCGGCGGTGAATCGGTCGACGAGGACGCGGAGGATGTGGCGGCGAACGGTCTGGCCTTTACAGAGCGGGTGTTGGGGCTCGTGCAGGGCTGGCTGGCCGAGCCACGGTTGGCCGACGCCCGGATGGTGGTGGTGACGCGGGGAGCGGTCGCGATCGGCGCGCCCGAGCCTGAGGGCCCCGGTGACAGTGGGGTGGACATGCCCGGTGCCGCCGTGTGCGGGCTGGTGCGCAGTGCGCAGGCGGAGAACCCGGGGCGCTTCCTTCTGGTCGATCTCGACCCGGACTCCGAGGCGCTCGAGGACAGTGTGATGGCCGCCGCCGTGGCGCGAGCGGCGGACCTGGACGAGCCGCAGGTGGCGCTGCGGGCCGGGCGGATGTGGGTGCCTCGGCTGATGTGTGCCGGTGGCCCGAGCAGCGGGGATGTGGTCGGACTGGTGGGACAGCCCGCATGGCGGCTGGAGTTGGCGGGTGCGGCAACGGTGGACAACGTCAAGCCGGTGCCGTGCCCGGAGGCGCTGGAGCCCTTGGGGCCCGGGCAGGTGCGGGTGGCGGTGCACGCGGCCGGTATCAACTTCCGGGATGCGCTGATCAGTCTGGGCATGGTCCCGGGGCAGACCGGGCTGGGTGGCGAGGGCGCCGGAGTCGTCATGGATGTCGGCCCGGGCGTCACCGATGTCGTGGTGGGCGATCGGGTCATGGGTATTTTCGACCGGGCCTTCGGTCCGCTGGCGGTGACAGACGCGCGGATGGTGGTGGCGATCCCGGAGGGCTGGAGCTTCCGGCAGGCGGCTGCGGTACCGGTGGTGTTTCTGACGGCCTGGTACGGGCTGGTGGAGTTGGGCGGACTCCAG
>NZ_JBEXFG010000110.1:0-3938 GCF_040606675.1 Streptomyces sp. NPDC005393 | reverse complement strand
TCCAGCACCTCCCAGGACGCCTCCAGCAGCAGCCGCTGCTGAGGATCCGTGGCCAACGCCTCCCGCGGATTGATCCCGAAAAATCCCGCGTCGAACTCGTCGGCGTCATAGAGGAACGCGCCTTCGTGTGCGTAGCTGGTGCCGGGGTGATCCGGGTCGGGGTGGAAGAGCCCGTCGAGGTCCCAGCCCCGGCCGGTCGGAAATTCCCCGATCACATCCTTCCCCGCGACGACCAGGTCCCACAGCCCCTCCGGGGAGTTCGCGCCACCGGGGAATCGGCAGGTCATGCCAATGATGGCCACCGGCTCATCCGAGTCGGACACGGTCGGCACGGGCACGCTCGACGCTGTGGTCTCACCGGTCAGCCGGGTGCACAGGTATTCGGCGAGCACGCGCGGTGTCGGGTAGTCGAACACCACCGTGGCCGGCAACCGCAGCCCCGTCGCCGCCGACAACCGATTACGCAACTCCACCGCCGTCAACGAATCAAAACCCAACTCCTTGAACGCAGCCCCCGCCCGCACCTCACCCGACGACACAAACCCCAGCACCACCGCCACACCACCACGCACCACCTCCAACACCACATCCAACCGAGCCACAGCATCCAACCCCACCAACCGCGAACCCAGCCCCGAGCCCAACACACCACCAGCCGCAGACCGACGCCTCATACGACCGGCCACCAACCCCCGCAACACCGCCGGCAGACCCCCACCCGCCACCCGGGCGATATCGAGGTCGACTGCCACCAGCAGCGGATCCGGGCGTCGACATGCGGCGTCGAGCAGAGCCAGCCCGCGTTCGGACGACAGGGGCCTCATGCCGCGCAGCCGCGTCAGATCCGCGTGGCCCATATGCCCGGTCATCTCGCTGGCCTGGGCCCACAGCCCCCATGCCACCGACAGCCCCGGCAGCCCCGTCCGACGCCGATGGGCAATCAATGCATCGATGAAGGCGTTCGCCGCCGCGTATCCGGCCTGGCCCGCGTTGCCCACCACTCCCGCGGCCGAGGAGAACATCACAAACATGGGCAGCGGCAGATCCGCCGTAGCGGCATGGAGATTCGCCGCTGCCGTGGCCTTCGCCGCCCACACCCGCGCCACCTGTTCCGGGGTCTGCGAGGTGATCATCGCGTCATCCAGCAGCCCCGCCGTATGAATGACCCCGGTCAGCGGATGCGCCGGGTCGATCCCGGCCACCACATCGGCAACCGCGTCCGCGTCGGTGAGATCCACGGCGGCGATGCGTACCTGCGCGCCCAAGGCGCTCAACCGGTCGGCCAACTCCCGCGCGCCCGGCGCCTCCGGTCCCCGGCGGCTCACCAGCACGAGATGTTTGACCTGCCAGGTCCGCACCAGATGCTCGGCGACCAGGCCGCCCAGCAGGCCCGTACCGCCAGCGATCAGTACCGTCCCGTCGGGGTCGAGCGCGCCGGTAGCGTCCGGCCCCTGGGTGTCCGACTCGCCGCCGCCGGTGCCACAGGTACGCATCAGCCGGGGCACCAAGGCCCGCCCGGCCCGCAGCGCCGCCTGCGGCTCATCGCTCCTCACGGTACTGACCACGGCGTCGACCACATCACTGCCGGTCACATCGGTGTCAGAGTCGATGTCGAGGAGGACGAACCGGTCCGGGTGCTCCGCCTGCGCGCTCCGCAGCAATCCCCACACACCCGCTGCGGCCGGATCCAGCCCACCGCCGCCAGGGGCCTCGCTCTCGGGGTCCCCTATGGCGACCGCGCCTTGTGTCACCACGACCAACCGGGCATCGGCCAGACGTGGCTCGGCCAGCCAGCCCTGCACCAGTTCCAGCACTCGTCCGACGGCGGTCAAGCCATCGCCCGCCCTCGCCGCCATGCTATCGACGTTCGGGTCACTGGCAGCGGGCAGATGCATCAACGCGAACGCCGGAGCGGGCGCACCGCCGTCCATCGCGGCCACCAGCGATTCCAGATCCGGGTGATCCTGGCCCAGGGTCACCCAGCCGCTGTCGCCGGGCGCGTCCGGCTCCGCCGTCGGCGGCTGTCCGGTGCCGTCCATGACCGGCATGGCGGGCACGGGGATCCAGTCGAGGGTGAACAACCCGTCGACACCACGCCCACCCGCGTCCCGTAACTGATCGGCGTCGGTTGGGCGCAGCGCCAGGGAGCGGGCCGTCAGCACCGGAGCGCCCATGGCATCGGCCACGACCACCCGCAGCGCCCGTTCGCCCTCCGGTCCGTCCTGGTGCGGAGAGAGCCGAACCCGGACCGTGGTGGCCTCCGTTGCCCACAAGCACACGCCGTTCCACGCGAACGGCAGCCACAACTGTCCGTCATGGGACGAGTCGGCATCGGTGTCCGTCCGGTCGGCGAGCAGCACCGGGTGGAGGGCGGCGTCGAGCAGCGCCGGATGGATACCGAATCCCTCCGGGGCGCCGGCGGCCTCGGGCAGCGTCACCTCGGCCAGCAGGTCCGCTCCATCTCGCCACACCGCTCGGAGCCCCTGGAACGACGCTCCGTACTCGTAGCCCGCCGAGGCAGCATGCTCGTAGAAGTCTTCGATGCCCACCGGCTTCGCGCTCTCGGGAGGCCACACTCCGGCCAGCTCCTCCACCGGGCTTTCCGAGGACGGCGGGCTCAGTACGCCCTCCGCATGGCAGACCCAGCCCGGGTCCACGCCGGGCTCGGCGTCGCGGTCAGGGCGCGAGTACACCCGCACATCCCGCCGCCCATCCTCCGTCGCCCCTCCCACGACGATCTGTACGCGAAGACCACCAGACGCGGGTAGTACGAGCGGGACCTGCAGTGCCAGTTCCTCCACCCCGCCGCAACCCGCCTCATCGGCCGCCCGCAACGCCCACTCCACCAACGCCGCGCCCGGCACCACCAGCGCACCGGCGACCACATGCTCCCTCAGCCAGCCGTCGCCGCCACCCGACGAGACCCGACCGGTCAGCACCAGCCCACCATCGGCAAGCCCCACCGCCGCCGGCAGCAAGGCATGCTCCACCCGCTGCAATCCCGCAGCAGTCACGTCGCCCACCCCTTCGGCGGGAGCTGCCCAGAACCGCTGGCGCTGGAAGGCGTACGTGGGCAGGTCCACCGTCCGCGGCGTCGGATCGGCCGGGAACAGAGCCGTCCAGTCCACCTCGACACCAGCGGTGAACGCCTGCGCGAGCGACCTAACCAGCTGAGCCCGACCGCCGTGGTCACGGCGCAGCGTGGGCACCGTGACGGCCGGGACCTCGGCTTCCTCGAAGGTCTCCTGCATTCCGATGGTGAGTACTGGATGGGTGCTGGCCTCGATGAACACGCGATGCCCATCGGCCAACAGCGCTTGAATGGCATCGGTGAACCGCACCTGCTCGCGCAGATTGGTCACCCAGTAGGCGGTGTCCAGCCTGGCGGTATCGGCCCTGCCGCCGGTCACGGTGGAGTAGAACGCCGTGCCCGTCCCGGACGTATCGATCGGACGAATGCCCTCCAGCACACGCATCAGTTCGTCCTGGATCTCATCGACCTGGGGGCCATGGGAGGCGTAGTCCACCTCGATCGACCGCGCACGGTCCCCGTTCTCCCGGCACGCGGCCACGACGATTGCGACCTGCTCCGGAGGACCCGAAATCACCGTCGAACCAGGCCCGTTGACCGCCGCGACACCAACCCCAGCGGCCCCATCGCCTAGCCCGGACAGCAACTGAACCACCCGCTCCTGACCGACACCAAGCGAGGCCATCGCACCACCACCGGCCAGCCTCCGCAACGCTCTGCTACGCAGAGCCACCACCCTCGCCCCGTCCTCCAACGACAACGCCCCCGCCACCACAGCCGCCGCGATCTCACCCTGACTATGACCCACCACCGCCGCCGGCCTCACCCCATACCCCTCCGCCCACACCGCGGCCAACGACACCATCACCGCCCACAACACCGGCTGAACCACATCCACCCGGCCCAG
>NZ_JBEXFG010000109.1:0-4014 GCF_040606675.1 Streptomyces sp. NPDC005393 | reverse complement strand
CCCGCTGGCCATGGGCACCCGCAAGATCGGCCCGGCGATCGCCGCGGGCTGCACCATGGTGCTCAAGCCCGCCCCGCAGACCCCGCTGTCCAGCCCGGCCCTGGTCGCGGTCGTCTACGGCCCCGAGCACCGCATCGCCTACGTCAACGACGCCTATGCCGAGCTCTTCGGCTTCCGCGCCCCCGGCGCGCCCGCCCGCCAGGCCCTGCCCGAGCTGCGGGAGCTGGGGCTGCTGCCGCTCATGGACCAGGTCCTGCGCAGCGGCAAGCCTCGTACGGTGAAGTCGCGGCGGGTGCCTGCGGGCGACTCCGGCCTCGCGCCGGGCCCCGGGCCGGCGGCGGACCCCGGCCGCTCGCCCCATGGGTACTACACCTTCACCTGCTCCCCGATCGAGATGGCCGCGCCGGCGCCCGCCGCCTCCGGCGCGCCGTCCGCCGGCGAGCCCATCATGGATGAGGCGACCGGGAGCGAGCCGCCCGCTGCCGGGCCGGTCTCCGAGGCCGTCGAGCCGGTCCGCGGCGTGCTCGTCTTCGGCGCCGATGTCACCGACCAGGTCGGGTCCGCCGAGCGGCTGCGCGCCAGCGAGCGGCTTCAGCGTGAGGCCGCCGTCACCCTCCAGCGCAGCCTCCTCCCGCAGGAGCTGGAGCAGCCCGACGATCTGCGGGTCGCCGCCACGTATCAGCCGGGCGGCACGGACGCGGCGGTCGGCGGCGACTGGTACGACGTCATCACCCTGGGCGCCGGCCGCACCGCCCTCGTCATCGGCGACGTCATGGGCCGCGGGGTCCGGGCCGCGGCCGTCATGGGCCAGCTGCGCACGGCCGTCCGCGCCTACGCCCGCCTCGACCTGCCGCCGCACGAGGTCCTGCAACTCCTCGACGGCCTGGCCGCCGAGATCGACGCCAACCAGATCGCCACCTGCGTCTACGCCGTCCACGACCCCAATGAGAGCCGTCTCGTCTACGCCTCCGCGGGCCATCTTCCGATCCTGGTCCGCGACCCGGGCGGCACCGTTCGCCGTGCCGCCGAGCCCACCGGGCCGCCGCTCGGCACCGGCGGCTGGCTGCACACCTCCGGCTCCGTCCCGCTCGGGCCCGGCGCCAGCGCGGTCCTCTACACCGACGGCCTGGTGGAGCGGCGCGACAAGGACATCTACGACGGCGTCGCCGCGCTCGAGCGCGTCTTCGCGGGCGCGACCGGCTCGCCCCAGGTGATGTGCGACCGCCTCATCCGGGCGCTGGGCATCACCGCGGAGCACGATGACGACGTGGCGGTGCTGGTCCTCCAGCACCCTGCCCGTACGGGGCATGACGCGGAGCTCTTCCACAACGCCGCCCTGGAGCTCCTCGGCGGGGTGGAGGCGGCGCCCCGCGCGCGGGCCTTCGCCTCCGGAGTCCTCGCCAGCTGGCGCTTCCCCATGGAGCTGCGCGATCTGGGCGTGCTCGCCGCCAGCGAGCTCGTCGCCAATTCCCTCCAGCACGGCACGCCCCCGATGCGGCTGCGGCTGCGCCGCACCGACCGCCGTTTGATCATCGAGGTGACGGACGGCGATGACCATCTGCCGCGCCGCCGCCGCGCCGAACCGGCGGACGAGGCCGGGCGCGGCATCTCGATCGTCGCGACCATCGCCTCGTCCTGGGGATCACGCCGCACCTTGGGCGGCGGCAAGGCGGTGTGGTGCGAATTCGTCCTCCCGGCGACCTGACCGACGCCGACGCCCTGGTCCGGCGGAGCCGCAGCGCTCCGCCGGACCAGGGCGAGTCCGGGGCGGCCGGCCGGGTCGGGCCGGTCCGCGTCCGGGTCAGGCCGCGGTCGTCACCTCATCCACCGAGGCGGACCGTGGCGCGGGCACCGAGGGACCGGCGACGGCCCGCAGCGGAATGTCCTGCTGGGCCGTGAGCCGCCGGCCGAACCGCACGGCGAGCACCGTCAGCCCCAGCGAACAGACGATGAGCGTCGCGATATACGTCCCGAACAGCCCGGCCCCCGCCAGCATCCCCCCGACAGCCGGGCCGGCCGCCAGCGCCAGCTGCTTCACCAGCGAGAAGGCGGAGTTGTACTGCCCGAGCAGCGACGGCGGCGCCAGATCGGCCACCAACGGGGCGATGGTCGGCGAGAGCATCGCCTCGCCGAGCCCGAAGAGCGCGTACGCCGAGATGATCGCGCCGATGCCGAATGCCTGGCTCCCGGGCACCAGCCCGGCGACCCCCGCGACGGCCCACGCCATCGTCCAGACAAGCCCAACCAGCGCGATCACCCGGCTGCGCCGCCGCCGCTCGATCAGCTTGAGCACGACGAACTGCGCCAGCACGATGACCGCCGTGTTCGCGGCCAGCGCGACCCCCAGCATCGCGGGCGATATCCGAGCGACATTCACCGCGAACGCCGACAGCCCGGATTCGAACTGTCCGTAGCAGGCGAAATTGATCACAAAGCCCAGCACACACAGCTGCACCATGGCCCGATTGCTCAGCAGGGCCCGCCAGCCGCTCTTGGTGCCGATGCGGTCATCGGTCGGCACCGCATCGTCGATCACCGGAACCTTCGGCAGCCGTACGCTCCCGACCGCCGCACCGAGCACCAGGAACATCGCCGCGTCGATCGCGAACAGCCGGACGAAGCTCGACGGGGCGGAGGTGTCCACCAGCAGCCCGCCGAGCAGCCCGCCGATGCCCAGCCCGAGATTGCCGAGAAAGAACTGCATGGCAAAGGCGCGCGACCGGGTGGTCGGCGTCGAGCACCACACGATCAGAGTGGCCAGCGCGGGCTGGATCACCGCTATACCCGCGCCGAGCACTCCGGCCGCGGCGACGACGAGCGGCTCGCTCGCCGCCAGCCCGAGCCCCAACGATCCGACGGCGGCGGCGACCGCACCCGCGACGGCAACGGACAGCGGACCCCGCCGGTCGATCACCCGACCGGTGAAGGGCAGCACGGCAAGCGCGGCCACCGCGAACATCGCGAGCACCATGCCCGCCGTGTTCGCGCCGAGGTCCCGCACCTGCGCCACATAGACGAAGAGAAACGGAACAGTGAAGCCGTTGCCGAACGCGCTCAGCGCGTTGCCCAGCTGGATCCGGCGCAGCGCTGCGCCCATCGCGGTGGTCACACTCACCTACCTAGGTCGAAGAGGGTCAGAAGGGGCATAGGCCGTCCGGGCCTCGACGGAGACCCGGACAGTGGAAGCCTGAAGACTTCGAAGCTAAACTTCGATACTTAAGAGTACACAATCAAGGACTTCAGCACCAATGAGTTTCGTGTCATACTGCGCTGCATGGCTGAGACCCCCGACCCGGACGACCTGCTGAGCCTCGAAGAGCAGCTCGCGGCGTACCAGCGAGAGTTCCAGGACCTGGACCCCCAGGTGGAGCAGGTGGTCAGCGCCCTCAGCCGGCTCACCCGGCGGATGAACGTCGCCTACGGACGCCAGTCCGCGACCCTCGGCATCAGTAACGCCGAGTGGGAGGTCCTCAAGGCCCTCGTCCTGTCCGGAGCCCCGTACCAGCTGGGCCCCGGCGATCTGGCAAAGCGGCTCGGCCTCACCCCCGCCGCCATGACCCACCGCATCGACCGTCTGGTCAGCGAGGGGCTGGTCACCCGTGAGCGTGATGAGAACAATCGGGTGCGGGTGATCGTCGAGCTGACGGCCGAGGGACGCGAGAAGTGGCTGGAGGCGATGCGCCGCGCATCGATCTTCGAGGAGGACCTGCTCCAGGACCTCTCGAGCGAGGAGCGAGGCGCCCTCGGCGAGATGCTCACCCGGGTGCTGCGCCGGGTGGAGGAAGCCCAGCCCGACGCCGAGGGACGGCTGAGCGACCTTGAGTGAGGCAAACGGCCGAGCGAGGGTTGACACCGGCCACGGGGATGCGTAATGTACTCCGAGCTGCCCCGGAGCCGTACGGTTCCTTGGTACGCATCGCGCCGCACCGGCGGCAAACCACTACTGCACGGCCCCTCATCGGGATCGATTTCGGCATGCCGAAATTCGGAACGGAAGCTCGATTATGAGCATCG
>NZ_JBEXFG010000108.1:0-4391 GCF_040606675.1 Streptomyces sp. NPDC005393 | reverse complement strand
CACCCTCACCCGCAAACAACCCGACACCCAAGCCCTCACCCACACCCTCGCCCGACTCCACACCCACGGAGCCAACATCGACTGGACCGCCTGGTATCCCGCCGCCCCCACCCCGCGCACTGTGGAACTCCCCACGTACGCCTTCCAGCACCAGCGCTACTGGCTGGCCCCACCCACGCCCCGCGCCGATGCCAATGCCACCGGCCACGACCTCGCCGAGACGCAGCTCTGGGACGCCATCGAAGAGCTCGACGTCGACACGCTCACCAGCACACTCCGGCTGGAGAAGGGCAGCCCCGGCATCGACGCCCTGCTGCCCGCACTCCCCGTACTGTCGGCCTGGCGACGACAGCACCGCGAGCAGAACGTCATCGACTCCTGGCGCTATCGGACCACCTGGCAGCACCTCCCGGACCCCGCCGCCGCGCCGGCCCTCACGGGAAACTGGCTGCTCATCGTGGGCTCCGGTCTGGAGGACCACCCGGCCGTCCACGCCGCCGGCCAAGCCCTCGACGCTCATGGCGCGGCCAGCGAGACGCTGTCCATCGACGGCGCCGCCATCGACCGCGACGCCCTCGCCAGGCAGCTCACCCGACTGGCCGACGGCACCGAGCCCGCGGGCATCCTGAGCCTTCTCGCCTTCGACGAGTCGCCCCACCCCGACTATCCGGCCGTCCCCACCGGATTGGCCGCCACGGCCATCCTCGTCCAGGCCCTCAGCGATACCGGGATCAGCCCGCCTCTGTGGTGCCTCACCCAGGGCGCCGTAGCCGCCACGTCCACCGATCCTCTCCCCCATCCCCACCAAGCACTGATCTGGGGGTTCGGCCGCGTCGCCGCGCTGGAACACCCGCACCTCTGGGGTGGTCTCATCGACCTCCCCGGCGCCATCGACGACCGCACCCCCGCCCGTATCGCCGGGTTCCTGGTATCCGGTCAGCCCGAGGACCAGGTCGCGATCCGCTCCACCCCGCTTGCCCGTCGTCTTGACCAGGCGCCCACCACGGACGTCGTCCCCGCCACCTGGCAACCCACCGGCACGACCCTGATCACCGGTGGCACCGGTGGCCTCGGCGCACACATCGCCCGCTGGCTCGCCCACCACGGCGCACCCCACCTCCACCTCACCAGCCGAAGCGGCCCCAACGCCCCCGGCGCAGCCGAGCTCACCGAAGAACTCACCGCCCTCGGCACCACCGTCACCATCACCGCCTGCGACGTCACCGACCGCACCGCACTCCACCACCTCATCGACACCATCCCCACCGAACACCCCCTCACCACCGTCATCCACGCCGCCGGCATCCCCGAGAACACACCGCTCGCCGAGCTCGATCTCCCGCATATCGACGAGGTGCTGCGGCCCAAGGCGCTCGCCGCCACCCACCTCCATGAACTCACCAAGGATCTCGACCTCACCGCCTTCGTTCTCTTCTCGTCCGGCGCCGCCGCCTGGGGCAGCAGCCGGCAGGCTTCCTACGCCGCCGCAAACGCCTATCTCGACGCCCTCGCCGAACACCGCCGCGCCCAAGGGCTCCCGGCCACCAGCCTCGCGTGGGCGCCGTGGAGCGAGGCGGGCATGGCCGCCGACGACGCCGCTATCGAGTACTACAACCGGCGCGGTATGAAGCCTCTCACCACCGATCTCGCCCTCACCTCCCTTCAGCACGCCCTGGACTGCGACGACACCACCGTCACCATCGCGGATATCGACTGGGAGAAGTTCCCCACCAGCTTTACCGCACAGCGCCCCAGCCCCCTTCTCTCCCACCTTTCCGCGACCCCTCCGCAGCTCCCCGGCGCCTCGGATTCCACGGCCGCCCCCAGCTCCCTCCAGCGGCGGCTCGCCACCAGCGCACCCGCCGAACAGCATCAGCTGCTGCTCCATCACATTCGCACGCATGCCGCCACGATCCTCGGCCACGCCACCATCGACGTCATCCCGCCCGCCCAGCCCTTCCAAGAGCTCGGATTCGACTCCCTCACCGCCGTCGAATTCGGGAATCAGCTCTCCGCCACCACCGGCATCGACCTTCCGCCCACCCTGATCTTCGACCACCCCACACCCAAGGAAATGGCCGACTTCCTGCGCGAGCGACTCGTCGACGGGGAGGTGACCTCCGAGGGTCGCCTGTTGTCGGAGCTCGACCAGTGGGATGCGGCAGCGGAGCCGTCCGCGGTGGACGAGGCGGCCCGTCGGCGGATCACCGGGCGCCTCCAGCTGCTGCTGGCCAAGTGGACCGACACGGAACGCGAAGCGGAGCGTTCCACGGCTCATAGCGAGCTGGAGACGGCAACAGCAGAGGACATTTTCGACCTCATCTCCGATGAGTTCGGAAAGTCGTGAGCCCGATGACCTCCATCCTCCGCGTCGCGCCAAGGAGCCCCCGCTAGATGTCCAACGAAGAGAAGCTTCTCGACCACCTCAAGTGGGTCACGGCCGAATTGCGCCGGACGCGTCAGCGTCTGCGTGAGGTCGAGTCCGCCGAGCCGGAGCCCATCGCCATTGTGGGAATGGCCTGCCGCTATCCGGGCGGGGTGCGATCCCCCGAGGATCTTTGGCGACTGGTGCGGGACGGTGGAGACGCCGTCTCCGCGTTTCCGACGGACCGGGGGTGGGGCATCGAGGAGCTGTTCGACCCGGATCCCGAGCACTACGGAACGTCCTATGTGGACCAGGGCGGCTTCTGCTACGACGCGACCGCATTCGACTCGGCCTTTTTCGATATCAGCCCACGGGAAGCGCTGGCCATGGACCCCCAGCAGCGGCTGCTCCTCGAAACGGCTTGGGAGGCTTTCGAACGCGCCGGGCTCAATCGCGACGCGTTGTGCGGGAGCAACACCGGCGTGTTCGCCGGAGTGGGCTCCCATGACTATCTGTCGGTCATCGGCGCTGTCACCAGCGAGGTGGAGGGATACGTCGGGGCCGGAAACCTTGGCAGTGTGGTGTCGGGCCGGGTGGCGTACTCACTGGGTCTGGAGGGGCCCGCGGTGACGGTGGACACCGCGTGTTCCTCCTCGCTGGTGGCCATCCATCTAGCCTGTCAGGCGCTGCGTCAGGGCGAATGCGATCTGGCCCTGGCCGGCGGCGTGGCGGTGATGGCCACGCCGGGAGCGTTCATCGAGTTCTCGCGGCAGCGTGGCATGGCCCCGGACGGCCGGTGCAAACCCTTCGCCGCCGCCGCCGACGGCACGGGGTGGGGTGAGGGCGCAGGTCTCGTCGTACTGGAACGGCTCTGCGAGGCGCAGCGCCGCGACCATCGCGTGCTCGGGGTGATCCGGGGCTCGGCGGTCAATCAGGACGGCGCCAGCAATGGCCTGACCGCGCCGAACGGGCCCTCGCAGCAGCGGGTGATCCGGCAGGCGCTCGCCAACTCGCATCTGTCCACGGCCGAGGTGGACGCGGTGGAAGGGCATGGCACCGGCACCACCCTCGGCGACCCCATCGAGGCCCAGGCGCTGCTGGCCACGTACGGGCAGGGCCGGGCGGAGGACCGGCCGCTGTGGCTCGGCTCCGTCAAGTCCAATCTCGGCCACACCCAAGCCGCCGCCGGCGGGGCCAGTGTGATCAAGATGGTGATGGCGATGCGGCACGAGCTGCTCCCCGCCTCCCTCCACATCGATGAGCCGACCCCCCACGCTGACTGGACCTCGGGTGCGGTGCGGCTGTTGACCGAGCCGGTCGCGTGGCCGCGTGGGGAGCGTCCTCGCCGGGCCGGGGTGTCCGCGTTCGGGATCTCCGGTACGAACGCCCATCTGATCCTGGAGCAGGCCCCGGAACCCGCCTCCGCCGACACGGACCCCGTCGCCATGGTGCCGACCGACAGCGGCGGGGTGTCGGCGGGCGGTGTGCCGTGGGTGGTGTCGGCGCACAGCGAAGAGGCGCTGCGCGGTCAGGCGAGGGCCCTGGCCGAGCGGGTGGCCGCCGATGCCGCGATGTCCCCCGCCGATGTGGGATGGTCGCTGATCACCACACGGTCCGTGTTCGACCACCGAGCCGTCGTCGTCGGCGAGAACCGCGACGAGCTGATGGCTGGACTGAAGGCCCTGGCCGCGGGTGAGCCCCACCCCGGCGTGATCGAGCCGGGCAGTGCCGCGGCCGTCGGTGGGCTGGGTGGGGGTGGTGTGGGTCCGGTGCTGGTGTTCCCGGGACAGGGCTCGCAGTGGGCCGGCATGGGCGCCGGACTCCTGGACACCTCACCCGTCTTCGCCGCCCGGGTAGCCGACTGCGAACAGGCCCTGGCCCCCTACGTCGACTGGTCCCTCACCGACGTCCTCCGCGACGGCGTGCACACAGCCGACCTCAGCCGCGTCGACGTCGTCCAACCCGTCCTCTGGGCCGTCATGATCTCCCTCGCCGCCCTATGGGACGACTACGGCGTCACCCCCGC
>NZ_JBEXFG010000107.1:0-4793 GCF_040606675.1 Streptomyces sp. NPDC005393 | reverse complement strand
GCACAACGACAAGGAAGGGCAACCCATCAAGCGGTCACTGATCGCCTACGATCACTAACCGCGACGGCACCCCTTGGACTCATTCATCTAGGGGCCGCCCGCCGCGCCTTGACGGGGGCACGCCCCGCCGGCGGCTCAGCGTGCCCGTGCCCGACGGCGCCGCCCGCGTCCGCCCCGGCCGCCGTGGCCTGCTGGGCCTCCCGCCTGGCTCGCGCGTTCCGCGCCGCCGCCCTCCGGCGTGCGGTCCGCGGAGACGACGAGCACGGCCAGCGCCGTGGTCACCGGCACCGAGGCGACGAGCCCGATGCTGCCCACGAGCGTCCGTACGATCTCCTGCGCGACGATCTCGCTCGTGGCCACCGTCCCCACGCCGCTGTCCGCTATGGAGAAGAGCAGCAGCAGCGGAAGCGACGCGCCCGCGTACGCCAGCACCAGCGTGTTCACGACGGACGCGATGTGGTCCCGCCCGATCCGCATCGCGGACGCGTACAGCCTGCGCCGGGACGTCGTGGGGTCCGCGCCCCACAGCTCCCACACCGCCGAGGTCTGGGTGACCGTCACGTCGTCGAGCACACCCAGCGAGCCGATGATCACACCGGCCAGCAGCAACCCGCGTATCTCGATGCCGGGATAGAGGCCGTGCACCAGACCGGTCTGGTCGTCGGTGTTGCCGGTCAGGCTGGCCCAGCCGATGAACACCGAGCCGAGCGCGCCGATCGCCAGCAGGGAGACCAGCGTGCCGAGCACGGCGACGGACGTACGGGCCGTCAGCCCATGGCACATATAGAGCGCGAGCAGCATGATCGCGCTGCCCCCGATGACCGCGACCACCAGCGGATTCGAACCCTGGAGAATCGCCGGGAGGATGAACAGCGTCAGCACCCCGAAGCTGATGGCCAGCGCCACCAGCGCGAAGACCCCGCGCAGCCGTCCGACCACCACGACGGCGAGCGCGAACAACCCGGCCAGCAGCGCCATCGGCATCGACCGGTCGACGTCCGAGACCGAGTACTGCAGGTTCTTGGGTGCCTTGGGCGCGTACGCCAGCTTCAGCGTCTGGCCGGCGCTGAAGTGACGTGAGGAGTTGGGCTGCACGATTTCAGGGAAGGTGCGGCCTTTGTCCTTGCCCGAGGTCACCTCGATGGTGGTCTTCTCGCAGATGCTCTTCTTGCCGCCCGGGCCGCCCGGGCCGCCCTGGCCCGGCGCGCCGGAGTTCTGGGCGGCGTCCTGACCGGGCTCGCTCGGCTGCTGCGGTTGGGCGTTGACGTCGGCGCAGCCGACCTCCTCGACCTTCACGACCCGTCCGGCGACGGTCTGCTGATCGAAGCCGAGCCCGGAGCGCTGATGCGTCTTGTGGTCGGGGCCGCCCGGCCACAGCACGATCAGCCCGGCGACGACGGCGGCCGCGAACGGGATCAGCACCGCCGCGACGACCTTGCGGAGGCGGGCGGAGGCGGGCGCGGCCGGGCCATGGCCGTGGGAGTGGCCGTGGCCGTGCGCGGCCGCATGGCCGTGGGCATGGCCGTCTGTCGGGGCGTGGTCCTGCTCGGGCGGATGATGGTCCTGCGATGTCCGGGTCACGGTCGCATCATCGCAAGAGGCATGGCCCTCTGTTCAGTACGGCCGGAGAACCGTTAGCGTGGGGGCACCTTTGCAATCGCGGGAGCTCGGAGCACCGGGCTGAGAGGGCGCTGACGCGACAGCTGCGCCGACCGCTGAACCTGTTACCGGGTAATGCCGGCGTAGGGAGTGGGTCTCATGACTCAGCAGGATGCACACATGCGCGAAAATGCCGCCGAATTCGGCTGGCATAAGGGATATGTCACGGGTTCGCGCCCGGATCTCCAGGTTCCGGTTCGCCGGGTGCACCTCACCAACGGCCGGGATGTGACGCTGTACGACACCTCCGGCCCGTACACCGACCCCACCATCGAGACCGATGTCCGCCGTGGCCTCGCGCCACTGCGGCAGAACTGGATCATCGCCCGCGGCGACACCGAGGAGTACGCGGGCCGTCCGGTCCGCCCCGAGGACGACGGCGTCAAGCACACCGCGCCGCGCGGCGGGCTGCGCAACCTCGACGCGGTCTTCCCGGGCCGCCCGCGCCAGCCGCGCCGGGGCCGCGAGGGCGCCGCCGTCACCCAACTCGCGTACGCCCGGCGGGGCGAGATCACGGCCGAGATGGAGTACGTGGCCCTTCGCGAGAACGTCTCCCCCGAGGTCGTCCGCGAGGAGATCGCGACGGGCCGGGCCGTCCTCCCCGCCAACGTCAACCACCCGGAGATCGAGCCGATGATCATCGGCAAGCGGTTCCTGGTGAAGGTCAACGCCAACATCGGCAACTCCGCCGTCACCTCCTCCATCGAGGAGGAGGTCGAGAAGATGACCTGGGCGACTCGCTGGGGCGCCGACACGGTCATGGACCTCTCCACCGGCCGCAACATCCACACCACCCGCGAGTGGGTGCTGCGCAACTCCCCGGTCCCCATCGGCACCGTGCCGCTCTACCAGGCGCTGGAGAAGGTCGACGGCAAGGCCGAGGAGCTGACCTGGGAGATCTACAAGGACACCGTCATCGAACAGGCCGAACAGGGCGTCGATTACATGACGGTGCACGCGGGCGTCCGGCTCCCGTACGTCCCGCTGACCGCCCGCCGCAAGACCGGCATCGTCTCGCGCGGCGGCTCGATCATGGCCGCGTGGTGTCTGGCCCACCACAAGGAGTCCTTCCTCTACACGCACTTCGAGGAGCTGTGCGAGATCCTCGCGGCGTACGACGTCACCTACTCGCTGGGCGACGGGCTGCGCCCGGGGTCGATCGCCGACGCCAACGACGAGGCGCAGTTCGCTGAGTTGCGCACGCTCGGCGAGCTCAACCGCGTCGCCAAGGAACACGGCGTCCAGACGATGATCGAGGGCCCGGGCCATGTCCCGATGCACAAGATCAAGGAGAACGTCGACCTCCAGCAGGAGATCTGCGAGGAGGCCCCCTTCTACACCCTCGGCCCCCTCACCACCGATATCGCCCCCGCCTACGACCACATCACCTCCGGCATCGGCGCCGCGATGATCGCCTGGTGGGGCACGGCGATGCTCTGCTACGTCACCCCCAAGGAGCACCTCGGCCTGCCCGACCGCGACGACGTCAAGACCGGCGTGATCACCTACAAGATCGCCGCCCACGCGGCCGACCTGGCCAAGGGCCACCCCGACGCCCAGGCCTGGGACGACGCGCTCTCCGACGCGCGCTTCGAATTCCGCTGGGAGGACCAGTTCAACCTGGCCCTCGACCCGGACACGGCCCGCTCCTTCCACGACGAGACGCTTCCGGCGGAGCCGGCCAAGACGGCGCACTTCTGTTCCATGTGCGGGCCCAAGTTCTGCTCGATGAAGATTAGCCAAAGCATCACAGCGCAGTTCGGTGGTACGGCGGCTGCGGGGGCGACGGCTGAGGAGGTCGCTGAGGGGATGCTCCAGAAGTCGAAGGAGTTCGCGGCGAGCGGGAACCGGGTGTACCTGCCGCTCGCCGACTGAGGTAACCCGCTCTGTGGACGCCCCGCTGCCCCGATGGGTGGTGGGGCGTCCACCTGTGGAGGGCTCGTGACCAGCCGGTGCGGCTCACGGTTGGTCAGCATCATGTTCCGTGAGAGCTGACGCGTCCGCGTCCAGGGCCAGATGCCAGGGATAGCCGTCCGGGCTGACCTGGCCCGGCTCGTGCAGCGCGGGCACGGCGATCAACGGCGGGCCTGGCGTCACCCACATTCCAATGAAGATCGTGCCGCTCATGAAGCAGAAGGGTCTGACCGACGAGCAGATCCACACGATCACCATCGATAACCCGGCACAGGCCCTGAGCATCGCCTGACCTGTCGCACTCAACGTGTCGTTGGCCGGCTGCCCCTGTAGCGCTCGATGAGCGGTTCACACCGGACCAGGCGCTGGCCGAGGCGGCGCTGGCGTGGCTGGAGCCGCTGGGGCCGGGGCTCAGCGCCACGGGGCAGTTCCAGGCCGTCCCCGACCCGGGGCCCGGGGCGGACGCCTTCACCCGGATGCTGGCGCTCACGGGGCGGGACGCGTCCCGCGGGGTCTAGTCCCAACGCCGTGTAGTTAAGGGCGGGGCTGATGTGTCAAGGCGTCTGAAGTAGAGATGGAGCTCCTGCTAGAACCGTGTCGACCAAGATCACTGTTCAGCAGGAGCTCCATTGGACGCCAAGTCTGTCATTTCTCATGAGGTAGCGGTTGCCGCGGGGTCGTTCGCGCCGGGCCATCTGGGCGAGTTAACGCGGATCGTCCCGTTCGAGATGGTTGATGAGGTGCTGGCCGAGACCGGCAGGACACAGCAGCGGATACGTGACCTTCCTTCGCGTGTGGTGGTGTATCTGCTGCTGGCGGGGGCCCTGTTCCCGGGAATCGGATGGCGGCAGGTGTGGCAGCGGCTGACGGCCGGTCTGGAAGGACTGCAGACAGCGGCTCCGACGGCTGGCGCGCTGGCGCAGGCCCGCAGGCGGGTCGGGACCGGACCGCTGCACCGCTTGTTCGACCTGCTGCGCGGACCGGCCGCCGGGATCGGCACCATGGGAGCGTGGTGGCGGGGACTGCTCGTCTGCGCTGTCGACGGCACGCTGATGGCTGTGCCCGACAGCCCGGCGAACAGGGCCGAGTTCACCAAGCACCGGGGCAACAACGGCGGGGCGGGATACCCCTCGCTCCGTCTGCTGGTTCTGGTGGCCTGCGGCACCCGTACCGTTGTGGACGCGGTGTTCGGGCCGACCACGAACGGGGAGACGTCCTAT
>NZ_JBEXFG010000106.1:0-4819 GCF_040606675.1 Streptomyces sp. NPDC005393 | reverse complement strand
ACCGCCGCCAGTTGATCGGCTCGGTCACGGGGGAAGCCTTCGGACATCGCCAGAAGGAGTCCGTCGGCGGAGACCACCACGGTGTGGGACACCCCAGGGGTGTTCTCCACGAAGTTGGTGATCAACCAGTTCAGGTTCTGCGCCGCCTGGCTCATCGGGCTCACACTAACGCTCCTGATCGTAGGTGCTGCCGGGGCCGTAGCCCTGTTGGTCATGCTGGTCACGCCCGGGGATCCCGGATCCGGCGTTGCGCCCCCGCTGGACACCGCGGCGCAGGTTGCTCAACCTGCCGCGGATGTCCTCCGGGGCGCGGGAAACCTGGGGGCCGCCCTGCCCGGTCTGCTCCGCGGCACCCTCGACCAGATTGGCCTTGGGTACCCGGCGGGGCAGGCCGGAGGAGGTGACCCCGCCGGCCTTCGGCTCGCGGAGCCGCTCGGCTCGGCTCCAGCGCTGGTCGTTCTCCGACTGCCACTGGGCACTGTCCCCCTGCTGGGAGACGTGCCGAGGCCGCTCCGGCGCCGCGGGCGTCGCCGGCTCCCCGGCCACCCCCTGTGCCCCTGGTTCCTCGGACGGCTGCCACTGCCTGTCACGACGCGGAAGTCCGGCGTCGGTCATCGAGTGAATGCCGCTCGGGGAGGGGCCCGGACGGTGGAACTCTACGCGGTCCCGGGAGACTTCGGGAGCGCCGGGTCCCGATTCCGCTTCGGCGCCGAACTGCGGCGCGAAAGGCATCTCAAAAGATCCGGAATCTCCCCACTCTCCCTGTTGGGAAGGTGAGTTGTAGCCGACGTACGGCTGTTGTTCCGGCTCTGTTTGGTTTGTGTAGGCCGGTTCCGTTTCGGTAAAACCGGAGTTCTCGTACACGGGCTGGGCCGGCGCTGCGGACGGGGCCTGGTCATGCCGCGGCTCCTGCTCCCGCCCGGGGGCCTCCATCCCGCTGTACTGGCCCTGGAACTGGTCCTGGCCATAGGCCGAGTCATCGAAGCCCAGCTCGGCGGCGGTACGCGAGGACAGGGCGCTGACGTCCTCGTAGAAGGGCTGGTGCTGCTCGGGGACGATCCGGGAGACCGTGAAGTCGTCCTGGGGCAGCTCCTCGCCGCCACCGCCGTGGGTGATCGCCTCGGGCAGCGTCACCAGCGAGGTGGTGCCCGCCTGCTCACCGGCCGGGCGCAGCTGGACCCGGATGCCGTGCCGGTCGGCCAGCCGGCCGACCACGAACAGGCCCATGCGCTGGGAGACCGCCGCGTCCACGGTCGGCGGGTGGGCCAGCTTGTGGTTGATGTCGGCGAAGTCCTCGGCGGTCAGGCCGATGCCCTTGTCGTGGATCTCCACCACCACCCGGCCGTCGGGCAGCCGGGTCGCGGTGACCCGCACCTTGGTGTGCGGCGAGGAGAAGGTGGTGGCGTTCTCCAGCAGCTCGGCGAGGAGGTGCACCAGGTCGGTCACCGTGGTGCCGTGGATCTCGCTCTCGGAGATGCCGGCCAGCTCGATGCGCTCGTACGACTCCACCTCGGAGGAGGCGGCGCGCAGCACATCGATCAGCGGCACCGGCTGGTTCCAGCGGCGGCCCGGCTCCTCGCCCGCGAGGATCAGCAGGTTCTCGCCGTTGCGCCGCATACGGGTGGCCAGGTGGTCCAGCCGGAAGAGGTGTTCCAGCTGGTCCGGATCGGCCTCCCGGCTCTCCAGTTCGGAGATCAGGGTGAGCTGCCGCTCGATGAGTCCCTGGTTGCGACTCGAAAGGTTGGTGAAGATCGCGTTGACGTTGCCCCGCAGCATCGCCTGCTCGGCCGCGAGCCGGATCGCCTCGCGGTGCACCTGGTCGAAGGCGCGGGCCACCTCGCCGATCTCGTCCCGGGTGTTGATCGGGATCGGCCTGACCCGGGTGTCCACGCGTCCCGGGTCGGTCCGGGAGAGCTGGGCGACCACCGCGGGCAGCCGCTGATCGGCGATGTCGAAGGCGGCATTGCGCAGCTGCTGCATGCTCTGGCTCATCGAGCGGGCCATCCGGCCGGCCACGATGAACGCGACGAGCAGGGCGATCACCACGATCACGGCGTTCACGATCGCGTCGCGCTGTGCGTCCGAAGAGATCTGAGCGGCCTCGTCCACGGCCTTGTTGATGAGGTGCTGCTCGGCGTCGCGGTAGGCGTTGAACTTGACCGTGGCGGCGTTGAACCACATGTCCGGGGTGACGCCCTTGCTCGACAGCTGGGCCGGCGTGGCCCCGCTGCCAATGGCCTGGACCATGCGGGTCATGTTCGGCGGGGGGAGGAACTTCTTGCCCGCGGCGTCGGCCTTCCGCTTGGCCTCGGCCAGCTGCTCCTTCGCCTGCTTCTGCGCCGCGGTGAAGGTGTCCTCGAGGCGGGTGACGTCCTGCGGGGTGCCCGCGGCCTGGTACTCGCCGAGCGCGATGTTCTCCAGATAGACGTAGCTGCCGAAGGCGGTGAGCTGCCTCTTGCGGTCGGCCGCGGACGGACCGGGCTTGACCAGCAGATGGGTGCCGATGGAGCGCTCCAGCGACTCGGCGCCCTTGGCCAGGGAGATCGCGTACACCGTGCGGCCGTAGGAGGTGATGTTGCCGGTGCCCAGGCCGAGCTCATTGGCGAACTCGATCAGCGAGTGCTCGACGAGGACGTAGCCCTCTTCGGTCTTCACGCCGCCCAGCCGGTCGGTGTAGGCGTTGTCGCGCAGGCCGGCCAGTTGCGCCTGGCCCGAGCGGACCGCCTTGAGGCGGCGCACGAGGCTCGCCGTCTTCGGCATGTCGGCGGCGGCCTTCTCGAACTCCTTGCCCGCCGCGTCGCTGGCCGCCCGCGCCTTGGCCACCACGCCGGCGTTGGTGCCGGTGAGCAGCGGGCCCGCGGTGAGGTCGCGCTCGTTGATCAGCGCGTGGGCGTACGTCTCGGCGGCCCGGACGACCCGGGCGGTGCGCTCGGCGTCCTGTGCCTCGCGCCAGGTGGAGACGGAGGCGGCGACCTGGAAACCACCGAAGACCAGGGCGACCAGCACGGGGATGAGCAGGATCGCGTACAGCCGGGCACGCACCCGCCAGTTCCGTGGCGATATCCGTCCGCCGCTGGGGGCGGGTGGATCCGGTGCTTCGGCCGGCGACGCCGCTGTGCGCGTACGCGGCGGCGGGGTGAAGTTCCCTCGCGTCTCTTGCGCGGGGTCCGGCTTGCTTCGCCTCACTCGACCAACAACCTCTCGGCGTCGGCACCTGTTGTCGTGCCGTTCCAGCTGAGCCCTTACGCCCAGTTCGGCGAATTCCAGCACGCCCCGCAGGTGCTTTCCAAACAGTGCGCAAACCACTCAGTCTGTTGTCTAGACCAGAGATAAAACGGGCGTTAAGTGATGAGCCGTACCAAATGCTGAAGTAATTGAGCGCGCACCGGAGCTGAGCGTACGCACTCTGTGTCGATGGGGGGTGTTTTTCTCTGTCGAAACGTTATGAACGGAGGAGCGGGCCGCGTCGTTGAACACAGCCCGCTCCTACGCCGGTTTCTCGACAACTTCCGGACGATAAGCCCTACTTCAGCCGAGCCATCAGCGCATGCTCGACCAGTGTGATAAGGGCGCTCTTGGCCTCGCTGCGGTGGCGGGCGTCGGTGACGATGATCGGGGCGTCCGGGCCGATCTGGAGGGCTTCGCGGACCTCTTCGGGGTTGTAGGGCTGGTATCCGTCGAAGCCGTTGAGGGCGATGACGAAGGGCAGGCCGCTGTTCTCGAAGTAGTCGACGGCGGGGAAGCAGTCGGCGAGGCGGCGGGTGTCGACGAGGACGACGGCGCCGATGGCGCCGCGGACCAGGTCGTCCCACATGAACCAGAAGCGGTCCTGGCCCGGCGTGCCGAACAGATACAGGATCAGGTCGTCGTCCAGCGTGATGCGGCCGAAGTCCATCGCCACGGTCGTCGTGGTCTTGTCCTGAACATGGCTCAGGTCGTCGATCCCCGCCGAGGCGGAGGTCATCACGGCTTCGGTGCGCAGCGGGTTGATTTCCGAGACCGCGCCGACGAATGTGGTCTTGCCCACGCCGAAGCCGCCCGCCACGACGATCTTCGCCGAGGTGGTCGCGCGGGCGGGCGGGGCGCCGCTAGAGCTTGCGAAGTCCACTGAGCACCCTTTCGAGCAGTGTCACGTCCGGGGTACCGCCCGCTTCCGCACCGCCGCCCGGCTGGTGGATCGCCACCATTCCGGCCTCCGCCAGGTCGGCCACCAGGATCCGTGCCACACCGAGCGGTAGGTTCAGCAGCGCCGAGACCTCCGCGACGGACTTGACCTCCCGGCACAGATGACAGATCCGCTGGTGCTCTGGGAGCAGCCCGTCCAGATGCGCGGGGTCGGCCGTCGTGCTGACCAGCGCCTCGATGGCGAGCTGGTAGCGCGGCCGGGTGCGGCCTCCGGTCATGGCATACGGGCGCACCAATGGCTGGTCGCCTTCACCCCCGTACGGCGAATGGTGGTGGCCGCCGTACGGGCCGGGCGAGGCAGGGGGCGGGGTCATGGGTCCTCCGGTCGGACAACAAAGTGACGGTCGCGCCGTCGGTTGGAGCCGGTGGGGGGCGCCCGGCCTTGGGACCGGGCGGGGACGGGCGTCGGATGGGCGGGGGGTCAGTTCAACAGGCTGCCTTGCAGTTCGGCGCGCAGGTCCGGGGTGAGGACGTTGCCCGCGCGATCGACCAGCAGGGCCATCTCGTAGCCGACGAGGCCGATGTCGCAGTCGGGGTGTGCGAGTACGGCGAGGGAGGACCCGTCGGAGATGGACATGAGGAAGAGGAAACCGCGTTCCATTTCGACGACGGTCTGGTTGACCGCGCCGCCTTC
>NZ_JBEXFG010000105.1:0-4828 GCF_040606675.1 Streptomyces sp. NPDC005393 | reverse complement strand
GTGGAGTAGCGGCGGGATTTGGTGGAGAAGTGGCCCCGGAAGCCGAGCATGTGAGCCCAGGCACGGAGCCGGAGGTGTTCCAGGTCCTTGCGCGCACCCAGCGCCCACGCAGTGCGGATCAACCGCCGAGCGTGCTCGGTGATGTCGAGGGAGGCGATTTCGGCGATCAGCCGTATCGGCCGGTCCAGAGCGCCCGTCGCTGTCTCGGCCCCCTTGGTGGCGTACTTGGCGATGTACGCGGCCACAGCCCGATCAGTCAGCTCCGCCTCGCCGTCGAAGTCCGCGCCTCGGATGGGCCGTACGTCGAGCTGGTCACCGAAGGCGAAGGTGTGGGCCCGGCCGTCGATGACGGGACCGGCGACCTGGGCCCTGGTCGTGGCGGTGGTTGTGGCGGCGCGGATGGCATCGGTCAGTAGCTCGGCCGTGGCCCAGGCCGGAGGCGGGGTGTCGCCGCCGTCGGGACCGTCGATGCGGATCACGGCATGGAAGTGGACGGCGCCGCGCTTTTGGTACTCGGCGACCTTGGCGAAGGACAGTCGGGCGTGCGTGCGGAAGGCCCGTTGCGTGAGCCCGGCCCGCTTGGCGACCTCCCGGCGCAGGTAGATCGAGAACCGCCGCCACAGCATGCCCGCGTGGGCGTTCCAGAGCACCGCGGATTCGTAGTCGTACGTGGCCGCGTTGAGCGGAGTCCCGAGCGCGTCGTCGTCCTGGTCGTGGCGAACGCCGCACCGGCACGGGCGGCGGGTACCAGCGGGGCCGGTAGGCCGGTTGTGGACCGGGCCGAAGCTGGGTGCGGTGAAGGTGGCGAAGACGCGCGGGTGAGCGGCGACCTGTTCGGGCGTGCCCTTGCCGCCGCGCAGTCCGGCGGTGATCAGGTGGAAGGTGTCGCGGCGGTAGGTCTCGGCGCAGGCCGGGCAGCGGGTGATGCGGCGGTTGTTGCAGCGGACCAAGAGATGCCCGGCGGGCAGCTCGGCAGAGTCCAGGTGACGGAGAACGCGCCCGATCTCACCGGTGTCCCGGTTGAGGTGGTGCTCGGTGCGGTGGCCGTCGAGGCGGATGGGGTGGGTGCAGCCGCCAAGGCCGGAGAGCTGGCGGAGCAGGGCGGGCATGGTGCCGAGTGCTGCCAGGCTGCCGAGTTGGGGCAGCGGCGGCGCGGTGGTGCGGGTGATGATGGGTCTCCTCTTTCGGCTCTTGGGTCGGGAGGGGTTGGGCTGCCGGGGCGGCGGATGCTTGGCGGTATCGAGGCCGCCCCGGCAGTCACGTGGTGTGGATCAGCGGCGGCGCTGGCTAGTGAGCAGCGAGCGCATGACGACGGCGGCCACGGCGACGGATATGGCCGTGACGGCGACGGCGGCCAGGAGCGCGGTCAGGACGATGCCGACGGTCACCACCGCGCCGACCGTTCCGGCGTTGAGTCCGCTCAAGGCCCCGGCCGGGCGAGTTGGAACAGGCACGGGAGTGTGCTGGCAGGAGCAGGCCGGGACGTGGCTGTCCTGGGCCGCCGGGACGGCCGCTGTGGGTGTGTGGACGGTCGGCAGGGTGGGAGCTTCGGGGTACTTCGGTCGGAACACGGTGATCTCCTCTCAGCTACTCGTCTAGTCGTGCTGGCCGTTGACGGTGTCAACGCCGGAGCGCGTACCGGACTCCACGGAGGGCGCGAGGCCGGTGTGAGCGAGCCAGAAGCCAAAGAGCGCGATGACGACGGCGACCCACAGGCGGACGCCCATGAACTTGATCGCCGCCCAGGCGATGACGCCGAGGACGAAGACCAGGGGCAGGCTGACGGTCACGGGCGATCTCCTTTTCAGCGGATAGGGCAGCGGTGCGTGCGGGCAGCCAGCTCGGCGGCGGCACGGGTGTCGTAGTCGGCGGAGAAGTCGCAGCGCGGGGCGGTGCACACGGCGGTGTGCTTCACGCGGCCCCGTTGGTCGTTGGCAGTGCCAACACGGACCGGGCCAACACGCAGGATGCTTCGGAAGCGGCGCAGCATGGTGGACTCCTTCAGAGGTGGGAGGCGATGGCGTCGGCCAGTGGCGCGGGGACGCCGAGGCGGGCGCGCAGGGTCTCGGTATCGATGGGTGATCCGGTACGGGTGCGGTGTTCGTCAGCGAGCTTGCGCGCGTGGTTTACGAGCGCGGCCGGGACGTGCGGCGCGAGCCGCTTCGGCTCAGCTTCTGGGACCCCGGGAGGCCCCGCGGTTTCCGGTTCGGCCGGAGGCGACGCGGTTTCGGCCGCCGGTGCGGTATGTGCGAGCAGCGTCCCGCCAAGGAAGGCGACCGCTGGCCATCCGGCGACGAGGATGCGCAGCCAGGCCGGTACGTCGTCCATATCGAGCAGCCCAGCGGTAGCGACGTTCGCCCCGAGGGACGCGGCCAGCGCGACGACGAACCAGCACCAGCCCGCCGCTTTGGACGCCCCTGACCGCAGCCGCTTCCAGGCCGCCACGAGTAGCAGGTCGACGGAGACCGGATAGGCCCACGCCTTCCACCCGTTCTGTCCGGCCGCCGAGGCGAGGTCATGGAGGTGGGCGAAGGACAGTGCGGCGGCGATGACCGCTTGCACGAGCACCGCGTCAACCCGCGCCAGGTGAGCGCGCATGGGTAGGGACTCCTTCCCGTTTGGTCAGCCGCCTGCCGTGAGTTCGTCGGCACGTGCGCGAGCGGCTGCGGCGACCTCGGCAGCGTCAACGTCATGGGGTCGAGCGGCGGCGATGCGCTCCAGCACGTCCGCCTTGCGGCTCATCAGCTCCGACTGATTCCCAGCACCGGACTTACGCAAGTCGGCCAGGTCGGCGAGGAGTTCGGAGACCTCGGAGATGGTGGGACGGGACACACACAGGTACTCCAATCGGTTTCAGGCATGGCGGGGGTAGGGACATGGCGCGATGCGGTCGCGCCTACCGTGAGGTGAGGACGGCGGGTTACTCGGTAGCCGGGAGCGGCTTGAGCAGCGAGGCCGCAGCGCTCACCGGAACGGCCGGCACGGTGGGCCGGAACGGTTCGAGCGCGGGCACGTCCGGGACGAGATGCGCGGTATCGCGGCAGACGGCGGCAGAGTCACCAAGCGACAGGTACGGCGTACGGATACGGGACCAGCCGCCCGAGGTGTCCCCGGCAACGGCCAGACCGGGCCGCTCGGGAGCGATAGCGCAGGCCGCACCAACCGCTTCCGGAGCAATATCACCCAGCGCCATCTTGGCGGAGGCTTCATCGTTCACACGGTGGCAGACCCGGCCGGTCAGCTGAGCCCGAAGCATCGTCGCGCCCTTGCCCAGCTCGGCGCCGAATCGCTGTCCGCACACCTCCAGGTAGATGCCTGCCGCGCGGCCGAGTTGGGCGAGCCGGATGAGCTGGGTGACCATCTCGTCCCGCCGTTCCTCATCCTTCCTTGTGGCGACAAGGAACAGCTCGGCCACCTCGTCCACGAACAGCACCACCGGCACCGGCCGCTCATCCTCCGGCAAGCCCCAGATGTCAGAGGTGATCTCCTCCTCTGGCGTACTGGGAGCAATGCCCTGCCGAGCTTTGATCAGGTCGTACCGGTCCTCCATCAGTTCAACAAGCACAGGCAGCAGCTCAGACGCCTGCACAGGATTGGTGGCCAGCGCCGAGAGCCGAGGAGCGAACGGCGCCAGCTCCACGCCCCGCTTGCAGTCGATCCCGACCAGCGCGACTCGTTGCCGGGCCAGGCCGGTTATCAGGTGGCGCAGGAACATGGACTTCCCCGACAGCGTGGCGCCCAGGGTCAGTTGGTGCGGGATGGCCCGGTAGTCCCGCACGAACTGCGTCGCGTCCTCCCTCAGCGCCACCGGCACCTTCAGGAAGCCACCCGCCGCCTTACGGGGCATCCGGACCTTCCGGAGCACGTCGAAGCCGATCAGCCGCAGCTCGACCACTCCCGGCTTGATCTCTTCCACGTAGGCGCCGTGAACGCCCCAGGCATGCCGCAGGCGTTCGGCCGAGGCAGCAACGTCGGCAGGTTCCTGCCCCGGCGCCAGCCGCAGCCGAACCCGCAGCCCGGTCGACGTAGGCCGGATGATCCCCCGACGAGGAGGCACCGGCCGGACCTCCCGATGCGTGAGCGCCTGTGTCGCCCAGGCTCGCAGCCGGGACGGCGGAACGGTCAGCCCACACGCATCCATCACGGACCCGTACGAACCCAGTAGCCGAACCGTGGACACTGGGAGCCCGACCGTCGACCAGTACGCGGCCGGATGCCGGGCCCGGAGGTAGGCGGCCCCACCGACCGTAGCGGCGACCGGACCACCCACCTCCATCAATGTCGAGACGTCGTTCATCAGGCTCAGGCCCCCGCGCCAACCGATATCGCGGCCGGGGCGATGGCCTCGGCCCGGAAGGCGATCCCGTGCCGCTGCTGCCCGTTGAAGACGCTCTCCCACGGCCGCGCGATCAGCCCGATCAGCGTGACCGGCGCACCGAGAGCCAACCCGTCCGTCACTCCACTCTCCGGCACGGTGACCTGAAGCAGCGAGGACTCCCCGCCGTCGATGTGGACGACGCCGAGCCGCATCAGCGTTTCACCGCTCTGCGCGTCCTTGGCGATCTCGCCGGTCTGCCGGTCCTTCACCTTCGGCTCCGGCGCCTCAGTCAGCAGGACCGTGGCACCAGAGGTCTCAACTCGGATGGAACGCAACTACTTCTCCTCACTTCTCGTCAACGCACCTAGTCGTCTAGATGAGTTGCGGACCTCGAACCCGAACGAACGGGAACGACGACCACCTTGCCACACAGCTTGCCCACTCGTCTATACGAGTATGCGTCTCGGTGTGTACGAGTCAGAAGAAGTGGCCCCGGGGCCACCGCGCCCC
>NZ_JBEXFG010000104.1:0-5140 GCF_040606675.1 Streptomyces sp. NPDC005393 | reverse complement strand
CGTCCTGCCGGTCGAGGAAGTGCGTCTCGACCCGAACGGTGCCGAGCCGGTCGAACAGCTGCTCGCGGCCGGCGGCCTGTCCATGGACCTGGGCCAGGCACCCCTGATCGGGCTGCACGTGGCGGCGGAACCGGGCAGCGACAGGTGGTTGGTGCTGTTCCGGGCGCACCACATGGTGCAGGATCACACCGCTGTGGAGGTGCTGCTGGAGGAGGTGCAGGCGTTCCTCGCCGGGCGCGGCGCGGAACTGTCCGAACCCCTGCCCTTCCGTAACTTCGTGGCCCAGGCCCGTGCCGGGCTGGGCCGCGGGGAGCACGAGTCGTTCTTCGCCGAGCTGCTGGGCGATGTGACGGAGCCGACCGCGCCGTACGGGCTCGTGGACGCGCGGGGCGACGGCGCCGGTGTGGTGCGGGCCGGGATGGCCTTCCCGGAGGAGCTGAACGACCGGCTGCGCGAGGTCGCTCGCCGACTGGGCTCCAGCCCCGCCACGGTGATGCACGTGGCGTGGGCGAGGGTGCTCGCCGCGGTCAGCGGCCGCGACGACGTGGTCTTCGGCACCGTCCTCTTCGGGCGCATGAACGCGGGCGCCGGATCCGACCGGGTGGCGGGCCCGTTCATGAACATGCTTCCGGTACGGACCCGGCTGGACTCGACAGGTGCGCTGGCGGCGGTGACCGCGATGCGCGGCCAGCTCGCGGCCCTGCTCGAGCACGAGCACGCGCCCCTCGCGGTGGCCCAGCGGGCCAGCGGCGTACAGGGCGACACCCCGCTGTTCACGTCGATGTTCAACTACCGGCACAACGGCGGCCAGGCCCCGGGCAAGGCGTCCGGCGGGGCCGCGGAAGAGGTCGCCGAGCGGGGTCTGGAGGGGATCAGGACGGTGAAGGTCATCGACCGCACCAACTACCCCCTCTCCGTCGCCATCGACGACGACGGCAACCGGCTGGGACTGGCTGTCGACGCGGTCGCCCCGATCGACCCGCGGATGGTGGCCGGGCTCGTGCGCACGGTCGCGGAGAACCTGGTGGACGCCCTGGAGCGGGCCCTCGACGGCGGCCCGGACCTCCCGCTGAGCGGGCTGCGGGTGCTCGGCGAGGCCGAGCGGCACCGGGTGCTCACCGAATGGAACCACACCGGCACCGAGATGCCCGAAGCTTCGGTTCCGGAACTGTTCGAGGCACAGGTGGCCCGTACCCCGGACGCGGTGGCGGTGGTGTGCGACGGCGCCGAGGTGACGTACGCGGAACTGGACGCGCGGGCCAACCGGCTGGCCCACCACCTCGTCGGCCAGGGAGTCGGCCCGGAGTCGCTCGTGGCCCTGTGCCTGCGCCGGGGCGTCGAGATGACCGTCGCGATCCTGGCCGCCTGGAAGGCGGGGGCCGGGTACCTGCCGATCGACCCGGAGTACCCGGCGGAGCGCATCGCGTTCATGCTGTCGGACGGCGGCGTCGCGCTGCTGCTGAGCGAGGAGGAGGTGCTCGACGAACTGCCCGTAGGCCGCGTCCGCTCCATGGCGCTGGACGACCCGATGGTCGTCGCGATGGTCGGCGGCTGCCCGGACACCGCCCCCGGGGTCGGCGTACCGCCGGAAGGCCTCGCCTACGTGATCTACACCTCGGGATCCACCGGTCGACCGAAGGGCGTCGCGGTCACCCACGGCGGCCTGACGAACTACATCGTCTGGGCGAGCAGGGCCTACGGCATGCAGGACGGGGGAGGGGCGCCCCTGCACTCGTCCCTGGCGTTCGACCTGACGGTGACCAGTGTGCTGGTGCCGCTGGTGTCCGGTTCTGCGGTCGTCGTGAGCCCGGTGGGAGGCGCCGAAGGGCTGGCGGCGCTGGCCGCCGCGGGCGCCGGGTTCGGGCTCGCCAAGGTGGTTCCCGCCCACCTCCCGCTGCTCGGTGAACTCTTGACCGAGGAGCAGGCGTCCACCATGGCCAGGAAGGTGATCGTCGGTGGTGAGGCGCTGACCGGCGCGGCCGTCCGCTCGTGGCTGGAGCGGGCACCGCGCTCGGTGGTGGTCAACGAGTACGGGCCGACGGAGACGGTGGTCGGATGCACCGTGTTCGAGGTAGCGGCGGGCCAGGAGGTCGGCGACTCGGTGCCGATCGGGAAACCGAACGCCAACACCCGGGTGTACGTCCTGGACGGGACGATGCGGCCGGTGGTGCCCGGAGTGATCGGCGAGCTGTACATCGCCGGTGCCCAGCTCGCGCGGGGTTACGTCCGACGGCCGGGACTGACGGGTGAGCGCTTCGTCGCCTGCCCGTTCGAGCAGGGCGGCCGGATGTACCGGACCGGGGACCAGGTGCGGTGGACCGTTGACGGACAGCTGGAGTACCTGGGAAGGTCCGACGAGCAGGTCAAGGTCCGGGGCTTCCGGATCGAGCCGGGCGAGGTCCAGGCGGCTTTCCTGGTGCACCCGTCGGTGGGTCAGGCCGCGGTCGTGGCCCGTGAGGACACGCCCGGTGACAATCGGCTCGTGGCCTACGTCGTACCCGCCGAGGGCGACAGCCCGTTCGATATCGAACTGCTCACCACTCTGCGGAAGTTTGTCGGTCAGCGGCTGCCCGAGCACATGGTGCCCGCAGCGGTCGTGCCGCTGGAACGGCTGCCGCTGACGCAGAACGGCAAACTGGACCGCAAGTCGCTGCCTGCCCCGGAGTACGCCGGGGCTTCGGGTGCGGGGCGGGCTCCGTCCACCCCGCAGGAGGAGACCCTGTGCGAGCTGTTCGCGCAGGTGCTGGGACTTGACGGCGTGGGCATGGACGACGACTTCTTCGAGCTCGGCGGCCACTCGCTGCTCGCGGTCCGGCTGGTCGGCCTGATCCGCGCGCGGTTGGGCGTGGAGGTCCCGCTGAAGGTCCTGCTGAACGCGCCGACGGTCGCGGGCCTCGCGGCGGAGCTCGGAAAACAGCAGTCGGCCCGGCCCGCGCTGAGGCCGATGCGTGTCCGGGAGGATTCCTGACGATGGAGTGAGGCTTGACCGTTGACTGACGTCCGAAGCCTCGGCCGGTTCCCTCGGCCGCGGCTTCCGGCGTTCAACTGGCGCGATGCCTCAGTTGAACGGACCTTTGATCACCAACCGGCCCCTGCGCCATAGTGACCTCCGAGAAGCGGCGTTTTCCTGAAATATCGGTTGAACGGAGTGCGGCCGCGCCGGCATTCGGGTCGGAGAATCCGGTGAGTAGACCTCCTCATTGGCCAGGATCAGGTAATTAGCATTCGACTTTCGAACGGATTCACCATTGCGCGGCCCTCTTTGTGCGTCACGGCATGAGTCGCATCATTCGCCGGATGGAATCATTGGCCTGGCGTCGATGTCTGTGAGGCCGCCCGTCAGAGATGCCTGTGCAGCTCTGAGTAACTCCTGGACTGTAGGGGACCCGCGAGCCCGATCGACACCATTCCCAACTGAGCTGCCCGGCGCGTAGCTTCTCTCGGGCGTACTCGAATACCCGGTCCATGGGGTCGGCCAGAGATCCACGATGCTCCGACCGTGGATCTCTTCGTGTTGGCTGAGAATCGCTTCTCCGTGCTTGCACAACAGCTTGGAAGTCAAAAGTCAGCTAGGCCGGTGTTGCGGCCGATGCGTAACCATTGAGGACTCCTGATGATTCCGTTGTCATTCGCGCAGCGCCGGTTGTGGTTTATCGACCAGTTGGAGGGGCCGAGTGCCACCTACAACATTCCGATGGTGCTGCGGCTGTCCGGCGAGGTGGACAAGAAGGCGCTGGGGGCGGCTCTGCGTGACGTGATCGGGCGCCACGAAGTGTTGCGCACGGTCTTCGCGGTCGCTGACGGTGAGCCGTACCAGCGCATCTTGAAGCTCGAGGAGCTGGTCTGGGAACTGTCCGTGGTCGAGTTGGCCTCGGCGGAGCTGGATGGCGCGGTGGCCGCAGCCGCGGCGTACGCCTTCGACCTATCATCCGAGGTGCCGATCAGGGCATGGCTGTTCTCGGCCGGCCCGGACGGGCACGTACTCGTGGTGACAGCGCACCACATCGTCACCGACGGCTGGTCTACCAAGCCGCTGGCACGGGATATTTCGATGGCCTACGCGGCGCGCTGCGAGGGACAGGCGCCCGAATGGGAGCCGCTGCCGGTGCAGTACGCCGACTACGCGCTCTGGCAACGCGAGCTGCTCGGCGAGGTGGAGACCCCCGGCAGCCTGATGTCCCGTCAGATCAGTTATTGGCGCGAGGCGCTGACCGGCCTGCCGGAGGAGCTGGGGCTGCCGTTCGACCGCCCACGTCCGGCGGTGGCCGACTATCGCGGCCATACGGTACCGCTGGAGATCCCCGCCGAGGTGCACACACGGCTGGCGGAGCTGGCGCGGGCATCGGACGTCACCATGTTCATGGTGGTGCAAGCCGCGCTGGCCGTGCTGCTGTCCAAGGTGGGCGGCGGGGCCGACATCCCGATCGGCACGGCGGTGGCCGGACGCACCGACGTGGCGCTGGAGGACCTCGTCGGGTTCTTCGTCAACACCCTGGTGCTTCGCACCGACCTGTCGGGGGACCCGACCTTCACCGAGCTGCTCGCCCGGGTGCGGGAGGCCGACTGGGATGCCTTCGCGCACCAGGACGTCCCGTTTGACAGGCTGGTCGAGGAACTGGCCCCGACCCGTTCGCTGGCGCGGCATCCGCTGTTCCAGGTGATGATGACGATGCAGAACACGGCAGGGGCCGAGCTCGACCTGCGGGGAGTGCTGACCGGAGCGGCGCCGACGGGGGAGCGGACGGAGTCGCCGGCGCCGGGACGGGCGGCCAAGTTCGACATGGAGCTCAGCATCGAAGAGGCTTTCGACGCAGAGGGTCGTCCGATGGGCCTGCACGGTGCGGTGATCGCGGCGGCCGACCTGTTCGACCCGGAGTCGGTTGAGCGACTGGTGGAGCGCTGGACTCGTCTTCTCGGGATGCTGGCGACCGGTCCGGAGCTTCCGCTGAGCATGGTGGACGTGCTGGACGAGGCCGAGCGCCGTCGGGTCCTCACCGAGTGGAACGACACCGCCGTCGAGGTTCCGGCCACCACGGTCCCGCAGCTGTTTGAGGCGCAGGTGGTGCGGACTCCGGATGCGGTTGCGGTGGTGTGTGAGGAGGGTGAGCTGTCGTATGCGGAGTTGGATGCCCGAGCGAAC
>NZ_JBEXFG010000103.1:0-5292 GCF_040606675.1 Streptomyces sp. NPDC005393 | reverse complement strand
GTGTTGAGGTGCCGCTGCGTGCGTTGTTCGAGGCGCCGACGGTGGCGCGGCTGGCGGCGCGTCTGGACGGTGTTGACCGGGCGCGGGTGGCGTTGACGGCGGGTGCGCGTCCGGAGCGGGTGCCGTTGTCGTTCGCGCAGCGCCGTCTGTGGTTCATCGGGCAGTTGGAAGGCCCGAGCGCGACCTACAACGACCCGGTTGCGCTGCGGCTCACCGGTCAGGTCGACCGGGCTGCGCTCGACGTGGCGCTGCGGGACGTGATCGGCCGCCACGAGGTGCTGCGGACCGTCTTCCCCGTGGCCGACGGCGAGCCCTACCAGCACGTTGCGGAACTCGACGACCTCGGATGGGACCTGTCCGTGACTGAGGTGGCTCCGGCGGACCTGACCGCCGCGATCACCGAGGCCGCCGGATACGGCTTCGACCTCTCGCACGAGGCGCCGGTACGCGCGTGGCTGTTCGTCACCGGACCGGACGAGCACGTGCTGATGGTGACGGTGCACCACATTGCCGGTGATGCCTGGTCGATGGCGCCGCTGGCTCGGGACATCTCCACAGCGTTCGCGGCCCGCTGCGAAGGTCTGGCCCCCACGTGGGAGCCGCTGCCGGTGCAGTACGCGGACTACGCGCTGTGGCAGCGGGATTTGGTCGGCGACGAGCGGGACCCGGACAGCGTGATCTCCCGGCAGGTGGCCTACTGGCGCGACGCTTTGGCGGGCGCGCCCGAGGAACTCGACCTCCCGGCCGATCACGCACGGCCCGCCGTGGCGTCCCACCGCGGTCACCGCGTCCCGGTGGAGATTCCCGCCGAGGTCCACGCGCGCCTCGTGGAGGTGGCGCGTGCCGAGGGCGTCACGGTGTTCATGGTGCTGCAGGCCGCGCTCGCGGCGCTGCTGTCCCGGCTGGGCGCGGGTGCCGACGTACCCATCGGATCGCCGGTTGCCGGGCGCACCGACGAAGC
Organism: Streptomyces sp. NPDC005393; assembly: GCF_040606675.1. Lineage (NCBI taxonomy): Bacteria > Bacillati > Actinomycetota > Actinomycetes > Kitasatosporales > Streptomycetaceae > Streptomyces > Streptomyces sp. NPDC005393. The sequence continues at coordinate 4,331 of NZ_JBEXFG010000103.1, read as the reverse complement.
GCTCGACGACCTGGTCGGCTTCTTCATCAACACGCTGGTGATCCGGACGGACCTGTCGGGAGACCCGACGTTCCGTCAGGTGCTGTCCCGGGTGCGGGAGACCAGCCTGTCGGCGTTCGCGCAACAGGACGTGCCGTTCGAGCGGCTGGTCGAGGAACTCTCCCCGAGCCGTTCCATGGCCCGCCACGCGCTCTTCCAGGTGATGCTCACCCTCCAGAACGCGGCCGGAGCCGTCCTCGACCTGCCCGGACTCGATGTCGAGATGCTTCCGGCAGGCGCGTCGGTGGCGAAGTTCGACCTCGACGTGATCGTGGGCGAGGTGTTCGACGCCGAGGGCGCACCGGCCGGTGTGCGAGGCACGGTGACCGCGGCGGCGGACCTGTTCGACGCCGGTACCGCGGCCCGGCTGGCCGCGCGCCTCACCCGGGTGGTGGGGCTGCTGGTCGCCGACCCACAGCTGCGGGTCGGCGGGCTGGACGTGCTCGACGAAAGCGAGCGCCACCAGCTGCTGGAGACGTGGAACGACACGGCTGCCGAGGTTCCGGACGGCACCGTGCCCGAGCTGTTCGCGGCGCACGCCTCCCGTACGCCCGACGCGGTCGCCGTCGTCGCCGACGGCGCGGAGCTGACGTACGCCGAGCTGGACGCCCGGGCCAACCGCCTGGCGCGCTACCTGAGCGGCCTGGGCGTCGGCCCCGAGACCGTGGTCGCCGTGGCGCTGGCCCGCGGCAGCGAGCTGATCGTGTCGCTGCTCGGTGTCCTCAAGGCGGGTGGCACGTACATGCCGATCGACCCCGAGTACCCGGCCGACCGGATCGCGTACATGTGTGACGACGCGGCTCCGGTCGTGGTCCTCACCGCCCGGTCCATCGCCGCCACGCTGCCGCCGTCGGCCGCCACCGTGGTGGTGCTCGACTCGGCCGAGGTCACCGAGGCGCTGAGTGCCCTGCCGAACGGAGAGGTGGACGACACGGAACGGCGGGCCGCACTGTTGGTGGCCCACCCCGCGTACGTGATCTACACCTCGGGATCCACCGGCCGGCCGAAGGGCGTACTGGTCTCCCACGCGGGCGTGTCGAGCCTGGTGGCGGGCCACATCCGGTACCTGGGCGTCGGCTCCGGACACCGGGTGGGGCAGTTCGCCTCGGCGAGCTTCGACACCTTCGGCTGGGAATGGCTCATGGCACTGCTGTCCGGGGCCACCCTGGTGGTGATCCCGCCCGAGCGCCGGCTGGGCAACGCGCTGCCCACGTTCCTCACCGCCGAGCGGGTGACACACGTGACGCTGCCGCCCGCCGTCCTGTCCACCCTCGACGAGTCGTCGATCAGCACGGACACCGTGCTGGTCGTGGCCGGGGAGGCATGCCGGCCGGAGGTGATGGCACGCTGGGCGCGGAGCCGCGCGATGTTCAACTCCTACGGTCCGACGGAGACCACGGTCGACGCCACGCTGTGGCGCTGTGACCCGGAGGCACCCGAGGTGGCCATCGGCGCACCCGTGGTCAACACCCAGGTCTACGTGCTCGACGAGCACCTGGCACCGGCGCCCGTCGGAGTGAACGGCGAGATGTACGTCTCCGGCGCCGGACTGGCTCGGGGCTACCTCGGACGGTCGGCGCTGACCGCGCAGCGGTTCGTGGCCAACCCGTTCGGTACCGCTGGATCCCGCCTGTACCGGACCGGTGACCGGGCCCACTGGACCCCCGACGGCGCGCTGGTCTTCGCCGGGCGCTCCGACGACCAGGTCAAGATCCGCGGCTTCCGGATCGAGCCGGGCGAGATCGAGAACGTCGTGGCCACGCACCCCTCGGTGGCCCAGGTCGCGGTCATCGCCCGTGAGGACACCCCCGGCGACACCCGTCTGGTCGCCTACGTCGTTCCCGCCGAGGGAGCCGCGGCGGACCGGATCCCCGCTGCGGTCACCGCACTGGCGGGTGAGCACCTGCCCGAGTACATGGTTCCCTCGGCGGTGGTCGTCCTGGACGAGCTGCCGTTGACGGTGAACAAGAAGCTGGACCGCAAGGCGCTGCCCGCGCCGGAGTTCGCGTCCGCGGACGCGGCCACCGGGCGCGGCGCGGGCAACCTGCGCGAGGAACTCCTGTGCACCGTCTTCGCCCAGGTGCTGGGTGTGGACAGCGTCGGTGTCGACGACGACTTCTTCGCCCTCGGTGGCCACTCGCTGCTCGCCGTGCGGCTGGCGAGCAAGGTGCGCTCGGTGCTCGGGGTCGACCTGGAGATCCGGGAACTGTTCGACGCGCCCACCGTGGCCGGGCTGGCTGCCCGGCTGGCCGGAGAGGGCACCGCCCGGGTCGCCCTGGCCGCCCGGCAGCGTCCCGAGCGGGTGCCGCTGTCGTTCGCGCAGCGTCGCCTGTGGTTCCTCGGCCAGCTGGACGGACCGAGCCCCACCTACAACATCCCGGTTGCCCTGCGGCTGTCGGGCCGGGTGGACGTCGCCGCACTGAACGCGGCACTGCGGGACGTGATCGGCCGCCACGAGGTGCTGCGCACCGTGTTCGCGGTGGCCGACGGCGAGCCCCACCAGCAGATCCTCGACATCGAGGAGCTGGAGTGGGAGCTGCTGGTCGGTGACGCCGACCCGGCCGATCCCGACGGCGCGGTGGCGCGGGCGGCCCGGTACGCGTTCGACCTCTCGTCCGAAGTGCCGATCCGGGCCCGGCTGTTCCCGGCCGGCGCGGAGGAGCACCTGCTGGTCCTGGTCGTGCACCACATCGCCGGTGACGGATGGTCGATGGGACCGCTGGCCCACGACGTGGCGGTGGCCTACGCCGCGCGCGTCGACGGCCGGGCCCCGCGGTGGGAGCCGCTGCCGGTGCAGTACGCGGACTACACCCTGTGGCAGCGCGAACTGCTCGGCGACGAACGCGACCCGGACAGCGTGATGTCCCGTCAGGTCACCTACTGGCGCGAGGCGCTGGCGGGCGGACCCGAGGAACTGGCTCTGCCCTTCGACCGGCCGCGCCCCGCGGTGGCCGGCAACCAGGGCCACCAACTGCCGCTGGAGATTCCGGCCGAGGTGCACGCGCGGCTGGTGGACGTGGCGCGGGCCGAGGGCGTCACGGTGTTCATGGTGCTGCAGGCCGCGATGGCGGTACTGCTGTCGCGGCTCGGCGCCGGCACCGACATCCCGGTGGGCCTGGCGAACGCCGGACGTACGGACGAGGCCCTCGACGACCTCGTCGGGTTCTTCGTCAACACGCTGGTGCTGCGCGCGGACCTCTCCGGGGACCCGACGTTCCGGCAGCTGCTGAAGCGTGTGCGGGAAGCCGGTCTGTCGGGCTTCGCGCACCAGGACGTGCCGTTCGAGCGCCTGGTCGAGGAACTCGCCCCGGCTCGTTCCCTGGCCCGTCACCCACTGTTCCAGGTCATGCTCACGCTGCAGAACAACGCCGAGGCGGTCCTCGACCTGCCCGGTGTACGCGCCGAGGCGGTGCCCGCGGGCACCGCGGTGGCCAAGTTCGACCTGGACGTGAGCGTGGCCGAGGGCTTCGACGCCACCGGCGCGCCCGCCGGGCTGAGCGGTCTGCTGACCGTGGCCGCGGACCTGTTCGACCGGGAATCGGGCGAACGGATGGTGGACCGCTGGGTCCGCGTCCTGGACGCGCTGACCGCCAACCCGCGGACGCGGCTGAGCGCCGTGGAGATCCTCGGCGAGGACGAGCGCCACCAGGTGCTCACGGAGTGGAACGACACCGCGGTGGAGGTGGCGCTGGTATCGCTGCCGGAGCTGTTCCACGGTCACGCGACGCGGACTCCGGACGCGGTCGCGGTGGTCTTCGAGGGTACCGGGGTGTCGTACGGAGAGCTGAACGCGCGGGCCAACCGGCTGGCCCACCACCTCGTCGGACAGGGCGCGGGTCCCGAGTCGGTGGTGGGTCTGTGCCTGCCGCGCGGGGTGGACATGGTCGTCGCGATCCTGGCCTCCTGGAAGGCCGGGGCCGCCTATGTACCGCTCGACCCTGAGTACCCGGCGGAGCGGCTGGCGTTCATGCTGACGGACAGTGGGGCCCGGGTGGTGGTCGGCCGCCGTGACACGGCGCGGGACCTGCCCACGGCGTGCCCGGTGGTATGGCTCGACGACCGGCAGAACACCGCGGAGCTGTCCGAGCTGCGTGACACGGCGCCGAAGGTGGACCTCGATCTCGGTCAGCTGGCCTACGTGATCTACACCTCCGGGTCGACCGGTGTGCCCAAGGGCGTGGCCGTCACGCACGGCTCGCTGGTGAACCTGGTGTCGGTGTTCGGTCCGCTGATGGAGGTGGGTCCGGGTGTCGGGGTGCTGCAGTTCGCCTCGTTCAGTTTCGACGCGTCCG
>NZ_JBEXFG010000102.1:0-5679 GCF_040606675.1 Streptomyces sp. NPDC005393 | reverse complement strand
GCCGATCCCGGCGCCGATGTAGCCCTTGTCGGCCAGGGTGGGCAGGCCGTCGGCCGCGGCTTTGTACAGCGCGGGCAGGGCGTGGATGCGGGCGGCGGTGATGTCGGGGGTGGAGCCGGGCTCCACGTCGGAAACCCATAGCGGGGTGCCGTCCGGGGCGGACAGGAACTGGATGTTGCCGCCGAATGCCTTGTGTTTCTGGCTGAACCACAGGTCGTTGCCGTTGTCACGGACGCCGGTGAGGCGGTCGGATTCGATCAGTGTGCCGTCGAGGATCACGTGGGTCATGCCTTCGCGCCGGCAGTTGTCCAGGACGGCGTGCAGGTCGGGGGCCTGGTCGGCGAGGACGTCGATGCCTTCGTGCAGGTAGCGGTAGCCGGTGGCCTGGGAGACGCCGGCGTCGCGGGCCAGGCAGTGCACGCAGCCGCGCTCGCGGAACCAGCGCAGGACCAGCACGGCCTGGCGGAAGGGGCCGAGCGCGCCCGGCTGCCGCGCGGAGTACCGATGCGCCGTCGGTGCGCGGCCAGCAGACGGGACAGGTGATCCACGACGTGGCGCCAACACCGCGAGCGATCACACCACCACCACCCAACTCGCCCTTGCTCAGCTCCCCAGACACCTGCGGCGGGGCCAGCAGACACTGATCCGCACCGACTCCGCCGGCGGCACCCATGCCTTCCTCGACTGGCTCTCCCGCCGGGGCCGGTGGCTGTCGTACTCGGTCGGAATGACCATCACCGACACCATCCACCAGGCCGTCCTGAAAATCCCGAAGAAGGCATGGACACCGGCCTACGACGCCGGCGGCAACGAGCGGCCCGGCGCCTGGGTCGCCGAGATCACCGACATACCCGACCTGAGCACTTGGCCCAAGGGCATGCGGCTGATCGTCCGCAAGGAACGCCCGCACCCCGGCGCCCAGTTGCGCTTCATCGACCTCGACGGACTACGGCTGACCTGCTTCGCCACCAACACCAAATGCGGCCAGCTCGCCGACCTCGAACTGCGTCACCGCCGCGGGCCCGCTGCGAAGACCGCATCCGAAACGCCCGCGACACCGGCCTGCGCAACCTGCCCCTGCACGACACCGCCCAGAACCAGATCTGGCTGGAGATCATCTCCCTCGCACTCGACCTCCTCGACTGGATGCCCATGCTCGCGCTGACCGGCAAGACCCGCCGCTGGGAACCCAAGAAGCTCCGCCTGCGGCTGTTCTCCGCCGCCGCCCAGCTCGTCACCACCAGCCGCCGCCGCTGGCTCCGCTTCACCACCCGATGGCCCTGGACCGACGAGATCACCCGGGCAATCGACCGGCGAGCAGCCCCCGACCACACCTAGTCCGGCTGCGGAGCCACCATCATCGGAGCGACCTGGCGCGGTGTCATCCCGTGTCATGACGTGAATCTAGAAGGAGCTGCGGCGACCATGCGTCCCCCTGCGGATGTAACTCTCCGGGACCGTCATCCTGGGGATGTATGCGGGATGGATCCGCAGACTGACGCGGGCCACAGTATTGGCTGCGAAGCTGAGGGAACGAGGAGTTCAGCGGTGGGCTGGCTGATCACGGTTTGAGCGCCGACGTGCCCAACGTCCGCCTGGTTTGGCGCGGCGCTCGTCCGGGCATGGCGGCTGCGCCGAAGGGCGGCTGAGGAGCATTGCCGGTTGTTGGAACGGGAGCGCAAGTGCGGCGCGGACAGCGGTCGACCCGAGCGGACGCGCATCGTGGCGGAGGTCCATGACATCGTCAGCCGCAACGTGAGTCTCAATGGTGGTGCAGGTCGGGGCCGCCTGTTAGGTGCTGACCATGATGCCGGGGAAGCCGCAGCTTCGATGCGGGCTGTCGAGGCCGCTGGCCGGGACGCGATGACCGCGCTGCGGCACCTGCTCGGCATGCTCGCGCCCGGGCTCAATGGCGAAGAACACAACCAGGCAGACTCGGCACCGCAGCCGAGCCCGAAGTACCGCAGCTCCCTGATCGACCGGGTCTCGTTCGCCGGGCTGCCGGTCGAGGTGTACGTCTCCGGAAAGCCGCGCCCACTCTCGGCGGGGGTCAATGCCACGGTGTACCGCGTCCGGCAGCCGTCCTCATACCGAAGTACATCCGATCCCGGCTTCGCCCGACGGCGCAGGCCATCCGTATGCCGAACATGGATGGCCTGGAAGCCGCACGTCGCGCCCTGGCGCTGGTAGCGGAGTGCCGAATGGTTATGCTCACGACCTTCGACCTGGATCAGTACGTCTACGCGGCCCGCGGCTGGCGCCAGCGGCTTCCTCTTCAAGGACGCCACCTCCGAGTACCTGGCCACCGCTATTCGCCTGGCTAGTGCCGGTGATGCGTTGCTCGCACCCTCAGTCACCCGTCAAGTGGGGGAGCGTTATGCCGGAGACAGTCAGTGCCAGGGAACCGAGCCGCGAAACCCCCGCCCTCGGCCGGGCCCCGGACCCCCTGACCCCGCGCGAGCGTGAGGTGCTGACTCTCATGGGCGGGGGCCCTTTACAGTGCCGAACTGGCGCTGGACCTGACGGCGAGGCGCCGTGAAGCCCAATTTTCGCCAAACTCAGTCTGCGCAATCGAGCCCAGGCCGTGGTCCTCGCATAAGAGACAAGACTCGTCTCGTCGGGTAACTTCCGCCCGCCCCACCAACTTCGGGCCGTAGCGCCTTCCGCCCCACCAACCCTCGCCGTCCGCTCATGAAGTCGGCCCCTGCACCTGGCACTCAGCAGACGGGAAGCATCGCAGACAAGCCGCGCGCCCACACCCTGCGAAGCCATACGACTGCAAAGTGTGACGGATTTGACCGGGAGGCGCCGTAGCCACAGCCTGCACTTCCAAGGTATTTAGACTCATCTTATTTGGTCCGCTGGTTAGTCTGTCGTTCGTGGTGGGGATCGTTGAGCGGCTGGTGCCGGATGAGTTGTGGGAGTTGTTCCAGCGGGTGGCGCCTGAGGCGCCGTCGCGCCCTCAGGGCGGGGGGCGGCGCCGACACGGCGACCGGGAAGTGCTGGCGGCAATCGTGTTCGTGGCCACCTCGGGTTGCACGTGGCAGCAACTGCCCGCAGCATCGTTCGGACCGTCGGGGGCGACGGCTCACCGGCGCTTTTCTGAGTGGAGCAAGGCCCGGGTGTGGGCGAAGCTCCACCGTCTGGTCCTCGACGAGCTCGGTGCCCGGGGTGAGCTGGACTGGTCTCGCTGTGCGATCGACTCGGTGAACAGGCGGGCCCTCAACATGAGGACCTGACAGGTTCGGATCCTGTCGACCGGAGCCAGTTCGGCTCGCAGATCCACTTGATCACGGAGCAGGCCGGTCTGCCCCTGTCCGTCGGTATCTCCGGGGCCAACCTGCACGACAGTCAGGACCTGGAAACTCTCGTGTCCGGAGAGCATACCGCTCATTTTCTCCCGCCATGGCCGCCCACGGCGCAGGCCTGGAAAGCGCCACGCGGACAAGGGGTACGACTATTCACCTGCGGCGATAGTTACGCGGGCGCGGCATCCAGCACCGCATCGACGACCACGACATCGAGTCTTTCCAGCGTCTTGGGCGACACTGCTGGACCATCGAACGAACCATGGCCCTCGCAGCCTGCCACCGTCTCCGCCGCCGCTGCGAACGCAAAGTCAAACGTTTTTCGCCTCCGCCAGATCGCATGCACGCTCATTACCGCGGGCTCACCTAATGAGATGTCCTTTTAGCCGGAACCAGTCGCTGCAACGCGCTGGTCGACTGGCTGAATACAAACGGTCGCTAAATCCGGTGAGATCATTAGCATCACTGTGTGTCGCGCCATCAGGACCGTGAACCGCGGTGCTTCCAGGCAGTGAGGATGTGATTGAGGTGCAAGCTGACGGTGTAGAGACCTTGTGCTCAGGCCTTCAGTCCCTCGGCCGTCTGCTGCCGTCGCGCTGCCCGCCACGCCCCGCCCAAGCCACGAGGGTCGATCGCGCGACCAGCGGTGTTTCCTATAGACGGGGTGAATCGAAAGTGCTTCTACCTGAGTCAAACAGGCCCTGCCCTGGCAGAGCAGTGTCACGGTTGCCCGCACCACCCATATCGTCGGTCGCCGCGTCGCCCGACGAAGCCCCCACCCGCGCGATCGTCGCCGTTACGATCGCCACGCTTTTGCCCGGCGAATCGCCCCGCTCGGAGGGTCCGGACCAGGAGCATGTGGCTCGCCTCGCCGAGGTCGACACCCCCCTCCCGCCGATCCTCGTCCGCCGGTCCGACATGCGCGTCATCGACGGCATGCACCGGCTTCTGGCTGCCTTGATCCGCGGCCAGACCAGCATTGATGTCGAATTCTTCGAGGGAAGCCCCGCAGACTCCTTCCTTCTGGCGGTTCGGGCTAACATCGCCCACGGCCTCCCGCTGTCGCAGGCCGATCGGCGCGCCGCCGCATCCCGGATCATCGCGTCACATCCACAGATGTCCGACCGGGCCATCGCCCAGGCCTCGGGCCTGGGAGCCAAAGCGATAGCGACAATCCGGCGCCGTTCAAGTGACGACCTGCCGCAGTTGAGCATTCGGGTCGGACGCGACGGGCGAGCCCGTCCACTGAACAGCGTTGATGGCCGATGGCGTGCGGCCGAACTCATGGCCGAGAATCCGCAGGCCTCGCTGCGTGAAGTGGCCAGGCTCGCGAAGATATCGCCCGCTACCGTGAGCGATGTACGCAAGCGGATCCAGTCCGGCAAACTGCCAGCGACCGTACGGCCTCATGCCGACCACGCCACACCAGAAGTCACGCACCCCACCGAGTCACGGGCAGGTGCCGAAGCAGCCGTCAGGGTACCCGCGCAGGGTAAGCGCCTGCGGCCCGAGCGCAGGGCACGGACGTTTGGACCGGACCCCGCTGTGGTGCTCGACAAACTCCTACGAGACCCTTCCCTCCGCCTTAAGGAGGAAGGACGATATCTTCTGAGACTCCTACAACAGAACGCATCGGCTGAGTGGTACCAGCTGACCGAAGCCGTACCGCCGCACTGCGGGGAACTGGTGGGAAGCTTGGCGCGCCAATATGCCGCCATCTGGTTGGAGTTCGCGCAGCATCTGGAGGAACGCGATCGAGCCGTCCCCCAGAGAGCGTCCTACTGACGCTCCGCGCCGACTCCAGCCACCTACATTCCCCCTTACACGTACCAAACTGCCCAGTAATTCGCCGACTATTGCCAGGAATACGGAAAGTCTTGCCCTAGGGGCTGAAGCAGGGCTGATGCATTCTCAGGTGGCGAGATGAGGGGTTCGCCCTGGTGTGGTGCGCGGTGGCTGATGTGCCCGACTGGAAATGACGAACGCGACTCCCGATGATCAAGGTTCTCGAAGCCAAAGATCATGAACAGGGGTCGCGTTCGTGTGCCATCTTCCCTGATCGACGCCCTCGCGCGCCACCACGAGGACGTTGACCTCCCATGCCCGCTCATCGAACTGCCCGACCTGCGCACACTGGCCGACGTGTTGGACCAGGTGCCCGACCCGCGCCGGGTCCGAGGCCGCCGCTACCGGATCGGTTCCCTGCTCGCCCTGTGCCTGGTCGCCGTCCTCAGCGGCACAAAATCGGTGGCCGCCATCGCCCGCTACGCCACCGACCCGGCCGACGAACGATCTCACCTCCTGAGAACGCATTCGCCCTGGCGCGAGGTCGACGACCAGGGAGGCGCAGTGCGACGGCACCACGCTGGTC
>NZ_JBEXFG010000101.1:0-5758 GCF_040606675.1 Streptomyces sp. NPDC005393 | reverse complement strand
TGTAGTCCGGCGCGGGCAGCGCCTTGCGGTCCAGCTTCCCGTTCGGCGTCAGCGGCAACACGTCCAGCACCACCACCACCGACGGAACCATGTACTCCGGCAGCCGCCGGGCCGCGTACTCGCGTACGGATGCCGGGAGGCCGGTGCCGGCGCCGTCCACGGACACCACATAGGCAACCAGCCGCCTGTCCCCGGGAACGTCCTCGCGCACCACCACCGCCGCCTGCGCGACATCCGGATGCCCGGCCACCACCGAACGGACTTCACCCGGCTCGATACGGAAACCACGCACCTTCACCTGGTCGTCGGCCCGGCCGGCGAACACCAGTCGGCCCTCCGTGTCCCAGCTCGCCCGGTCCCCGGTGCGGTACATGCGGCCGCCCGGCTCGAAGGGGCACGCGATGAACCGCTCCGCCGTGAGCCCGACGCGAGCTGTGTATCCCCGCGCCAGACCCGCGCCCGAGGTGTACAGCTCGCCGACCACACCGACGGGCACGGGGCGCAGCCATTCGTCGACCACGTACGCACGGGTGTCGGCGACCGGGGCGCCGATCGGCACGCCCGCCTTGCCCGTCACGTCGGCCGCGCGCACCTCGTGCACGGCGGTGAAGGTGGTGTTCTCCGTCGGGCCGTAGCCGTTGAGGAGCCGCAGGGAGGGCAGTCGGTCCAGCAGCGCACGGCAGTGCGCGGGGGAGAGTACGTCGCCACCGGCCAGCAGCTGGTGGACACCGCGGAGCATGTCGGGGTCCTGGTCCACCACTTCGTGGAACAGGCCGGCCGTCAGCCACAGGGTGGTGACGCGTCGGGTGGTCAGGAACTCCCGGAGTTCGGCGACGGACAGGGCGCCGGGCGGTGCGACGGCCAGGACCGCGCCGTTGAGCAGGGCGCCCCAGATCTCGAAGGTCGCCGCGTCGAAGGACGCCGACGCCAGGTGCGCGACGACCTCGTCGGCGCCGAGTTCGACGTACCCGGCGTCGCGCACCAGGCGGTCGATCGCCCGGTGCGGCACGACCGTGCCCTTGGGCAGGCCGGTGGAGCCGGAGGTGTAGATGACGTAGGCGCCGCTGTCCGGGAGGACGGGGGCGGGGCGTTCGTCGTCCGTGAGCGCGGCGTCGGCCAGTCCGGCGAGCGCGCCGAGCGTGTCCACGGCGTCCAGTATGAGGTACGGAACGGCGGTCGTTCCGGCGGCCGGGGCCTGGGGCGGGAGGACGGTCTCCTCCGTGGTGACCAGCAGCGCCGGCGCCGCGTCGGCCAGCATGAACGCGATGCGCTCCGCCGGGTAGGAGGGATCGACCGGAAGGTAGGCGGCGCCCGCCTTCACGATCGCCAGGAGGGTGATCACCGCGTCGGCTCCGCGCGGTACGGCCACGGCCACCAGCGACTCCGGGCCCACGCCCCGGTCCAGCAGCAGGCGCGCCAGCCGGTTCGCCCGGGCGTCGAGCTGCGCGTACGTCAGCTCGGTGCCCGCGAAGGTCAGCGCGACCGCGTCGGGGGTGCGGGCCACCTGTGCCTCGAAGAGGTCGGGCACGGTCGACGCCGCGGTGCGGCGGCCGGTGTCGTTGAGGTCCGCCAGCACGTGGTGGCGCTCGGTCTCGTCGAGGACGTCGACCGCGGCCAGGGCCAGCCGCGGGCCGCCGTTCAGGTCGTCATTCAGCGCGGCCACGAGGTTCTCCGCGGTGGTGCGCAGCAGCGCGGCGACCGCCTGCGGGTTGATCGTCTCCACCGCGTCGACGGCCAGGCCGATGCCGTCCCCGTCGTCGTCGACGGAGACCGACAGCGGGTAGTTGGTGACCTCACGGCCGTACACCAGCCGGATGCCCTCGACCGCGAGGCCGCTCGGCGCGGCGTCGTCGGCCCCCTCCTCGTGACGGGCCGTGTTGTGGCGGTAGTTGAACAGGGCGGTAAACAGGGGGGCGTCGCCCGGTACCCCGCTCGCCTGCTGCGCGAGGGCCAGCGGAGCGTGTTCGTGCTCCAGCAGCCCGGCGAGCTGGCCGCGCATCGCTACGACCGCGGCCCGCGCCGTCGTGCCGTCGATGCGCACGCGCATCGGAAGGGTGTTGATGAAGGGACCCGCCACCCGGTCGGAGCCCGCCGAGGCGTTGATCCGGCCGAGCAGGACGGTGCCGAATACCACGTCGTGCCGGCCGCTGAGCGCGCCGAGCAGACGGGCCCAGGCCACGTGCATGAGCGTCGCCGGGCTGGTGCCCAGCCGACGCGCGGCGTCGCGGATCCGGCCGTCCAGCTCCGGTGCGAACCGGAGCCGGGCGCGGACCACGCCGGAGCCGTCACCGAGCGCGTTCAGCTCTCCGTAGGGGGCGGTCGTATCGGTCACGTCGCCCAGCAGCTCGGTGAAGTAGCGGGTGTGTGCCTCCCGCTCGACGCCGTTGCGGGCCTGTGCGACGAAGTCGCGGAAGGGCAGCGGCTCGGGCAGGCTGTCGGCCCGGCCGGCCAGGATCGTCACGACCTCGTCGAGGACGACCTCCATTCCGGTGTGGTCCTGCACCATGTGGTGCACCCGGAAGAGCGCCAGCCACCGGCCGGTGCCCGGCTCGGGGGCCAGGTGCACGCGGATCAGGGGCGCGCGCCCCAAGTCCATGGCCGAGCCCGCGAGCGCCACCAGGTCGGCCACCGGGTCGGTGCTGCCGGAGTCCAGCCGCACTTCCTCGACCGACAGCTCGGCGTGACGCCACACGACCTGGACGGGCTCGCGCAGGCCTTCCCACACGATCGTGGTGCGGAGGATGTCATGACGGTCCACCACCTGCTGGAGTGCGCGCAGGTAGCGGTCCAGGAGGTCCCGCGAGGCGAATTCGACCACCATCGGGGTGACGTAGGCGTCCTCGCCGTCCTCCGCCAGCAGGTGGTGGAAGAGCAGACCCTCCTGGAGCGGCGCGAGCGGGTAGACGTCGGCGACGTTGGCGGCGCCGACGTCCACCGTGGCGACGATCCGCTCCACCTCGGCGGCCGTGAGGTCGACCAGGGGGAGCATGTCAGGAGTGATCGCCCGCGCGTCGTCCGGGACGCCGTTCGGCGGTACGACGACGAGTTCCGCGTCGGAGGACGTGGCGAGTCCGGCGACGGTGGGCGTCTGGAACAGCGCCCGTACCGACACGGGCACGCCGTGCTCCCGCAGCCGCTCAGCGAGCCGGACCGCGAGCAGCGAGTGGCCGCCCAGCGCGAAGAAGTCGTCGTCCACGCCGACGCTCTCGAGACCCAGGACGTCGGCGAACGCCGCGCACATGAGCTCCTCGCGGACGTTCGACGGGCCGCGGCCCACGCCCTTGGCGTACTCCGGCACGGGCAGCGACTTGCGGTCCAGCTTGCCGTTGGCCGAAAGCGGCAGCTCGTCCAGCACGACCACCGCCGACGGCACCATGTACTGCGGCAGCTTCTCGGCCACGCGGGCCCGCACCCCCGCCGACAGCTCGTCGTGGTGCGCGCCCTCGACGGGCACCACGTAGGCGACCAGACGGTGGTCACCGGGGACGTCCTCGCGGGTGATCACCGCGGCCTGCTCCACCGACGGGTGTCCGGCCACCACGGCCTGCACCTCGCCGAGTTCGATCCGGAATCCGCGGACCTTGACCTGCTCGTCCGCGCGCCCGACGAACACCAGCCGGCCTTCCGCGTCCCAGCGGGCCAGGTCGCCGGTGCGGTACATCCGCTCACCGGGCGCGCCGTGCGGGCACGCCACGAAGCGCTCCGCCGTCATTCCGGGCCGGCCCGCGTAACCGCGCGCCAGGCCCGCTCCCGCCAGGTACAGCTCGCCCACGACGCCGGGTGCCACCGGGGACAGGAAGGCGTCCACCACGAAAGCCCGCGCGTTGTCGATGGGCGAACCGATCGGCACCTCGCGCACTCCGGGAGCGCAACGCCACACCGTCGCGTCGACCGTGGTCTCTGTCGGACCGTAGGTGTTGAACATCAGCCGCCCGGCGGACCAGCGCTCCACCAGCTCCGGAGAGCACGCCTCGCCACCGACCTCGAGCACGACGTCCCGCGCGATCGACCCGGGCTCCAGCCCGGCCAGGACGGCGGGCGGCAGCGTCGCGTGGGTGACCCTCTGCTCCGCGAAGAACGTGGCGAGTTCCTGGCCCAGGCGCCGTTCGGCGGGCACCACGACCAGCGCCGCGCCTGAGGTCAGGGCCAGCGACCACTCCAGGCAGAAGTTGTCGAAGCTGAGTGACGCGAATTGCGCGACCCGGGAATCCGGGCCCGCGCCGAACCGGGCCAGTGCCGCGACCGTGTTCGCGAACCCGGCCTGGGTCACGACCACGCCCTTCGGGCGGCCCGTCGACCCTGACGTGTAGATCACGTACGCCGGGTGCGCGAGCGCACGCGGCCTCTCTCCGGCGACCGTCGGCCGGGCCGCCGCGTCGTCCAGGGCCGTGGCGAACTCCGGTGTGTTGATAACCACCAGCGGGGCCGAGGCGGGGACGGCCGCGACCGTGTCCGACGCACCGAGCACCATGGCCGGCTTGGCGTCGTCCAGCATGTAGGCGATCCGATCCGCCGGGTAGGCGGGGTCGATGGGCAGGTACGCGGCACCGGCCTTCAGGATGCCGAGGAGCGCCACCATCAGGTCGACGCCACGCTCGAGCACCACAGCGACCAGCGATTCCGCGCCGACCCCCTGGTTCACCAGGTAGCGCGCCATCCGGGCGGCCCGGGCGTCGAGTTCGGCGTACGAGACCTCGGCGCCGTCCGCCACGACCGCGACGGCGTCGGGAGCACGGGAGACGCACTCCTCGAACAGCTCGACGACCGTGGTGCGCGGCACCTCGGCCGCGGTGTCGTTCCAGTCCACCAACAGGCGTCGGCGCTCGTCCTCGTCGAGTACGTCGACGGCACCGATACGGGTGTGCGGGTCGGCGGCCAGGGTCCGGAGCACCGTCCCAAGACGTCGGCCAAGGTGCTGGACGGTGTCCGCGTCGAATAGGTCCGCCGCCGCTACCACCACGCCGCGCAGGCCCGCCGGGCGTTTCCGGTCGTCGAACGCCTCTCCGACGCTCACGTCCAGGTCGAACTTCGCGACCGGCGCTCCCGGGGGCATCGCTTCCGCCGCCAGGCCGGGCAGGTCCAGGACCGCGTCGGCGTTGTTCTGCACCGTGAGCGTCACCTGGAAGATCGGGTGCCTGGCGAGCGAACGGACCGGAGCCAGTACCTCGACCAGCCTCTCGAACGGCAGGTCCTGGTGCGCGAAGGCCGCCAGGGCGGTCTCCCGCACCTGGGAGAACAGATCGGTGAACGTCGGGTTCCCGGACAAGTCCGTGCGCAGCACGAGGGTGTTGACGAAGAAGCCGACGAGGTCGTCGAGTGCTTCATCGGCACGTCCGGCGTTCGGCGCGCCGATGGGGATGTCGGTACCGGCGCCCAGCCGGGACAGCAGGACCGCCAGCGCGGTCTGCAGCAGCATGGACATGGTGACGCCCTCAGCGCGGGCCACGTCCACGAGGCGTGCGTGCACCTCGGCCGGTATCTCCAGCGGCACGCTGTGGCCGCGGTTGCCCAGCACCGTCGGGCGGGGACGGTCGTAGGGCAGTGTCAGCTCTTCGGGGGCTCCCGCCAGGGTCCGGCGCCAGTAGTCCACCTGGCGCGAGACGACGCTCTGCGGATCCTGGTCGTCGCCCAGCAGGTCGCGCTGCCACAGCGCGTAGTCGGCGTACTGCACCGGCAGCGGCTCCCATGCGGGAACCGAGCCCGCGCTGCGGGAACCATAGGCCACCGACAGGTCCCGCGCCAGCGGTCCCGTCGACCA
>NZ_JBEXFG010000100.1:0-6576 GCF_040606675.1 Streptomyces sp. NPDC005393 | reverse complement strand
GCGGGGGTGACGCCGTAGTCGTCCCATAGGGCGGCGAGGGAGATCATGACGGCCCAGAGGACGGGTTGGACGACGTCGACGCGGCTGAGGTCGGCCGTGTGCACGCCGTCGCGGAGGACGTTGGTGAGGGACCAGTCGACGTAGGGGGCCAGGGCATGTTCGCAGTCGGCCACCCGGGCGGCGAAGACGGGTGAGGTGTCCAGGAGTCCGGCGCCCATGCCGGCCCACTGCGAGCCCTGTCCCGGAAACACCAGCACCGGACCCACACCACCCGCACCCAGCCCACCGACGGCCGCGGCACTGCCCGGCTCGATCACGCCGGGGTGGGGCTCACCCGCGGCCAGGGCCTTCAGTCCAGCCATCAGCTCGTCGCGGTTCTCGCCGACGACGACGGCTCGGTGGTCGAACACCGACCGTGTGGTGATCAGCGACCATCCCACATCGGCGGGGGACATCGCGGCATCGGCGGCCACCCGCTCGGCCAGGGCCCTCGCCTGACCGCGCAGCGCCTCTTCGCTGTGCGCCGACACCACCCACGGCACCACACCACCCGCCGACACCCCGCCGCCGTGCGACGACAGGTCCGACGCGGGCGTGGCCTCGGCCGCTTCGGGGGCCTGCTCGAGGATCAGATGGGCGTTCGTACCGCTGATGCCGAAGGAGGACACTCCCGCACGACGCGGACGGTCGGGCGCCACCCACTCGACGGGCTCGGTCAGCAGCCGCACCGCACCCGCAGCCCAGTCCACGTGCGGCGTCGGCTCATCGATGTGCAGGGAGGCCGGCAGGACGCCATGCCGCATGGCCTGCACCATCTTGATGACGCTCGCCACGCCGGCGGCGGCTTGGGTGTGGCCGATGTTGGACTTGGCGGAGCCGAGCCACAGCGGCTGTCCGTCCGGTCGCCCCTGTCCGTACGTGGCCAGGAGAGCCTGGGCCTCGATGGGGTCGCCGAGGGTGGTGCCGGTGCCGTGTGCCTCGACCGCGTCCACCTCGGCCGTGGACAGCCGGGCGTTGGCGAGCGCCTGGCGGATCACCCGCTGCTGCGAGGGCCCGTTCGGCGCCGTCAAGCCATTGCTGGCGCCATCCTGGTTGACCGCCGAGCCCCGGACGACCGCAAGCACCCGGTGGCCGTTGCGCCGCGCGTCCGACAGCCGCTCCAGCAGCACCAGACCGACGCCCTCCGAGAAGCCCGTGCCGTCCGCCGCCGCGGCGAACGCCTTGCACCGCCCGTCCGGGGAGAGCGCGCGCTGACGCGAGAACTCGGTGAACCCACCGGGCGTGGCCATCACCGTGACCCCGCCGGCCAGGGCCAGCGAGCACTCGCCCTGCCGGAGCGCCTGAGCGGCGAGATGCGTGGCCACCAGGGAGGACGAGCATGCCGTGTCCACCGTGACGGCGGGCCCCTCCAGGCCGAACGAGTACGCCACCCGGCCCGACACCACACTGCCGAGATTCCCCGTGGCGACGTAGCCCGCCGAATCGCCGGTGGTCCGGCCGATGAGCGACAGATAGTGGTACGAGTCCACCCCGGCGAACACACCGGTGTCGCTGCCGCTCAGCGCGTCGCGATCGAGGCCCGCACGCTCGAACGCCTCCCACGCGGTTTCCAGCAGAAGCCGCTGCTGGGGATCCATCGCCGCGGCCTCCCGCGGACTGATCCCGAAGAACTCGGCGTCGAAGTCGGCCACGCTCCGCAGAAACCCGCCCTCGCGGGCACTGCTGGTACCGGCGTGGTCCGGATCCGGATCGTAGAGGGCGTCCAGGTCCCAGCCACGGTCCTCCGGAAAGGACGAGATGACGTCCACACCGTCGCTGACCACCTGCCAAAGGTCCTCGGGAGTGGCCACGTCACCGGGGAAGTGGCAGGCCATCCCGATGATGGCGATGGGCTCCCGGGCGCGGTCCTCGACCTCGCGCAACTGCCGCCTGGCCAGCCGCAGATCGGCGGTCGCCCGCTTGAGATAGCTGCGGAGCTTCTCGTCATCCGTCATATCGCATCAACCCGATCATTACGGCCGTCGTGTTCATCGGAGACTGTCGTCGGAGGGGACACTCAGCTCGTTGTCGAGCGCCTGGAACAACTCCTCGTCGCTGGCCGACGCCAGATCGTCCTCGGCGGGCCCGCCGCCGTCCGCGCCGAGCAGCCGGCCGTCCACCGCGCGCAGCAGCTCGCGCAGCCGCGCCGCGATCCGCGCCCGCAGCTCGCGGTCCCCGGCCACCGTGGCCAAGGCGGCGCCGAAGGAGTCGAGGTCGGCGAGGAGGGAGGCCGGCGGGGCCGTCCCGACCGGGCCGAGAAGCTCCCGCAGGAGCCGTACGACCGCGGTCGGCGTGGGGTGGTCGAAGACCAGCGTGGCGGGCAGCCGCAGAGCGGTGGCGGCGCCGAGCCGGTTCCGCAGCTCGACGGCGGTCAGGGAGTCGAAGCCGAGTTCCCGGAAGTTCTGCGCGGGGTGGATGGACTCCGCCGTGTCATGGCCCAGCACCGTCGCCGTAGCGTGACGCACCAGGGTGAGGAGCGCCTGCTGCCGGTCCTCCTCCGACATGGCGGCGAACGCGTCCGCCGCAGCCGCGCCGGACGTGTCGGCGGCCCCGGTGGCCGCCTGCGGGGCGGCGCCGCGTACGAGGCTCCTGAAGAGGGCCGGCACCCCGTCGGCGTGGGCTTGACGACGCAGGGCGGCCAGGTCGAGGCGGATGGGGGCCAGCGTGGGCAGGCCGCTGGCGAGGGCGATGTCGAGCAGCGCCATGCCCTGCCCGGTTTCCAGCCCCACCATGCCGGCCCTCGCCAGCCGCGCCCGGTCGGCGTCGGTCATCCCCCCGGTCATCCCGGTGGCCTGCGCCCAGTAGCCCCAGGCCAGGGAGGTCGCGGGCAGACCCTGGGCATGACGGTGACGGGCCAGGGCGTCCAGGAAGGCGTTGGCCGCCGAGTAGTTTCCCTGCCCCGCCGCGCCCAGCAGGCCGGCGGCGGCGGAGAACAGCACGAACGCCGACAGCCCCTGGTCCCGGGTGAGTTCATGCAGATTCCACGCCGCGTCGACCTTCGCCCGCAGCACCTCCTCCACCTGATCGGGGGTGAGTGCCTCGACTGTGGCATCGCGCAGCAGCCCGGCGGCGTGGACGACGGCGGTGAGCGGATGCCGTTCGGGAACGGCCTCCAGCAGCTTGGCCAGGGCGGCCCGGTCGGCGGTGTCACACCCCGCGATCGTGACCCGCGCGCCCAGCTCCGTCAGCTCGGCGGCGAGAGCGGTGGCGCCCGGTGCGTCGGGCCCCCGGCGGCTGACGAGCAGAAGCTGTCGTGCGCCGTGATGGGCGACCAGATGGCGTGCGGTGGCTGCGCCGAGCGTGCCCGTGCCACCGGTGATGAGCACGGTGCCCTCGGGGTCGAGGGCGGTGGGAATCGTCAGGACGATCTTGCCGATGTGACGCGCCTGGCTGAAGTGGCGGAACGCCTCGGGAGCCCGGCGGATGTCCCACACCGTGGTCGGCAGGGGCCGCAGCGTACCGTCCTCGAACAGCGCCGACAGCTCGGCCCACATCTGCTGGATACGGTCGGGACCGGCGCCGCTGACCAGGTCGAACGCCCGGTAGCTGACCCCGGGGTGCTGGGCGCGGACCTGCTCGGGGTCGCGGAGGTCGGTCCTGCCCATGTCGATGAAACGGCCGCCGGGCGCCAGCAGGCGCAGGGACGCGTCCACGAAGTCGGCGGCCAGGGAGTTGAGCACCACATCGACGGACCCCGCGGCCTCGCGGACGCGGTCCTCGAAGTCGAGGGTGCGGGAGGAGGCGATGTGGCGGTCGTCGAAGCCGCGTTGCCGCAGGGCATGCCACTTCCCCGGGCTCGCGGTGGCGTACACCTCGGCCTGCCAGTGGCGGGCCAGCTGCACGGCGGCCAGGCCGACGCCACCGGTGGCCGCGTGCAACAGCAGCGTCTCCCCGGCGCGCAGCCCCGCCAGATCGGCGAGACCGTAGTAGGCCGTGAGGAAGGCGGACGGCGTGGTCGCCGCCTGCGCGTAGGACCACCCCGAGGGGATCCGGGTGATGAGCCGGCTGTCGGTGATGACCAGCGGCCCCGTGCCGTTGAACAGGCCCATGACCCGGTCGCCCACGGCGAACCCGTCGGCCCGCGGGCCCACCTCCACGACCTCCCCCGCGCCGTCGCCACCGAGCGGCCTCGGGTCCTCGACCATCCCGAGCGCCACCACGATGTCATGGAAGTTCACCCCGCCCGCCCGAAGCGCCACCCGCACCTCCCCGCGGCCCAGCGGGCGCGTGTTGTCCGGGGAGTCGACCAGGGCGAGGTGGTCCAGGCTGCCGTGGCCGATGAGCCCCAGCCGCCAGGCGGCCGCACCGTCCGGCGGGGAAAGCCGCTTGGCCGCGTCGTCGTGGATCAGGCGCGGTACGTACACCAGGCCGTCGCGCAGCGCCATTTGAGGCTCGCCGGAGGCCACCGCGTCGGCCACGGCCCGTAGGGACGCGTCCTGCCGGTCGAGGTCGCACAGCAGCACCCGGCCCGGGTTCTCCGACTGGGCGCTGCGCACCAGGCCCCAGACGGCGGAGGCGGGCAGGTCATGGATGTCGTGGTCGCTGTGCGTGGCGACCGCTCCCCGGGTGACGACCGCCAGTCGGGTGTCCGCGAACTCGGGGGTGGTGAGGAAGCCCTGCAGCGCCGCGAGCGCCGCCATGCCGAGGCGATGGGTGTGCTCGACCGGATCGCCCTCGGCATCGGCGGAAGCGGCATCGGGAGCGGCAAAGCGGGCGAACACCACTTCGGGGGCCGGTGCGCCGCCCGCCACGGCCGTCCGTAGGGCGGCGAGATCGGGGTGGCGGCGGGCATCGGGCAGCGCATCGGCCAACGGGTCACCGTCGGGGCCGAGGACGGCTGTACGGAGGGCTGCGGCGCCCTGGGTCGGCGCCATCTGCGTCCAGGTGAGCTGGAACAGCGAGTTCCTGCCCGCCGAACGGGCCCGGCCGAGCTGTCCGTCCGGTACCGGGCGCAGGATCAGATCGTCCACGGTGGCGACGGGTGCGCCGGTCGGATCGGCGGCGGTCAGGGTGAACCGGTCCGCCGCGGTGGGGGTGATCCGGACGCGCAGGGTGTCGGCCCCGGTGGCGCGCAGCCGCAGACCACTCCAGGTGAAGGGGAGCAGAATCCGGTGGGCGTCGTCGGACGCGGGGTCGACGTCCAGGGCGCGGGCGTGCAGGGCGGCGTCGAGCAGGGCGGGGTGGATGCCGTATGCGGTGGCGTTGCCGCGTTCCCCCTCGGGCAGGGCCACTTCGGCATAGAGGTGGCCGTCGAGTCGCCACGCGGCGATGAGGCCCTGGAAGGAGGGCCCGTAGCGGTAGCCGTGGTCGGCGAGCTGACGGTAGAAGTCCTGGACGGGCAGCGGTGTGGCCCCGGGCGGCGGCCAGACGCCATCGAGCGCGGCGGGCCCGGTCGCGGACGAGGGGGCGAGCGCACCGGTGGCATGCCGGGTCCACGCCGGATCGCCGGAGTCGGCCGCGGGACGGGAATGGATGGTGATCGGACGCTCGCCGGTGTGATCGGGGGCGGCCACGGTGATCTGCACATCGACCGCCTCGCCCGCCGGAATGACCAGTGGCGCGTGGAGGGTCAGCTCCGACACCTGATCACAGCCGGTCCGGGCGGCGGCGTGCAGGGCGAGCTCGGCGAAGACGGTTCCCGGGAGCAGAACGGTGTCCAGCACCCGGTGGTCGTTCAGCCAGGCGTGGGTCCGCGGGGAGAGCCGCCCGGTGAGCAGATGGGTGCCGCCCTCGGCGAGCTCCACGGCGGCGCCGAGCAGCGGATGCCCGGCGGAGGCCATACCCAGGTCGCCGGGGTCGCCACCGTGGCCACCACGGCCGTCCAGCCAGTACCGCCGGCGCTGGAAGGCGTAGGTCGGCAGGTCGACGACGTGGGGGGCGGGGCCGGTACGGAACCAGCGGGCCCAGTCCACGGCGACGCCCGCGGTGAACGCCTGCGCCACCGACCGGGTCAGCTGGGCCGGGCCGCCGTGGTCACGGCGCAGGGTCGGCACCGTGACCGCGTTGACGCCGGCTTCCTCGAAGCTCTCCTGCAGGCCGATGGTGAGGACGGGGTGGGTGCTGGTCTCGATGAACACCCGGTGGCCGTCGGCGAGCAGCGCCCGCACCGCGTCGGCGAACCGCACCCGCTCGCGCAGGTTCGTCACCCAGTACGCCGTGTCGAGCCCCGCGGTGTCCATCCGGCCCGCCGTGACCGTCGAATAGAACGCCACCTCCGACGGGACCGGCTTGACCCCGGCCAGAACTTCGGTCAACTCGGCCGCGATCTCATCGACTTGAGGGCTGTGCGAGGCGTAGTCCACATCGATCAGCCGGGCCCGGCCACCCGCCTCCTCACACGCGGCCACCGCATGGTCTACCTGCTCGGGCGGCCCGGAGACGACCACCGAGCCGGGTCCGTTGACGGCCGCCACGCCGACGGCCTCGGCTCGTTCGCCGCATGCGGCCAGAATCTCTTCCGCCTGGTCCTGGCTTATGCCGAGGGAGGCCATGGCTCCGCCGCCGGTCAGGTGTCGGAGGGCTTGGCTGCGCAGGGCG
>NZ_JBEXFG010000099.1:0-7130 GCF_040606675.1 Streptomyces sp. NPDC005393 | reverse complement strand
ACGGCGTCTTCCGCGGCCTCCTCGTCCAGCACCGAGGCGACGTACTCGGGGTGGATCGGGATGTGCTTCTCGACCTTGCGGGTGTACGCCTTGACGCGTACTCAGGCGCAACGGCTCCGGAGGAACTCCTTCTCAGGCGGGCCAGTACGTCGTACGCCACGCCTTGGGGCCGGGCTGCGGGACCCGGCGGCTGGGGATGGTGCGGGCCGGGTCGGACCACTCCTCCGGTACGCCCTCGCCCTGCGCGACGGCCGCCTCGGCCGCCGCGCGCGCTTGTACGACCGCGAGTGCGGCGGCCAGCTCCTCTGGGGTCGGATTGCCCCGGACAATTCGGATCATGGAAACAGCCCTTCCTAGAGGGGGATGTTGCCGTGCTTCTTCGGGGGCAGCGCCTCGCGCTTGTTCCGCAGGGTGCGCAGTCCCCGGACGATGTGGCGGCGGGTGTCGGAGGGCATGATCACCGCGTCTACATAGCCGCGCTCGGCCGCGATGTAGGGGTTGAGCAGGGTGTCCTCGTAGTCCGCGATGAGTTCGGTGCGGGTGGTCTCCGGGTTGTCGGAGGCCGCGATCGTACGGCGGTGCAGGATGTTGACGGCGCCCTGGGCGCCCATGACCGCGATCTGGGCGGTCGGCCAGGCCAGGTTGAGATCCGCGCCCAGGTGCTTGGAGCCCATGACGTCGTAGGCGCCGCCGAAGGCCTTGCGGGTGATGACGGTGATCAGCGGGACCGTGGCCTCGGCGTACGCGTAGATCAGCTTGGCGCCGCGCCGGATGATGCCGCTGTACTCCTGCTCGACGCCCGGCAGGAAGCCGGGCACGTCCACGAAGGTCAGCACCGGGACGTTGAACGCGTCGCAGGTGCGGACGAAGCGCGCGGCCTTCTCCGAGGCGTCGATGTCCAGACAGCCGGCGAACTGCATCGGCTGGTTGGCCACGATGCCCACCGGGTGGCCCTCGACCCGTCCGAAGCCGGTGATGATGTTCGGCGCGAAGAGCGGCTGCGTCTCCAGGAACTCGTTGTCGTCCAGGACGTGCTCGATCGCCCGGTGCATGTCGTACGGCTGGTTCGCCGAGTCCGGGATGAGCGTGTCCAGCTCCCGGTCCTCGTCCGTGACCTCCAGCTCGGCCTCGTCGGGGAAGGACGGGGGCTCGGAGAGGTTGTTGGACGGGAGGTAGGAGAGCAGCGCCTTGACGTACTCGATGGCGTCCTTCTCGTCGCCGCCCATGTAGTGCGCCACACCCGAGGTGGTGTTGTGGGTGCGGGCGCCGCCCAGCTCCTCGAAGCCCACGTCCTCACCGGTGACCGTCTTGATCACATCCGGGCCGGTGATGAACATGTGCGAGGTCTGGTCGACCATCACCGTGAAGTCGGTGATCGCGGGGGAGTAGACCGCCCCGCCCGCGCACGGGCCGACGATCAGGCTGATCTGCGGGATCACGCCGGAGGCGTGCACATTGCGGCGGAAGATCTCGGCGAACAGACCGAGGGCGACCACGCCCTCCTGGATCCGGGCGCCGCCGCCGTCGTTGATCCCGATGATCGGGCAGCCGGTCTTCAGCGCGAAGTCCATCACCTTCACGATCTTCTCTCCGTAGACCTCGCCGAGCGAGCCACCGAAGATCGTGAAGTCCTGGGAGTAGACGCAGACCGGGCGGCCGTCGACCGTGCCGTAGCCGGTGACCACGCCGTCCCCGTAGGGCCGGTTCTTCTCGATGCCGAAATTGGTCGAACGGTGCCGGGCGAACTCGTCGAGCTCGGTGAAGGACCCCTCGTCGAGGAGGAGGTTGATCCGTTCGCGCGCGGTCAGCTTGCCCTTGGCGTGCTGCTTCTCCACCGCCCGGGCGGAGCCCGCGTGAGTCGCTTCTTCGACGCGGCGCTGCAGGTCCGCGAGCTTCCCCGCGGTGGTGTGACGGTCTGGAATCTCGGGGGCGATCTCCGGCTCGGACATCGGGATGCGGCTCCTGCTCGTCCTGGGGGTGGATTCAGGGGGATTCAGGGGGGAGACGGGGTCGAAAGGGGGTTACGGACCGGGTCGATGGGGGTGTTGCGCTGGCTGGGCTACCGGCACGTAGCGTATCGGCGGGATCGCATGGTGGCAGTGCGTCGTTGGCCACACCTCCTGACCCTAGGCTGACCCGTATGACGCCTTCTGACACCCCTGGGAGCCCCGGCGATCCGCGCGGCCGCTGGTCCGACCTGGAGCGCCCGCCGCTGAACGCCGCCGCGCTGCGCCGTGGGCTGGTGCGCCCCGGCGGACTGTGGACCGAGCTCGAGGTGGTGCGGGCGACCGGCTCGACCAATACGGATCTGGTGACCCGGGCCGCGGTCGGAGCCCCCGAGGGCACGGTGCTGATCGCCGAGGAGCAGACCGCCGGGCGCGGCCGGCTCGACCGCACCTGGACGGCCCCGCCCCGGTCCGGGCTGTTCTTCTCCGTCATCCTGCGCCCGACCGGGGTGCCGGTGGAGCGGTGGGGGTGGCTGCCGCTGCTCGCGGGGGTCGCGGGCGCCGGGGCGCTGAGCCGGACGGCGGGCGTGGACACGGCGCTCAAGTGGCCGAACGACCTGCTGGTCACGGTCGGGGGCGAGGAGCGGAAGTTCGGCGGGATCCTCGCCGAGCGGGCCGGCGACGCGGTGGTCATCGGGGTCGGACTGAACATCTCGTTGCACGCCGATGAACTTCCCGTTCCCACGGCCGGGTCGCTGGCCCTCGCGGACGCGATCTCCACCGACCGCGACCCGCTGCTGCGAGCCGTACTACGGTCGATCGAACAGTGGTACGGGGAGTGGCGCCGCTTCGAGGGCGACCCCGGCCCCAGCGGGCTCCAGGAGGCGTACGCGGCGGGCTGTGCGACCTTGGGGCGCCGGGTCCGCGCGGAGCTGCCGGGCGGCCGGGAACTCGTCGGCGAGGCGGTCGCGATCGACGGCGACGGACGGCTGGTACTGGCCTCGGAGGGCGGGGTGCAGGAGCCGGTGTCCGCCGGGGACATCGTGCATCTACGCTCCGTACCGACGGAGGAATGATCTTCGAAGTGGAGAGTGAGCTACGGCACACCTGACGTATCGTTGTCGCGGTCGGTCCAGTTCGGAGCGGCCGCGGCCGAGCAGGACCAGTCAGACACGGCCAGGCCGGAACCGAACCGGAAGAGGGAACGGAAGGGCAGTGCGCAGGGATCGGACAGGGGGCGGGCGGTGACCGCCGACGACACGGGTTCCGGCACGGCCGATGAGCGCGCGGCGCGGGACGACGCCGCTCAGCAGGACGGTGCCGTACGGGACACCGGAGCCCGGGAGCACCTCGGGGCCGAGGCCGAGGACGAGACCGACGCTCCGGACCCCATCGCGCTCCGGCTGGAGCAGCTCATCCTCGGCGCCGAGCGGCGCTACACCCCCTTCCAGGCCGCCCGCAGCGCCGGCGTCTCGATCGAGCTGGCCACCCGCTTCTGGCGGGCGATGGGCTTCGCCGACATCGGCCAGGCCAAGGCGCTCACCGAGGCCGATGTGCTGGCGCTGCGCCGGCTGTCCGGTCTGGTCGAGGCCGGGCTGCTGAGCGAGCCGATGGCCATCCAGGTGGCACGGTCCACCGGTCAGACCACCGCCCGGCTCGCCGACTGGCAGATCGACTCGTTCCTGGAGGGGCTCACTGAGCCGCACGAGACCGGGATGACGCGCACCGAGATCGCGTATCCGCTGGTCGAGCTGTTGCTGCCGGAGCTGGAGGAGTTCCTGGTCTACGTCTACCGGCGGCAGCTCGCGGCCGCGACCGGCCGGGTGGTGCAGGCGGCGGACGACGCGGAGATGGTCGACCGGCGGCTGGCGGTCGGCTTCGCGGACCTGGTGAGCTTCACCCGGCTGACCCGGCGGCTCGAGGAGGAGGAGCTCGGCGAGCTGGTCGAGGCGTTCGAGACGACGGCCGCCGATCTGGTGGCCGCGCACGGCGGCCGGCTGATCAAGACGCTGGGTGACGAGGTGCTCTACGCGGCCGACGACGCGGGCATCGCCGCCGAGATCGGGCTGCGGCTGATCGAGACGCTGACGCACGACGAGACGATGCCCGAGCTGCGCGTCGGGATCGCGTTCGGCACGGTCACGACCCGGATGGGCGACGTGTTCGGCACGACGGTCAATCTGGCCAGCCGGCTCACGTCCATAGCCCCCAAGAACGCGGTTCTGGTGGACGGCGCGTTCGCGGAGGAGTTGAGCCGCACCGGGGAGGCCCCGGTGTCGGAGGCGGAGGCCGCGGAGGCGGCCGCCGCGGCGGAGAAGGAGGGCGAGGAGCCGCCCTCGTACCGCTTCGCGCTGCAGCCGATGTGGCAGCGGCCGGTGCGTGGGCTCGGGGTCGTGGAGCCGTGGCTGCTCAGCCGCCGCGGATGATCCCGACCGTGCCGTGATGATCCCGGCCGTACCTTTTGGGGAAATGCACCCGAATTTTTGAAGTCGAACACACGGCGGAACGGGGTCCGCTAGCCTACCTGCGCATGATCCACGAGTGGATCTTTGGCGAGCGGGTCGCCGGTGTGCGTTGACCGGACGGTGCGGTACCTGCCCGTCCGTCACATCCCCGGAAGCCAGGAGCACGTGTGATCGAGCCTGAGGAGTCGGGCGCTCTGCCGGGCGCGCAGCCGGGAGCGGTCCCACCGCCCGGCTGCCCCGCGCACGGGGGCGGCGGAACCGGGCCCGCGCCGCTCCACACCCCGGAGTTCGGCAGGGATCCGTTCGCCGTCTACCAGCGGCTGCGCGAGGCGCACGGCCCGCTGGTCCCGGTGGAGCTGGATCCGGGCGTCACCGCCACGCTGTGCGTCGGCTACGACACCGCGCTGGAGATCCTGCGGCGCCCCGAGACGTTCTCCAAGGACCCACGGCGCTGGCGGGCGGAGAACGAGGGCAGGGTCCCCGGCACCAGCCACGCCCGGCAGATGATCCGGCACCAGTCCATGGCCACGGCGTCGGACGGCGAGAGCCACCGGCGCTACCGCAGCGCGATCGACGACAGCACCAGCCGGATCGACCCGGGCGCGCTGCGCGGCTATGTCGAGCGCATCGCCGACTCGCTGATCGACCAGTTCAGCGGCGCCGGGGAGGCCGATCTGGTCGCCGAGTACGGCGCGCTGCTGCCCCTGCTCGTCCTCGGCGAGCTCTTCGGCTGTCCGCCCGGGATCGCGGACCGGCTGTTCAGCGCGCTCGCCCAGCTCTTCGACGGTACGGACGTGGGGACCGCCGACCGCGTGATCGCCGCGGCGCTCCAGGAGCTGATCGACCGGAAGCGGGCGCAGCCGGCGGCCGATGTCACCTCCTGGCTGATAGCCCACCCCGAGCGGCTGACCGACGACGAGCTGATCGAGCAGCTCGGGCTGCTGATGGCCGCGGGCGGCCAGCCGGTCATCAATCTGATCGGGAACGCGTTACGGGTGCTGCTCACCGACCAACGCTTCGCGGGCGGGCTCTCGGGCGGCAGCATCCTGGTCGAGGACGCGCTGGACGAGGTGTTGTGGACGGACCCGCCGCTGGCCAACCTCGCGGTGCACTTCCCCCGGCGCGACGTCGACCTCGCCGGTGTACGGCTGCGCGAGGGCGAGCCCATCCTGATCAGCTTCGCCGGCGCCAACCAGGACGCGCTGCGGCGCTCCGACCACAAGCAGGGCAACCGCGCCCACCTGGCCTTCGGCGCCGGACCGCATATGTGCCCCGGCCGGAGCTCGGCGCGGCTGATCTCCTCCGTCGCCATCGAACGGCTGCTGGACCGGCTCCCGGATGTCGCCCTGGCCGTCGAGCCGGAGCGGCTGGAGTGGCGGCCGGGCATCTACCAGCGGGGGCTTGTCGCCCTGCCAGTGCGTTTTCCGGTCCTGGACGAGGGGGCGGAGGACGGCGCTCCGCAGGACGGCGGCTGGGAGGACACGCGCGGCGCCGCTCCGGAGCCCCCGGCCGCTCCGGCGGCCCCGGAGCCCCCGGCCCCGTCCACCCGGGCTGCCGCTCCGGTCCCGGCCTGGGCCGCGACGGACGGGGCGGACGAGACGGAGGGGGCCGGCCGCGGGCGCAAGGCGCGGCCGTCCGTACTGGGCGCGCTGCGGCGCTGGCGCCGTCGCCGGTAGGGGCCGGGGGCCGGACGGGCGTCGCCGGTTCCGGATACCGCGGCGAGCTGCGATGATCGCTCGCGACGGGTTCACGGTCGTTAACCGGGAGGGTTCGGATGAGTGAGCAGCTCAGTGAGGTGCGGTACGGGGAGTGGGTCGCGGTCCGGCGGGACGGCTTCGTCGCCGAGCTGGTGCTGGACCGGCCCAAGGCCATGAACGCCGTCTCCTGCGAGATGGCCCGCTGTATCGCGGCGGCGTGCGCGGCGCTGTCGGAGGACCGTGACGTTCGGGCCGTGGTGCTGACCTCCACCCATGAGCGGGCCTTCTGCGTGGGCGCGGATCTCAAGGAGCGGAATTCTCTTTCCGACGCCGAGATGATGCGGCACCGGCCGGTCTCCCGCGCCGCCTATACAGGCGTACTGGAGCTGCCCATGCCCGCCATCGCCGCCGTTCACGGCTACGCCCTCGGCGGCGGCTACGAGCTCGCTCTGTCCTGTGACGTGATCATCGCCGACCCCACGGCCGTCGTGGGGCTGCCCGAGGTCTCGGTCGGGGTGATCCCGGGCGGTGGCGGCACCCAGCTGCTGCCGCGCCGGGTGGGCGCCGCGCGCGCCGCCGAGCTGGTCTTCTCCGCGCGCCGGGTGGCCGCCGAGGAGGCGCGTGAGCTGGGCCTGGTGGACCGGCTGGCGGCCGAGGGGGAGGACCGCGCCGAGGCGCTGGAGCTGGCCCGGCGCATCGCCGCCAACTCCCCGGTCGGGCTGCGGGCCGCCAAACGGGCGCTGCGGCTCGGGCAGGGGCTGGATCTGCGGACCGGGCTGGAGGTCGAGGACGCGGCCTGGCGGTCGGTGGCCTTCTCCGGCGACCGCGCCGAGGGCGTCGCCGCCTTCAACGAGAAGCGGAAGCCTGACTGGCCGGGGGAGTGACCGGCCGCCCTCCTTTTTCTTTGGCTCGGTTCGCCTCCGGGGCGCTTCAGCCTCCCCCAGCCTTCGGCCGGGGGGGCCCCCCGCCCAAGGTCGACCCTGCGAGGCCCCAAACCCCGCGGAAGACGCCGAAACAAGGCC
>NZ_JBEXFG010000098.1:0-7541 GCF_040606675.1 Streptomyces sp. NPDC005393 | reverse complement strand
CCCACCGGCACCGACGAAACCGAAGAGACCACCGCCCGCGAAACCGTCATCGTCGAGGTCGGCGGCAAGCGACTCGAGGTCTCCCTCCCCGCCTCGCTGGGGGTGGCGGCCGCACCGGCTGCCGCCTCGAAGAAGCAGAAGCGCAAGGCGGTCAAGAAGTCCGGCTCCGCGGCCTCCGGCGATGCCCTCGCCTCCCCGATGCAGGGCACCATCGTCAAGGTCGCCGTCTCCGAGGGCGACACCGTGGCCGAAGGCGACCTCATCGTCGTCCTGGAGGCCATGAAGATGGAACAACCGCTGAACGCCCACCGGGCGGGCACCATCAAGGGCCTGACGGCCGATGTCGGCGCCTCCCTCACCTCCGGCGCGGTCATCTGCGAGATCAAGGACTGACGCCGCACCACCGCACCGCACAGGCGGGCCCCGGCCGGATCTTCCGGCCGGGGCCCGCCGCGTTCGCGTCGGTGGTGCGTCAGCGGCTCTTCACCACGTCCTGCGGGAAGGTCAGCTGGCCGCTCATCCACCGCAGGGCCGCGGACAGCTCACGCCGCCAGGTACGGAAGTTGTGGCTGCCCTTGTCCAGGATGATCGACTCCGCGCGCATCGGCGGCCGGACCGCGCCCAGGAATGCCCGAGTGGCGCCGTAGTCCGATTCGCCGTGACGGCTGGAGGCCACCAGCACCGACACCTGCGGCTGGGGCAGATTCCGCAACCGCCACAGCAGATCGTGCTCCCGCTTCCTGCGCTGCCCCTCTGGGCCGCCGCCGAAGAGATCGCCGGTGGTGGGGTCGTTGACCACCCGGTAGTCGGGCGACAGGGCCGCCGCCGCGCTGTAGACCCGCGGATGGCGCATGGTCAGCTGGAGGGCGCAGGTGCCGCCCGAGGAGTAGCCCAGCACACCCCAGGCACTGGGGTCATGGCCCACCCGGTAGTGGTCCTCCAGCGCCTCGGGGAGGTCCCGGGCGAAGTACGTCTCGGCCTGCGGCCCGCCCGGTACGTCCACACACTCGGTGTCGCGCGGCGGGGCGATCGTGGGGCGGACCATGACGATGATCGCGGGCTGCATCGCCCCGGTGCGGATCAGCCCGCCGGCGGTCTGCGGGACCCGCAGGTGCTGCGCCAGCAGATAGGACCCGCCGGGATAGCCGCTGATCGCCACGATGACCGGGAAGCGCTGCCGGTCGTATTGGCGCTGGAAGTACTGCGGCGGCAGATAGACGTACGCGGGGTTGGCCACCCGGCTGCGGCGGCCCAGGATCCGTACCGACTCGACCTTGCCGACCTTCTCGGGACGCCCGCTGGGCAGCCCGTGCACCTTGTCCAGCCCCTGCGGCGGCGCGGACTGCACCAGCCCGCCCGACACATGCGCCGACTGCGCACCGCCGCCGCCCACCTCGGAGAGGGCGGCGGGTGCCGCGTCGCCCCCGCCCAGCAGCTCGTCCCAGGACCCGTAGAACTGGAAGTTGGCGTTGACCGCGAGGGCCAGCGCGGCGGCGATCGCGCACTGCGTCATCGCGAGGGAGCCGAGCCGGCCCAGCCAGGCGCGGACGGTGCGGCCGGCGAAGCGTGGCCACAGCCAGGCCGTGAGCGCCACGCACACCACGGCGACGGCGATCATCACATACTCGAGCGCTCGACTGGTCAGTCCCATTGGTTCTTCCACTCCCGTTCACCGCAACGCACGGTGCTTGCGCCGTGTTTGATGGCGATTGCGTGAAACGGCGTTGCCTGGGCGGGGAGTTGTTTCCGTTCCGTTCCCTGAATCGCTCCTTCCGTTATCCCCTTCGCTACCGTCCCGACATCCAGCCGCCCGAAGACCGCCCCGGGTCATCCCCGGTCACGTAATGGCATGCTTGACCTACAGGCAGGTACGGCCGGGCACGGCAGGGAGGACCGCGATGGCGATCGAGACAGCCACGGCGCAGACGCCAGCGCGCCCCATGCGCGCCGACGCGCGCCGCAACTACGAGCGGCTGCTGGCGGAGGCCCGTACGGCCTTCACTCAGCACGGCACCGATGCCTCGCTGGAGGACATCGCGCGCCGCGCGGGCGTCGGCATCGGCACGCTCTACCGGCACTTCCCCAACCGCACCGCGCTGATGGGCGCGGTCTTCCAGGGCGAGATGTGCGCCCTGCTGGAGCACTCGCGCGAGCTGGCCAAGGCACCGCAGCCGTGTCATGCGCTGGTCGACTGGCTGCGGGCGATCGTCCACCACGCGAGTACGTACCGGGGGCTCGCCCAGGCCCTGATGGCGTGCTCGGCGGACGAGAGCTCGGAGCTGTCCCGCGGCTGCGGGCTGCCGCTGCGCGAGGCAGGCAGCGAGCTGCTCGCCCGCGCCCAGCGGGCCGGGGCGGTGCGGTCCGATGTGGTCATCGCCGATCTGATGCAGCTGACCACCGCGATCGCGCTGGCCGTCGAGCAGTCGCCGGACGACCCGGAGCTGGCCGACCGGCTGCTGGCCCTGACCTTCACCGGCCTCAAGGCGCGCTGACCCAGCGGCCTCAAGGCCCACCGACCCGAAGGCCGCCGCCCCGCCACGCACGCCCCGTCAGCGACGGCGCGGCGCCAGATCCGCCACCCGGCCCGGCTGTTGGTCCGCCAGCGGCGCCGCGCTGCGCAGCTGGGCGGCGCCGGGGCCCGGTGGATGCGGATGGTTACGGCGCGGCCCCGGCAGCGGCAGCCCGTCCTCGCCGCCGCGCGGCTGGGAGGGGCCGAGCCGCCCCGACTGCCGCCCCGCCGAACCGCCCTCGCCACCGGCCGGGCCGGACCCCGCGCCCGGCCCGGCCACGGCGATCTGAACCCCCTGGTCCGCAAGTGCCTGGAGCTCGGTCAGGGCACGGTCGTCATGGGCGGGCGGCTCATCGGTCACCAGCCGGGTGATCACATCGGTGGGCACCGTCTGGAACATGGTGTCGGTGCCCAGCTTCGTATGGTCGGCGAGCACGACCACCTCCGCAGCCGCCTGGACCAGCGCCCGGTCGACGCTGGCCGAGAGCATGTTGGAGGTGGACAGCCCGCGCTCGGCGGTCAGCCCACTGCCGGACAGGAAGGCGCGCGAGACCCGCAGCCCCTGCAGGGACTGCTCGGCGCCGCTGCCGACCAGGGCGTAGTTGGAGCCGCGCAGGGTGCCGCCGGTCATCACGACCTCGACGCGGTTGGCATGCGCCAACGCCTGCGCGACCAGCAGGGAATTGGTGACCACGGTCAGCCCCGGGACCCGCGCGAGCCGGCGGGCCAGCTCCTGCGTGGTCGTTCCGGCGCCGACCACGACGGCCTCGCCCTCGTCGACGAAACCGGCCGCGAGATCGGCGATGGCCGTCTTCTCTGCGGTCGCTAGATGGGATTTCTGCGGGAAGCCGGACTCCCTGGTGAATCCGCCCGGCAGCACCGCACCGCCGTGCCGGCGGTCGAGCAGTCCTTCTGCCTCCAGCGCCCGCACATCGCGCCGTACGGTCACTTCGGAGGTCTGGACGACGCGGGCGAGCTCCCGGAGCGACACCGCTCCGTTCGCACGCACCATTTCAAGGATCAATTGACGACGTTCTGCAGCGAACACGAAACTGACAGTAACGCCAACGACTGTCTGTTTTCAGCAGCTTGCACTAATTAGCAGAAGTTGTTCGTCTGCGAGCCCGGGAGCTGCTATAAGGGCGCGGGCTACGACTCTTCCTGGGTCTTCCGCGTGTGCAACTGCCGCGCCACCTCGGCGATCGACCCGGACAGCGACGGGTAGACGGTGAACGCCTTGGCGATCTGCTCGACCGTCAGGTTGTTGTCCACCGCGATCGATATGGGGTGGATCAGCTCGCTCGCGCGCGGCGCGACCACGACGCCGCCGACCACGATGCCGGTGCCCGGACGGCAGAAGATCTTCACAAAGCCGTCCCGGATGCCCTGCATCTTCGCCCGCGGGTTGCGCAGCAGCGGCAGCTTCACCACTCGGGCGTCGATCTTACCGCTGTCCACGTCGGCCTGGGAGTAGCCGACCGTGGCGATCTCGGGATCGGTGAAGACATTGGCCGAGACCGTCTTGAGGTTCAGCGGGGTGACCGCGTCCCCGAGGAAGTGGTACATCGCGATCCGGCCCTGCATCGCCGCCACCGACGCCAGCGCGAACACCCCGGTGCAGTCACCGGCCGCGTAGACGCCCGGCGCGCTGGTGCGCGACACCTTGTCGGTCATGATGTGCCCCGACTCCTTGATCCGGACCCCGGCCTCCTCCAGGCCGATGTCCGCCGTGTTCGGGATCGAGCCCACCGCCATCAGACAGTGGGTGCCGGAGATGATCCGCCCGTCCGACAGCGTGACCTCCACCCGGTCGCCCACCCGCTTGGCGGCCTGCGCCCGCGACCGGGACATCACATTCATGCCCCGCCGGCGGAAGACGTCTTCCAGAACCGCCGCGGCGTCCGGGTCCTCACCCGGCAGCACCCGGTCCCGGCTGGAGACCAGCGTGACCTTCGACCCCAGCGCCTGGTAGGCGCCCGCGAACTCCGCGCCCGTGACACCGGAGCCGACCACGATCAGCTCCTCCGGGAGCTCGTCGAGGTCGTACACCTGCGTCCAGTTCAGGATCCGCTCACCATCCGGCAGCGCGTCCGGGATCTCCCTCGGATGGGCACCGGTCGATACCAGCACCGCGTCCGCGACCAGCGTCTCCTCAGTCCCGTCCGCCGCCCGGACGATCACCTTCCGCCTACCGTCCGGCCCCTGCGAGGGCTCCAGCCGTCCGTACCCGCGCATCACCCGGCCGCCCGCGCGCGTGACCGAGGCCGTGATGTCATGCGACTGGGCGAGCGCGAGCCGCTTCACCCGGCGGTTGACCTTGCCCAGGTCCACGCCCACCACGCGGGCCGCCTGCTCCAGCGGCGGGGTGTCATCGGCGACGATGATCCCCAACTCCTCGTACGAAGAGTCGAACGTCGTCATCACCTCCGCGGTGGCGATCAACGTCTTCGACGGCACACAGTCGGTGAGCACCGACGCCCCGCCCAGACCGTCGCAGTCGACGACGGTCACCTCCGCGCCGAGCTGCGCGGCGACCAGCGCCGCCTCATAGCCGCCGGGTCCGCCACCAATGATCACGATCCGAGTCACATGCTCCATTGTCCCGCACCGGCCGGATACCCTTCCGCCGGGGGGTTCGGGGCCGCCACCCCAAGGGTCGCTCCACCCCTCTCCCGTACCCTCTGAGCCATGTCGCTCTACGCCGCGTACGCCGGCAACCTCGACGCGCGGCTGATGTCCCGCCGCGCACCGCACTCACCGCTGCGCGGCACGGGCTGGATCACCGGCTGGCGCCTCACCTTCGGCGGGGAGCAGATGGGCTGGGAGGGAGCCCTCGCGACGATCGTCGAGGCCCCGCGCTCCCAGCTCTTCGTCGCCCTCTACGACATCGCCCCCATGGACGAGGACTCCATGGACCGCTGGGAAGGCGTCGGGCTCGACATATACCGCCGGATGCGGATCCGCGTCCACACGCTGGACGGCGACGAGCCGGCCTGGCTCTACGTGCTCAACGGCTACGAGGGCGGGCTGCCCTCCGCCCGCTACCTCGGCGAGCTCGCGGACGCCGCCGAATCCGCCGGGGCGCCCCACGACTACGTCATGGAACTGCGTAAACGCCCCTGCTAGACGCGGTGTGAATCACAACGATCCGGACACCGCCCACGGGGGTCTTCTACGCGCGTAGGCCGATACCGGCTACCCTCGTGCGCGTGAACGCATCAGTTACTTGGGACAACCAAGGCGACCCCCACGCCGCCGCCGACGCCGCCGCCACGCGCCTGCGCGAGCTGACCGGTGCGGAGACCCATGACGTCGCCGTGGTCCTGGGCTCCGGCTGGGTCCCCGCCACCGACGCCCTCGGAACGCCGGAGCATGAGTTCCCCGTCACCGAGCTGCCCGGCTTCCCGCCGCCCGCCGTCGAGGGCCACGCCGGCACGATCCGCTCGTACAAGATCAACGACAAGCGGGCCCTCATCTTCCTCGGCCGCACCCACTACTACGAGGGCCGCGGTGTCGCCGCCGTCGCACACGGCGTACGCACCGCCGTCGCCGCCGGCTGCAAGACCATCGTCCTCACCAACGGCTGCGGCGGCCTCCGCGAGGGCATGCGCCCCGGCCAGCCGGTGCTGATCAGCGACCACATCAACCTCACGGGCACATCCCCGATCGTCGGCGCCAACTTCGTCGACCTCACCGACCTCTACTCGCCGCGGCTGCGGGCCCTCTGCCAGCAGATCGACACGACCCTGGAGGAGGGCGTCTACGCCCAGTTCCCCGGCCCGCACTACGAGACGCCGGCCGAGATCAACATGGTCCGCACCCTCGGGGCCGACCTCGTCGGCATGTCCACCACCCTCGAAGCGATCGCCGCGCGCGAGGCGGGCGCCGAGATCCTGGGCATCTCCCTCGTCACCAACCTCGCCGCCGGAATGACCGGCCAGCCGCTCAACCACGAGGAAGTCCTCCAGGCGGGGCGCGACTCCGCCGCCCGGATGGGCGGCCTCCTGGCGCAGGTCCTCGACCGGCTCTGACCCTGACCTCGCCGGTCAGGCGACCCGGGCCCGCCGTCAGGGGGGCGGGCTTCCCCCCTGACGGCGTCACCCCGTGCTGCCGGGGTACCCAGAGGGCAGCCGCCAACTGAACAGTGTGCGGACCGTGTGCGCCCGCGCCCCGGGGCTCCGCCCCGGACCCGGGTCTCGGGGGCTCCACCCCCCGGCCGGCTATCGGAGTCCCGCCTGGACTCAGGGCGTGTCCTCAAGCGCCGGACAGGTTGGACCGACCGGACCAGAGGCCACCCATAGGACGAGCCACCGGACGCAGGAGCGGGCCAGCGGGCCGGAGAGGGCCCAGGCCTCCGCCCCGGCCCCCCGGCACGCCCTCCGGGGGATTGCGGGCCGACCGACGACCGGGCAGGAGATCGGGACCACTCGGCCCCGGCCCGCGCCTGTGGGACCCGGCCGGGGCCGGGGGCCACTCCCAGACCGGATACGGAGCCCGAGCGCCGAGACCCGGGACCGGGCCAGGACCGCCAGCCGGGACCCAGGACCGGAGCCGCCAGCCGGACGGAAAGGAACCCGGACCACCGGGCCCGGCAGCCAGACCGGACAAGGAACCCGGACCACCGGCCCAGGAACCCGCAGCCAGACCGGAGGGGAGGCCACCCACCGGCCGGACCCGGCAGCCAGACCGGACAAGGAACCCGGACCACCGGCCCAGGAACCCGCAGCCAGACCGGAGGGGAGGCCACCCACCGGCCGGACCCGGCAGCCAGACCGGACAAGGAACCCGGACCACCGGGCCAGGAACCCGCAGCCAGACCGGAGGGGAGGCCACCCACCGGCCGGACCCGGGACCTGACGGGACCGGGCCACCGGGGGCGGGCGCCGACGCTCGGGAGGGGGCCGCCGAGGGCCGGACTGGAGACCGCCCCACCGAGTCGCGGGTCGCCGAGGGGCGGACTGGCGACCGGAGGTGGGAGGGGGCCACCGGTCAGGGGGCCGCCGACGAGACGGGAGGGGGCGGGGGTGCAGGG
>NZ_JBEXFG010000097.1:0-8744 GCF_040606675.1 Streptomyces sp. NPDC005393 | reverse complement strand
CAAGACACTCGGCTGGCGAACTCCCGCGGAAGCCCTCAACGATCACCTACTCTCGCTACAGAGCAGCGGTGTTGCAACGACCCCTTGAACCTGAGCTGGCTGCCGGCATCGGAGTGGTGGATCAGCTGCCCGGGAGTGTGCGGGCGGTCCTCGCGGTCGCGCTGCCACAGGGCCATCTCCAGTGCGTCCAGGACCAGTTGGGTCTCTTTGGAGGTGGAGGCGGACCAGCCGACGATGCGACGGGAGAAGGTGTCCACGACGAAGGCGACGTAGACGATCCCGCTCCAGGTGGCGACGTGCGTGAAGTCGGCGACCCAGCAGCGGTTGGGGGCACTGGCGACGAAGTCGCGGTCGAGAAGGTCCGGGGCCCGCCCGGCGGCCGGATCGATGATCGTCGTGATCACCTTCCTGCCGCGGACGGCGCCGGTGATGCCGAGTTCGCGCATGAGGCGCTCGACGGTGCAGCGGGCCACGGCATGTCCCTGCCGGTTCAGCTCGCGCCAGATCTTCCGGGCCCCGTAGACACGGTAGTTGGACGTGTAGACCTCTTGGATCCGCTCTTTGAGTTCCTCATCGCGCACGGAACGGGCGGAGGGGGAGGCGAGGCGTTTCTTGTGGGCGTAGTACGTGGAAGGGGCGATCTTGCAGTCGTGCTCGGTGAGCGTCCTGCAGATCGGCTCGACGCCGCCGAAGCGGTCCCGGTGCTCGTCGATGAACGCTACGAGCGTGTGTGTGGCCGGTCGAGCTCGGCCGCGAAGAAACTAGCCGCGGCCTTCAGGATCTCGTTGGCGCGCTTGAGTTCGGCGTTCTCCTTCTTCAACGCCTTGAGCTGGGCGGACTCCTCCGTCGTCGTCCCCGGACGCGTCCCCGCGTCGATCTCCTGCTGCTTCACCCAGTTCCGCAGCGTCTCGCGGGACCCGATGCCGAGCTTCTCGGTCACCGCTTGCAAAGCGGCCGTCTCGTTCGGGTGGTCGTCGCGCACCTCGGCGACCATGCGCACCGCACGGCGGCGGAGCTCAAGGGGGTAACGGGAAGGTCTTGCCATGACTCGATCCTTTCATGAAATCGAGCCTCTACTCGAACCGGGGCGGTTCACTGCATGTCGTCCTCCTCGTGGCAAGGCGCCCGCTTCTTGCGGATCAGCTCTTACGCGGCCAGTCGACGACGAGACGGCTGGAGGTCTTGTCGATGATGAAGCGCGGTTCGGTGGCCGCCAGTTGGCCGCGGGCGCCGCCGACGGCCAGGCGGAAGGTGGGCTGCGGCGCGTTGTTACCCCAGTCGCGGTGCCACTCGTGGATCTCGGTCGCGACCTGGTCGGCGAGCTCGGCGGCGCGCGGGCCGTGGCCGATGACACCGAGCTGCCAGAACTTGTCTTGCTCGTCTTCGCCCTCGCGCTTGGTGAGGTGGGCCAGGGTGTCGTCGTCGAGGGCGGCCATGGAGCCCCAGCCGAAGTTCGGGTTCAGGCCGGGGTGGGATCCGGGCACCCGGGACAGGGCATTGGGAAACACGAAGGCCAGGTACAGGTACAGCCATTGGTAGGTGTCCTTGCGGAACTTCACGCTGGTGAAGACCGTGGCCGGGGGCTGGTCCAGAACGTTGCGGATCGCATCACGGTCGACGCTCTGCTCGCTGTAAGTCTCCAAGCGGACGTCGCCCTCACCCGCCATGTCGACCATGGTGCGGATGTCATTGCAGACACCCTTGCGCAAGGGGACGAACGACATCATCTCGGATGAGACCGTCTTCCACGCCCGGCCGTCGCGTTCAAAAGCCAAGCAGCGGGAGATGCTGCCGCGGATCCGCATCGGGATGACCAGGCGTCCGCCGGGGGCGAGCTGGTCGAGAATCTGCACGGGGACGTCGCTTCCGACCTGCGACAAAGGGTGGAATCGTCCGCTGCGAAGCCGAGTTGGTCCGCGCCGGGTCCGGATCTTGGTGAGTAGTCCGTGGTGCTAGCGAGTGGGCCTCACGGTACCACATGGCACAGGTTGTAGAGACCGTCCGTGGGCGTCCACGTCAGTCCAGGGTTGGGGCGTAAGAGCAGGTCAGGGCGTCACGGTCCGGGGGAGTCGGCGTAGTTGGTGACAGACGTGTGACAGCGCCTGTGACAGGCCGGTGATAGGGCGAGGCCGCGCCGGGGAGCATGCCGGCGGGAGCCTCTGCCCGGAGCCACTAGACGAAGCCCCACCGGAGCACTCCGGTGGGGCTTCGTCTCGAGCTCGACTGTGCTTGTGCTTGCGCGCATGACGCGCTCGGCTCCTCATGCAGTTCGTGTTCCTGCGATGCGCTCGTAAACGCTGGATTTGCGATCGCAGCCACCAAGACGGGATCCACCAGACGACACGGCCCCGCGGGGAGACCGGGCGGGTTCTGTCGTGTGGTGGTTGATGCGCTGCGCCCTGCTCCGGCGGGCCCAGTGGTATTCCGACTGCCCGTGCATGTGTGACGTGGTGGCCACCGTTGGTGCTGAACCTGTGACGCACGCCGGACTTGGCCGTACGGGTGCCGCGCCCTGTCCCTTGTGCTCTGCCCGTCGCTGGTTTGTTCACGCAGTGCAGGGGAGACGCTCATGCGCTCGGGGGCCCCGCCAGTCGGCCACAGCG
Source organism: Streptomyces sp. NPDC005393 (assembly GCF_040606675.1). NCBI lineage: Bacteria > Bacillati > Actinomycetota > Actinomycetes > Kitasatosporales > Streptomycetaceae > Streptomyces > Streptomyces sp. NPDC005393. The sequence continues at coordinate 6,141 of NZ_JBEXFG010000097.1, read as the reverse complement.
AAGCCATGCCGTCAGCCATCCGGCCTGCATAGCCGCGTCCAGCAGGTAGGTCGGGCGGATGCGGCGTCGTGGCACATACAAAAGGTCGATCGCCAGCAGGGTCATCGCAGTCCCTACACCGGTGCGGCGGGCCTGGCGGAGCCCGTCGGTCGTGGCCGGGCTGAGCAGCATGCTGGAGCCTGCCGTGGCGAGCAGCCCGGCGGTCGTCTGCTGCAGCCACTCCTCTGACTTGGGGCCGAAGACTCACTCGAAGCTGCGCAGGTGCAGCAGTGGCCAGCCGCCGCCGACCAGGTTGAACAGCCCTTGTGATCGGGCCACCCAGATGGGGTTCATCCCTGCCTCCTTGGCTGCGGCCGCACCGGCCGTGAGAGACCGAGGCGGACCTTGTGGACCCCGTCGGAGAAGTGCAGCAGTGGCTCCTCGGCGGGCGCGGGCAGCCCTGCCGCACGGGTCACGCTCTCGGCGAGGTCGTCGAGATGGGCTGCGCGCAGCGGCCAGGGCTCGTGCTCGACGGGCGTCTCCCACAAAGCGCCCGTGCTGTGCGTGAACGCCCGCCATCGTGACGCAAGCCACACATCTCGGTGCGTTGGGTGGATCGGTGGGCCCGGTCGTACGGTCATGCGGTAAGCCGACTCGCCGCCCCATCTTGATCCGGTGTACGTCACGCTTTCACCGCTGCGCGCCAGCCGCAGTCGCCCGAGGTGGTACGGCGCCCCGATGGCGCGAGCCGCCAGCATCACCGGGCTGGCCACCTCGATCGACAGGAACCACAACCCTTCCCGGCCGCCCGGTCCACGCACATAGGTGCGCAGATTGGTCTCCGGAAAGGCGGCCAGCGCCACAGGGGAGCCGGGAGGGCGTACGTCGGCCATGACGAACGGTGTGAGACCCACCCAGGCGTGCCCGTCATAGGTGTCGACCGTGAGCCGATCGGGCAGCAGGCGTTGGATGAGTTCTGGAGCGTACGCCCAGTGCAGAAAGGTCTGTGTCAGCCAGCCGGCCCGCAGCGCCGGCATGCGCACACGATGTTCCGGCCCGTACGTCACCACGCGCATCGACTCCCCTGCATGCCCATGTCCCAACCACGGCGAGTTTGCCGAGATACCGGCGGCTTCCGATCCGCCGCATTGGGTCGGACCCGGTGGACAAGCCCTTGATCTGGCTGGAGACCAGCTGAATGACATCTTTCAACGCTTGCTGGCGTTCCCGACCGATACCGGTGCGGTGGCGTGTCATGAGGCGGTCGGTCTCCGCGTGATCCCGTCCTGCCGCGCCGGCACACTGTCCTGACCGCCCAACTGCTCAGGTGTCTGTCCTTGATGTTCGTCGGCATGACGCTTCTCGACCCGGAAAGATCACGGGCGCGTGCCGAGCGCGTCGCGGGCCCGGTCCAGCAAGGAGGCGAATGGGCCCAGCGTCCACTGCAGCACGGGCGAACCGCGGGTGCGTGGGAGCCGCCCTTTCGGCCGTCAGCAGGCGCCTGCCCATGGTCTGCCGCTGCTCCGGGGTGCAACCTGCTTCCAAGGCCGGGAATTCCATCGCCTCCTCTCGGCCGGCGTGGGCGAGCACATCCTGCTGGAACTGCGCGAACTGAACGGCGAACTCCTGACTGGAGAGGTCCATCTTCTCCAGCTCGGCGAGCACCTTGTTCGCCTCCTGTTTCTCCGCATTACGGGCGTGGGCCTCGTCCTCGCCCGCGGTGTCCTTCGCAGCAGGGCGCACGATCATCTCTTCGGCCGTCTCGTGGACGGCCAGCAGACCCCGCAGCTCGTTGAAGGCATCCTGCTTGCGGGCCCCCTCGGCCCCCCGTACCTCTCCGAACAAAGCCCTGATGCGGGCATGCTGCCGCAGGAGGATCCCGACGACATCGTCATCAGGCAACTCCGCCGCCTTCTCACGTCGAGGTTCGTCGTCCCTCTCGGGGAACTGCGCGCTCATCGCATGTCCTTTCCACCGGTGACAGCGACCGGGTCACCCTCGCGGGCGGCGACAAACAACTTGCCAGCGGGACTCCGGCCATCGCGCGGCCGAGTGATCGAGTCTGGGGCTCGCTTCTGCCGGGCCGATCTTCCAAGGAGCTCATGGAGCCGACAGCCGAGTGCCGGAGCCGAGTGCCGGCCGACAGCCTCCGCAAGCGCGCGACGGCGCGTGCTGGTCGTCGCACGGCTGATCTCCAACGGTCTGTGCAAGCAGCTGGCCGACCGGCGCAGCCCTCCGCAGGAGTGGTTCCCCATGATGAGGTCGACGACCGCCCCGACTCCTCTCTTCCTTCCCTTTCGGGCGCACAGCTGCGGCGGTGGCTTTCACCGCGGCCGTCGCAGTTGGTGGTGCTGTACGGTGACGCCCACGTGGGCGACAGCGAGCAGCCCGGCGAGGGCGCGATCACCTTCCTCGTCGTGACGCGGAGCTGCCGATGCCCAGAGCGTCTCGCACGCGGTCGTAGACGCTCAGCGGTACGCCCAGCAGGGCGTTCCCGGGAGGCCGGCGGGGGATGACGGGGTGCGGATGCGTCGGGGCGGTCTGTCGTACCGCCGCCCAGGTGGTGCCGAGGGTGCGTAGCCGGGCGGTGTCCACCGCGCCCTGCAACCGGGGGAGGAGAAGGTCTTCCTCGTCCCTGATGTCCTGCCGTATCAGGGCGAAGGCCCGCCGCACCTTGTCCTCACGCCCGGGATCACCGGCGGGAAGGCGTTCGATGTCCGCGACGAGATCATTGATCTGCTGGTGTTCTTCCTCGACCCGGGCCGTCAGTTCCTCGCCGTCCGGGACCGAGGCCCGTACGGCGGGCCACAGCACCGTCTCCTCCGCGAAGGCGTGGCTGAAGACCAGTTGGACGACCTGCTTCAGGACCTGTTCCCGCCGGTGCAGGTCATCGAGGGTCAGGTACTGGTCCATCAGCCGATCCATCTCCTCGTGCTCACGGCGTTGCCGCACCAGAACGCTGCTGCCTCCACCGAGCTCGTCGACGGTCTGGTCCTTGATGGTCTTCGACATGGCCGCTCCCGTGCGTGCTCCGAGCCGGGCCGCGCCGCCTGCCGGGGCCCCGGATCTCCACGTCCGGCCGGGTACCCGGAGGGGGCCCGCTACAACGCGGAAGACCTCCGTGCCCGGTTGCACGGGGACGAGCGTTCAGGAGGGGCATGACAGGGGGACTCATCGGTCGGCAGGTGCAAGCGGTGAGCCGTCACCGCGAGAGTGCCACGGACTTGGCTGATTCGAACATTCCGGGGATCTGCCGCGGTACCCGTGACGGCGGAGACCGACCCGAGGAGGGAAACGGTGCCGCAGACCGACGATCAACTACTCGCCTTCGACACGAGCGACCTGGAGGACTGGGACGAGGACCGCGCGCGAGCCGCCCTCGGCGGAAGGCACGGCGCCCTGTACCGCAACCACCTGCTCATCGCTTGGCACCTCGACTCCTGGGCGGAGGCCGAAGGCCGCCGGACGGATGTCGACGCGCACTACAAAGCCGGATACAGACAGGCCCTGCAGGACATGGCCGCGTTTCTCAGACAGACCTACTACCTCCCCCGCGGCCCGGACTGAACCCCCGGTGACGCCCGGCTCCGCGCTGATCCACCGCTCGCATGCCGGCAGGCCCCGGCAACCCGAGGAGGCTGCAGATGAACGCTCTTCCGAATTCCGGCGTCGCCGAGCGCCGCTCCACCGGACGAAGCGCCGACACGAAGCTGCTCGGCATCTATCTCAACGACCACCTCGCCGGCGCCACCGCCGGCACCGAACGCGCCACCCGCCTGGCGCGCACCGCCCGGGGTTCCGCGCTCGGCCGCGCGATCGAGCCCGTAGCGACCGAGATCGCCCAGGACCGGAAAGCCCTGCTGGACATCATGCGAGACCTCGGCATCCCCGTTCGCCGCTACAAGGTGTGCGCGGGCTGGGCGGGCGAGAGGCTGGGACGGCTGAAGCCCAACGGCCACCTGGTACGCCCCTCCCCGCTCGGCACCGTACTGGACCTCGAAGCCCTGCGGCTGGGAGTCGAGGGGAAGGCGGCCGGCTGGCAGACCCTGCGCCGGCTCAGCGCCGTCGACGAGCGCCTGGACCCGGCCCGGCTCGACACGCTGCTCGAGCGAGCCCGGCAGCAGCAGGAGAGGATCGAGGAGTGGCGCGTCCGCCAGGCCGAGGAAGCACTGGCCACCACAGCCGGCTGAGCTCCTGCGTCAGGGACGTCACAGCCCGCTCGGCGAGGTCATTGTGGGGAGGTGTGGCCGTGCGTGTTCGGAGCGTCAGCGGTGTGTGCCCGCTGGAAGGTCCCGTACAGCAGCCACAGGGCCGGAATCAGCAGCACTGCGGTGCTGGCCTTGCGGAAGGCGAAGGCGGCGCCGCGGGCGATGATGCCGAGGGCGGCGAGGGTCAGCGGCAGGTAGAGAGTGGACATCACGGCGGCGAAGACCGGTGAGAAACCGGACCAGAGCAGCACGATCACGAAGATGAGCCAGACGTGGTTCGCCTCCCAGATCGGGCCGATGCTGTGCTCGATGAGCCGTCGCTGTGCGTCGCCCCGGCGTGCGCCCCCGGCGAGCAGATCCCACACGCCGGCACCGAAGTCGGCGCCTCCGAACAGGGCGTAACACGTCAGCCCGACCCACATGACGGCGAGGGCGGTGTCGGCGAGCACGGTGCCTCCAAGGACGGCTGCGGTTCGCTGGGTGGCGGCGGAATCGAGATGAGGGCCGAAGGAAGATCGGTCTTGTCGGAAGTCCCCACGCTGTGGGGTCAGACCACGGGATACCCCCGCACGTCCGCTTCCTGCGGTGCAGTCGGAACGGCCGTTGCCCGAGCCAGGCGGCGCAGCACGCATACCGTGGCGACGGTCATGGCGGCGTACACAACCAGCACCAGCCACAGGCCAGCCATCAGGCCGGGCGCGGGGTTCACGGCGTCGCGTACGCTCATCACCCCCCAGACGACCCACGGCTGCCGGCCCAGCTCGGTGACGGTCCAGCCGCTCTCCAGCGCCACCACGGACGCCGGCCCGGCGAGCGCGACGAGCACCAGGAGCAGACGGCTCCCACGCCGGTCCAGGAGTTCACCGCCCGAGCGCTGGGTGCGCCACCAGGCCAGAAGCAGCCACAGGCCGAGGGCCAGCAGGAAGAAGCCGACGGCGACCATGAGGTCGAAGGCCCAGTGGACACCGGTGACGGCGGGCCACTGGCTGCGGGGCACCGTGTTCAGTCCCTTGACGACCGTGTCCGTCCGGTAGCCGACCAGCAGGGAGAGACCGTCGGGGATCTCGAGGCCGTACTTGAGTCCGTCCTTCCCGGCGACGCCGCCGATGGTCAGCGGGACGTGGGAGCCGGTGCGGTACACGCCCTCGATGGCCGCCAGTTTGACCGGCTGATAGTCGGCCAGGAAACGGGCGGCCCAGTCGCCCACCACGATCTGGAACGGGGCGACGACGGCGCCGACGGTGAAGGGAATGGCGAAACCCGCCTTGTGATAGGAGTCGCGTCGACCACGCAGCAGGGCGACGGCGTACACGGCGGCGGTCAGGAACGCGGACACCATGAACGCGGCGAGGATCATGTGCACCGTTTGCGGCGGGCTCGCCGGGTTCAGCATCGCCGCCCAGGGGTCCACGTGGACGACCTTGCCATCGCGCAGCGTGAAGCCGCGTGGCTGGTTCATCCAGGCGTTCGCGCAGACGACGAAGAACGCCGAGGCGGTGCCCGCGATCACGATGGGAATGCCCATGAGCAGGTGCTTGCGGGGCGTCAGCCGGTCCCACGCGTAGAGGTAGATGCCGAGGAAGATGGCCTCGATGAAGAAGGCGATGCCCTCCAGCGCGAAGGGCAGCCCGATGACCTGGCCGAAGCGTCCCATCAGCCCGGGCCACAGCAGCCCCATCTCGAAGCTGAGGATGGTGCCGGACTGAGGTGCCCTGAGGTTTCCGGACAGGGGCCCGCGTAGGGTTATGAACGTCCGGAAAGAGAGAGAAGTGCCACCCAGATTCTCCCAGCAGTTCAAAGACGAGGCCGTCCGTATGGTGCTCGATGGCCCTCGCCCGATCACCCATGTTGCCGCCGAGCTCAGCATCCACGAGACCAGCCTCGGCAAATGGGTCTCGCAATACCGGGCATCGCTGAACCCCGGGCCGCAGCCAGGAACCGGCGAACCGAAGAC
>NZ_JBEXFG010000096.1:0-9516 GCF_040606675.1 Streptomyces sp. NPDC005393 | reverse complement strand
GTCCGCACCACCTGCGCCTCAAACAACCCACCCAACGTCCCCGCCGGCAACCCCACCCCCGTGTCATTCCACCCCAAAAGCACCTGCTGCCGCTCCGCCTCGTCGAGAAGGTCGACCCGTCCGACGAATTCCTCGGGAGACGCCGCGCCAAGCCAATTCACCACGTACATGAAGCGTCGGAGTACGTCGGAGACCGACGCCAGGTCGTGGACGTCCGGGTTGGCGTCGACGTTGATCTGCAGGCCGGACCGGTCGTAGACGTCGATCCGGATCCCGTCGACGGGGCCGGTGGAGAGGTTGTGCGCGGTGGCGGGGGCATCACCGAACTGCAGGTCGTAGTCGAACGACATGACGTTGATGTGCAGCCCGCACAGAACGCGGTCGACCATCTTCAGGTCGCGAAGGACTTCCTCGTGCCGGTACCGCTGGTGACGCAGACCCTCCCGGACCGCCCGCGACGTCTGGCGGACGGCGTCCGCGACCGTGGTCTGCGGGTCGATCGTCAGGCAGAGCGGGATGATGTTGGAGGTCATGCCGGGGATGCCAGCCTCCCGGTGTCCCGCCCGGCCACGTACGGGGACGCCGATCACGACGTCCCGCGTGCCGTTGACACGGTGTTCGTACAGGGCCGCGGCGGTGATCAGCAACCCTGCGAGGTTGGTCCTCAGGCGCCGCGCGGCCCTCTTGAGGGCGGCGGCCTCCTGGATGCCGATGCCGTCCGTGTGCCGGGTCGGGGCGAGCTTGGCTCGGCGGGCCCGGTCGGCGTTACCGGTCAGGGTCTCCTGCGACAGGTTCGAGAGGACGCCGTTCCAGTACTGCCGGTCCTGTTCGGTCTCGGCGGATGCCCGGTAGGCGTGTTCGCCCTCGATCAATACGGACACCGGCTCCAAGGCGCCGTCCTCGAGGCCGCGGCCTTCCAGGAGCGACCTGTAGATCTCGGCGCCGCGGGTGGCGAGCACCATGCCGCCCAGACCGTCCATGACCAGGTGGTGGACGCGGGTGTACCAGAAGTGGAGATCGTTGCCAAGCTTGATGACCGCGTTGGCGGAGAGCGGGGCACCCACGAGGTCCACCCGGCGGCTCAGATCGGCGCGCATCCAGTCCTCGGCGGCCGTGCGCGGGTCGGCCTCATCGCTCACATCGACGATGTGCACGGGGTAGTCCCGTTCATCGTGCACGTACTGCCAGGGGGTACCGTCAACCACCCGGATGCGCAGGCGCAGGCTCTCGGCCTCGCGCAGCCTGCGCCGCGCGGCCTCCACCAGCAGGTCGGGATTGACCGCGCCCCTGATCTCCAGGTATTCGGCGATGCTGAAGCCCCGATTGTCCGGTGCGAGCTGCTGTGCGTACCAAACCGCAAGCTGTCCGGCCATCAGTTCCCGGAGCTCGCCCTCAGACGTAGCCATACCCGCACACTCCAATCGGTTCGAGTCATCGACTGGAACAGCAGGGCCCGCCGCCTTCAAGGCATGCCGCATTACCGCCCAGGTCTCTGGATCAAAGCTGTGACCAGGTGGTTCACGCTTCTTGGGCGATCTGGGCCGATAGGGCCGGCAGATCACATATCGCCCGAGCGGCGATCGTCGCCGCGCTCAGAGCAGTTCATGGCGCAGCGGATACCCGGGGTCGGCCACTGCCGATCCCAGGTCCGCCGTGCTACAGGTACTACTTGGCCTGCATAGCTTCGATCAGGCTCTTGGGGCGCATGTCGGTCCAGTTCTGGTCGATGTGGTCGAGGCACTCCTGGCGTCCGGCCTCCCCGAAAACCGTGTTCCATCCTTCCGGTACGTCGACGAACACCGGCCAGAGCGAGTGCTGTCCCTCATCGTTAACCAGGACCAGGTAGTTGGCATCGGGGTCGTCGAACGGATTCGTCATCACGTTGTCCTCTCTGGGCAATGACATTGACGCGTTGTCAGTAGCTTTCACCAGCGCATTTCCCGTCGGTTGGTACGCATATGGCGACATTAGGCCGAATCGGGTGACCGGCTCGAAATCATGCTGCCGGCACGCCCATCTCACGGGACATCGGAACTCTGCGGTGGTGATTCACTATGACCCAGGGCGGCGCGGTTGCTCAATGCTCCGAGGCCCGGTTCCCGCCCGACCGCCGCAAAGCCTCCGACCTGCGACTCCGTCCTCATGGACAGGCAACTCAGCACGGCGGAAAGCACAGTTCAACTGCGCTGTCGCCGCAGTTGGACACCCGTTTGACATGGCGTGGCCACCACCGTGGAGCCTCCGGTAGGGCCACCGATTCAGGGCGACCTCACCCTGCCTGGTGTAGCGACTTCGCGCGTATTGCACGATCTTGACGCCTTGGCAAGGCATGTGCCATCGTGAAACTCTCCTCGATAAATACCATTTGCTCCGCCCTTGATAAGCGCGAACGCGCTTGAAGCGTCATCCCTCCATCGACTCTGACGCGTCGTATACATCGCATTCCCGCTCCTGGAATCCAGAAGACTCGTGAGGCATCTGCATGCGCAGTGAGACGGCCGATCAGCCACCGGAGATCAACCTGGTGGACCCCAAGCTCTATTCGGATGGCGACCCGTTCGTGCAGTGGCGATGGCTGCGCGCCAACGAGCCCATGTACTGGCATCCGCCCACGGACCTCCCGGGATTCTGGGCGCTTACCAGGTACGACGACATCCGCGCGGCATACCGCGACTCCGAGACCTTCAGCTCGGCGCAGGGAATTCTCCTGCGGCCCGCGGATCACGGAGCCGATCCCGGCGGTGGCCGCACCTTGGCCCTCACCGACGCGCCCCGGCACGGGCAGCTCCGCAGCCTGGTCGACAAGTGGTTCGCGGTCCGGTCGGTACGCGCCATAGAGGCGGGGATGCATGACGTCGCCCGCGATGTAATCGACAAGGCCCTGGGGCTCGGGAGCTGCGATTTCGTGGCGGACATCGCCGCGCGCGTGCCCCTGTACGTGATCTGCAAGATGATGGGCGTGCCGCGATCCGACTGGGACCGCCTCTACACGTTAACGAGCCAGGCCTTCGGCGCCGGGGACGCGGCCACCCGCAGGTTCGCCCATCTCGACATCCTCGGGTACTTCGAGGAACTCCAGGAGGAGAAGGCGGACGATCCGGCCGACGACCTGGTGAGCGTGCTGGCGACGGCGAGCATCGACGGGAAGCCCCTCGACGCCGAGGACATTATCCTCAACTGCAATAACCTGCTCGTCGGGGGCACCGAGAACACGCGGATCGCCGCGGCCGGCGGCATGCTCGCCCTCCTGGAGCACCCCGAGCAGTGGCAGCGCCTCTCGGAGGACGAGGCGCTGGTGCCCGGGGCTGTCGAGGAGATCCTCCGCTGGACCTCCACCGCCACGCACATCATGCGCACCGCGTTACGCCCGGCGGAGATCCATGGCCGCCGCGTGGAGGTCGGCGACCGGGTGACCTTCTGGCTGCCGTCGGCCAACCGTGACGAGACGATCTTCGACGAGCCCGACCGGTTCGACATCACTCGGCAGCCGAACCGTCACCTGTCCCTGGGGTACGGCGAGCACTTCTGCCTCGGCAGCATGCTCGCGCGAGTCGAACTGCGGCTGCTTTACAAGGAGTTGCTGGCCCGCTCAATCTGTGTCGAACTCGACGGCGAGCCGAAGCTGCTGGATTCGATTGTCGTCAACGGCCCGGAACTCATGCCGGTCAAGCTGATCGCGCCATAGACACTGGGTACGCGACTGCCCCGGCTCCCCGACGGGGAGCCGGGGCAGTCGCGTACCCGCGCGGCGACACGCGCTGCTACGGGGCCGGTGGTCACCTGGTGTCGGCGCGGTCCGCGTCCTGGCGCATGGTCTCAAACTGCTTCTCCCAGGCCGAGTGCTTGTCCTTGGCGTCTTGGACGAACGGCGTACTGGCGATGTACTTGAGCGCCCAGCGGTTGAGGATCGCGTAAGGGAACTTCAGCGGGCGGACGATGTCCATGAACAGGACCACCCGGTCCTCGTCGGTCTCGTTCCAGGCCTCGTGCGGGAAGGTGTCGTCGAACACCATGCTCCGGCCCTCCTCCCAGTGGGCCGTCTCACCTCCCACGCGAATGCCGCAGCCGTTCTGCGGCTCGGGGATCTTCAGCGCCAGGTGATAGCGCAGCACGCCCTTGTACGGACCGCGGTGTTCGTGCAGCCGCTTGCCCGGGCCGAGGACGGAGAAAAAGGCCGTGGACAGGCCGTCGACGTGCTTCAGCAGCTCGATCGTCCGCGGGCACCGCTCACGATTGGTCTCGAAGTCGATGCCGTAACCAGCGAAGAAGTACGTCTTCCACTGGTCGTCCTGGGTGAGGCTGCGCTGGGCGACGGAGATGTCCTGGAAGTTGGGCAGCTCGTCCCGGTGCACCAGCAGCTCGTCCAGCTCCTGGCGGATGTCGCGCCAGTTCTCTTCGAGGATCGTGGCCCACGCGAAGGTGTCGTCGGGGAAGAAGGGCTTGTCGCCGACCGGCGACGTCGCCGTCATCCGCCGCTCCAGCCAGGAGATCGATTTCCAGATGCGCCTGGTCGCGAACTGTCCGACGCGGGCACGAACGTTGGGCACGGTACCTCCATAGTTCGGTCGTGGTCTCGACGGCGGGTGCGACGGAGCACCCGGCCTACATCGGGCTTCGGCCGGCCTCCGTATGCGCCGTCCGGTCGGCCGAGGTTAATCGCCGGAAGGCTTCGCGCCGACGGAACCCACGGCGACCGAGGCGGAAGCGTCGGCCGATGCCGCGGAAAAACGGCCGACCTTCTCGATCACGTCAGGGCTGTAAAGGCGCAGCGACTGCTGCAGCGCGAACTCGGCCATGTACACGCGGAAGACGTCGGGGGATTCCTCGGCGAAGTTGAGCATCCGCCGGTTGGCGAGCACCGCGGAACCCTGCAGGCGCTCCACGGCGCCTTCGACGGCCGCGTCGAGGCCGAACTGGTCGTGGACCTCGTCGACCAGTAGCCGGGCGTCCGGTTCGCTCGCGAAGATCCGTCGGCCTTCCAGGATGATCTGTCGAGCGGCCCGGGGCCCTACCGACCGGGTCAGCCGGTAGTTCGAGGCGCCCGGAATAATCCCTTCCTGGGCGGCGGGAAGGCTGAGGTACGCGTCCGCGGCTGCGATCACGTGGTCGAAGGCGAGCAGCAGCTGGCAGCCGCCGCCGATCGCAAAAGTGTCCACCACAGCGACCCACGGCTTCTCCACGGTGCGGGACCGCCAAGCCGTGGTGCCGTCGTCCGTCAGTACGCCCCTCACCAATTTATGGATGTAGCCGAGCTCGCGGCGCAGCAGAAAGTCGGTCAGGGAGATGCCGCCGCCATGCAGCGACTTGAGGTTGATGCCGGCGCTGAAGACACGCTTGCCCCGGTAGCGCGGGTGGGTCATCTCCCCGCCGCGCACCAGGCCGACCTCCACCGCAGGGTCTAAGAGGACGAGGTCGACGGCGGTCTCCATGTCGTCGACCTGCTGATTGTCCTCCGCGTTCAGCGAGTCCTCGCGGCACAGGGTCAGCCGGGCCACGGCGCCGGTGCGTTCCAGCCTGACGGAGGCCAGATCGACCCTGCCCGCTTCCCGGAATTCCGGGAGCAGGGCAAGGGCGCGCTCTGTGGGGCGCAGCATCGCGTCGAGCAGGTGCGGGCCCGCCTTCGGCGAGCCCAGGACGTGCCGGAAGAAGATGCCCTGGTCGACTTCACGGCCCTCCTTGCGGGCCTGCGGCAGTGCACGCTCTGCCGTGAGCTGCTCGTCGGTCGGCACCAGCCCGGGGAAGGCCACTGCCGCGGCCCGGGCCAGCTCGGCCACCCTCAGGTGACGGGTGCGGCCTCCAGTCAGCTCGCCGTAGACGGCTTTCGTGTGCACGTCCAGGAACGCGGAACGCACGGCCCGGGTGGCGTTGAGCGCCGCCAGAGCGGTGGCGCGCTGCTCGGGGGAGCGGTGTTCCGCGGCGGGCAGTGCTTTCAGCAAGTCGTCAGTACGCTTCGCCGCATGGGTGACCGCCGTCCGGGCCCGGCCGAGATCCGCGCGCACGGTGCGCGAATCCTCGTCCGGCCCGGACGTCATGTCCGCGGCGGTCATGCCGCTGCCTCGGAGGCGGCCCGTCGCAGCGTGCGGTCGCAGGCCGCCAGGTGGGCCCCGAGCGCTTCCTCGAAACCGGTAGTGGTGGCGTCGAGCATCAGCTGACGTCGGATCGCCAGTTCGCTGCCCTGGACGGCGCCCGTCCGTTCGGCGGTCCGCGCGAGGGAGTCGGCCACGTCTTCGGTAACCTCGTCGACCAGGTGCATGCTGAGCGCGTCGGCGGCCTCGATGGGGGTGCCGAACAGCACTGCCCTGCGGATTGCCGCGGCGAACACCCCGTGGTTGGCGAGTCGGTACACCGCCATGCCCGGCCAGGTGGCGCCGTTGTTGACGGGCATCGTCAGGCACACCGAGCCGGTGGCGATGCGGTAGTCGGTCGCCAGCAGCGCGTCCAGCGCGATCCCGCCGCAGTCGCCTACGGCGATCGCGATGGTGGGGCGGGGCAGGCGCTCGAGGCGCCGCAGCGCGCGTTCCCACTTGCTGACCAACGACACCGAGAGGTCCTCGGTCCACGGCTCGGTCGGGGTGCCGGAGACCTGGACGATCACCGGAGCCTGGCCGGCGCGGTCCTCGGCGTTATCGCAGACGGCGGTCACGGCCGCGACCGCTTCGGCCGACAGGGGCTTGCTTCCGTCGATCCGGAGGGCCAGGTCCTCCGCCGCGAGCTGCGCTTCGATCCCGAAGGGAGAGTTCATGACATCCTTCGTCTGCTCGTTGCTCACCATTGCACCAGCGCTGTCTCGATGGTCGAGCCAGGGCCCATGGTCATCAGGACGCCGTAGTCGCCGGCCTTGGTGGCCGCTTCCTGAAGCAGACGTTCATAGGAGAACAGGAACGATCCGCTCGACAGGTTCCCGTAGTCGCGCAGCACCCCTGTGGTGTGGCGGACGTCGTGCCGGGTCAGGCCGAGGTTCACGCGGACCGCGTCGATGACCTTCTTACCGCCGGAGTGCACCAGCCACTGGCTGATTTCGCTGCGGTGCAGTCCGGCGTTGTTCAGCAGCCGGTCGACCACCTGTTCCGCGTGGGCGCCGACGACGTAGGGGACCTGCGGGTCCAGGTAGAAGCTGAACTTCCCCTGGTCGTCGTCCCAGTCGTAGCGCATCGCGTCGATGGCGTCGGTGATCAGGTGGCTGGCGAAGCCCAGGATCCGCGGTCCGCCGGGCGAGGCCGGTACGTCGGCCGCGGCGTAGGCGGTGTCAGGGGAATCGGCGATCAGTACGATCGCTGCGGCGCCGTCGCCGAACAGGCTGTTCACAACAGCGGTGCGCATGCTCCCGTCGATCACGTAGGCGGCCGAGCACGCTTCCGCACACAGCATGACGGCGACCTTGCCGGGGTTGGCCACGGCCCAGCTCGAAGTGGCGTTCAGCGCGTTCAGTCCGGCGTTACAGCCCATGCCGACGACGTCCACCCGGCTGGTCTTCGCCGAGATGCCCATCTCGCGGATGAGGTGGGCGCTCAGGCCCGGGGTGAGGAAGCCGGTGGTGGTGGTGCAGGACAGGTAGTCGATGTCCTCGATGTCGAGGCCGACGTTCTCCAGTGCGGCGCGCACTGCCCGGACGCCCATGCCGAGGGCGACCTGCTTGTGCTTGGCTAGGAGTTCGCCCTGGGTCTCGGTGAGGAGGGTGCCGTCCTCGGCCCGCGCAGGCAGCGTGAGGAAACGGCGCTCGATCGCGCTGTTCAGGAACACCGACCGGACCCTGGGGTCCGTAATCGCGCAAATGTCGAGGAGTTCCCGCTGGCTGTAGGAGGTTTCGGGGACGTCGGTGGCGACGCTCGTGATCCGGGCGGCGCCGATGGTCTTCCTGCGGTCGGGTTCCGGTACGTCGAAGACGCCGGGGGCGGTCAGGCTGATGGTCATCGGAATTTCCATCCCCACGTACGAGGCTTGCTGCGGACAAGGGACTGTGGTGCCAACACGTCGATCGCTTTCCGTCGGGTGGTGGATGAGGGTTGGATGCGGGGTCGGCGCGCGGCTCAGCGCGCGCGCCGGGACTCCTCCCGGATGAAGCGCGCGAGCCGGGCGACTCCTTCGACGATTTCTTCGTTGCTCAGGTAGCTGACGGACAGGCGGAGACTGTGATCGCCGCCGTCTCGGGGATAGAAATAGGACATGGGCGTCCAGATGACCCCGTACTCCTCCGCCGAACGCACCAGCGCGGCGTTGTCCGCGCGAAACGGAGTGTCGACGGTCAGGAAGAACCCGCCGCTCGGTTCGTTCCAGCGCACGCCGACGGCCGCCCTGTCGGGGGCTGGGAAGGCCGAGTCCAGCTCCTGGAGGATGGCCCGCATGGCGCTGCCGTAGTAGGCGGTTGTCTCGGTGTTGAGTTCCGAGGTCCGCCCGTCGGCGGCAAGCAGCATGCCCGCGACCGCGGCCTGGCCCAGCGGGGAGGTGTTCACCGTGATCATGCTCTTGATCTTGGTGATCTCGTCGGCCAGCAGACCGGTGTTCCCCTCCTGGTCCACGACGGGCTGGTCGGCGACGGCGAACCCGACCCGGGCGCCTGGGAAGAGAGTCTTGGAGTAGGAGCCCAGGTGGACGACCCGCTGCGCCCGGTCGAGGGACTTGAGGGTTGGCTCCTGGGGCCCGGGGCTCACGAGGCGGTAGGGGCTGTCCTCCAGGATGAGGATATCCTCCCGGGCCGCCAGTGCCAGCAGGGCGTGGCGCTCCTCGATCGACATGGTGTTGCCGGAGGGATTGGCGTGGTCGGGGACCACGTAGAACGCACGGGGACGGCTGCCACGCGCGCGTTCCGCCGCGAGCACCGTCGCGAGGTCGGCGCAGTGGAAGCCGTCGGGGCGTTCCTGGACGGGAGCCGGTTCGAAGCCGAGCACGCGGGCGGCGCCGGTGATCCCGACGTAGCAAGGGCTGGAGACGAGGAGTACGTCCTCGGGCGCCGAAAGGACCGCGCGCAGGGTGAGGAACATTGCCTCCTGGCAGCCCACCGTGACCACGATGGCCTCGGGTGCCACGTCGATGTTCTCGTCCTTGCGCAGCGAGTCGGCGATCAGCTCGCGGATCCGGCCGCTGGTCGGTCCGTACTGCAAGATCACGTCGCGGATATCGGCGGCCGAAGCGCCGTTCTCCTCGAGGTGGCTCAGATATCTGCGGATGTGCGTGACTATCTGCTCGACGTCCAAAAATCCGTCGTAGGGACGGCCCGGCGCGAATGAGATCGCCTTGGGATAGCGGTGGGTGATCCCATTGAGGAAATTCATGGTGTCGAGCACCGGGTCGGAGACGCTGGTGTGCAGCTCCTCTTTCTTCAGCCGGGTCGCGGCCATGGGAGTGCCTCCCGAGAGGTGAACGACCGGTCCCATCGTCAACCTCGGTCGTAGGGGATGGGTGTGGTGAGGCGGCTGCGCGAGTCGACTACCAGCGCCATTCCTGCTGGCGGTAGAGGTGACCGGCCTTGATGTCCCGGTCCTTGCACCAGGTCATGAATTCTTCGATCTGCTTGAGCTG
>NZ_JBEXFG010000095.1:0-10053 GCF_040606675.1 Streptomyces sp. NPDC005393 | reverse complement strand
CCTGGCGACGCCGCCATCAGGCCCGAGCCAGGGCCAGCCATTACCGCCGACAGGCCGCGAATCAGACATGAAGATCACGATCTACGACTGGAGTACTAGCCGGTCCGGCGGTCACCGCATCGCTCCCGGCATTCACAAACCCGGCGTCACAGCAGGAGATCGAAGAGCCGCCAGACCGTCTCCCAGTGCTTGGTCTGCGGGTTCTTCAGGTCCGGGTAGATGATCTTGAACGCCTTGGCGAGCGCGAGGCTGAGCCCGCCGACGATCTCCGGCAACCTTGCCTCCGTCGCGTCGTCGGGTGCGCGGTCCAGCGGCGGGTGCGTGGCGAGCTGATCGAGGATGGGCTTCAACTCGATCTCGTGGTCGAGGTCCCGGAAGCGGTGGATGTTCTCCTGCAGCCCCTTGGTGATCGGCAGATCCCACGGCAGGATCACGTCCCGGGTGTTGGCCTTCGCGACCGCCTCGGCGATGAGCAGCAGATCGTAGAGTTTGGCGTCCACGAAGTCGCTGTAGCGCTTGAGGTCGTTCTTGTCGACATCGAGTCCCGCCGCCACCCGGAAGAACCGCTCGAACCTGGGCACGGACATCACCGTCATGGTCACCAACCTCCAGTCGTCCGGCGCTGGGCGTAACCCGGCGCGCCTCGTCAGCGCCACCCTCGCTCGCCGGATGCGCGACCGCATGGGCCCCCAGGAACCAATCGCACGGCCCGGCCTGCTGCCGACAGGTCGGTGACCGCGCCAGGTCATGCTATGGGCGCGGCTCCCACCGTCGCGGCGACACTCGGGGAGCGCCGTGAGGAGCACTCGGTCAGGTCAGGGGAGTCGCGGAGGCGGCGGACAAGTGGCGGCTGTTCGGGCATGCCTCAGGTGGTCGGGCGCCACGGCGGGGCACACTGTCGCGGGACGGCCCCCGACAACCCCGCCCCGAGGTTCCCCATGGCGTTCGGACTGGCACACCGCGCGTTGCGGCCACGGGTACCTTTGCGCCACGGGGAGGGCGACAAGCACCATCTCACCAGCCTTGAGGGGCTGGCCGCGCTGTCCCTGGACGCGCTGAGCTCGGTCGCGTACGGCCCCGAGGCCATCGTGGTCGTCCTGGTCGCCGCCGGCACCGGGGCCCTTACCGCCACGCTGCCCATCACCGTCGTCATCACCGTCCTGCTCACCGTGCTGGTGATCTCCTACTGCCAGGTGATCGCCGTCCATCCCGACGGCGGCGGCGCCTACGCGGTGGCGAAGAAGAGCCTCGGGCCACGGGTGAGCCTGCTCGCCGCGGCGAGCCTGACCATCGACTACGTCCTCACCGTCGCCGTCAGCCTGGCCGCCGGCGCCGCCAGCCTCGCCTCCGCCTTCCCGATCCTCTCCTCGCATCTGCTCGCCGTCTGCCTGGTGCTGCTCGCCCTGCTCACGGCCGTGAACCTCTGGGGAGTGGCCGAGAGCGCCCGGGTGCTGATGCTGCCGACCGTGCTGTTCATCGTCAGCATGCTCGGCATCGTCGTCATGGGGATCCTGCGCTCGCACCCCGCGGCCGTCGTCGGCGCCGCCCACCCCGTCCGGGCCACCGAGGCGCTGGGCGTCCTGCTGATCCTGAAAGCGTTCTCCTCGGGCTGCTCCGCCCTGACCGGGGTGGAGGCCATCGCCAACGGCGTGCCGATGTTCCGCGAGCCGCGCATCAAGCGGGCCCAGCACACCGAGCTGATGCTCGGCATGCTCCTCGGAGTGATGCTGCTCGGGATGGCGTATCTGATCCGCCGCGACCATGTGGCGCCGCGCGGCGGTGTGACGGTCCTCGCCCAGCTCGCCGCCGGGTCGTACGGAACCGGATGGGAGTACTACGCGACCAACCTCATCGTCACCCTTGTCCTCGCGCTCGCCGCGAACACCAGCTTCGGCGGCCTCCCGGTCCTGATGAGCGTGCTGGCGCGGGACGACCGGCTGCCCCACCTGTTCGGGCTGCGCGCGGAGCGGCCGGTGTACCGGTACGGCGTGGTGGCGCTGGCGCTGCTGTCGGCCGTGCTGCTCAACGCGGTGGGGGGCGAGACCCATCGGCTGATCCCGCTGTTCGCCATCGGGGTGTTCACCGGCTTCACCATCAGCCAGGTCGGGCTGGTACGGCACTGGGCGACCGAGCAGCCGGAAGGGTGGCTGCGCCGGGCGCTGATCAACGGTGTGGGGGCCGTGCTGACCACCGTGGCCGGTCTGGTCCTGCTGACCACCAAGTTCCTCGAAGGGGCCTGGGTGGTCGTCGTCGCGGTGCCGCTGCTGATGCTGCTGTTCACCCGCGTCCAGCGCTATTACACGGCGGCCGGCGAGGAACTCGGGCTCGGGCGGATCCCGCCGCCACCGGTGCGCACCATGAGCCTGGTCATCGTCCCGCTCGGCGACGTCAGCAGGCTCGCGCAGCGCGCGCTGACGGCGGCGCTCGCCCTGGGCGACGAGGTCGTGGCGGTCAGCGTCCAGGCCGAGCCCGCGAAGGCGCGGGCGCTGCAGGACACCTGGGAGCGCTGGAATCCCGGGGTGCGCCTGGAGATCATCGACAGCCCGCACCGCTCCCTGGTGCAGCCGATGGTCGCGTATGTGCGGCGCGAGGCCGGGGGCGGCCGGGAGATCGCCGTTCTCATCCCCGAGGTCGAGCCCCGGCACCGCCGCTACAAGATCCTCCAGAATCAGCGCGGCCTTGTGCTGGCCACGGTCCTCAAGGCGCACACCGACGTCGTCGTCTGCATGATGCCCTACCGCCTCGGTCTGTGACCGGGACCCCGCTCGTCGGGGGCTCGCGGTGCCTCGCGTGGGGGATGCGTACGTGGCAAGGTGGAGGGTGACGTCCTCGACTCCGGTAAGGAGGCCCGCATGGACGAAAGAGAGTTCTTTCAAAAGGTGGCGGACCGTACGCAGCTCTCGCGGCAGGAGGCGGCCGATCTGACCCGCGCCACGCTCGAATTGCTGGCGCTTCGTCTGAGTGACGGCGAGGCCCGCGATCTCGCCCTGGAACTCCCCGAACACCTTCGCGAGTCGCTGCACCGAGGACGGCGGGAGATGGAGCTCCTCGACCCCGAGGAGTCGATCCGCAGAGTGCACGAGCGCACCGGACTGTCCATGTCGGAAGCCGACCGAGGGGTCCGGGCGGTCCTCAGCACGCTGCGGGAGGCCGTCTCCCAGGAGGAGTACCAGCACGCCATGTCCCAGCTCGGCGGCGAGTTCGCGAGGATGGCGGAGACCACGCGCTGACGGGTTCCGGCCGGACGCGGGCCGTGCCGTCGGCCCGCGTCCGGCCGTGATCGTGTCACCCGGCGGCTCACCGGAACCGGGCGGCGACCTCGGCCATGGTGTCGAGGTGCTGGAGCGTCTCCGACTCCGGCATCGTCGGCAGGTAGAACAGCACCCGCTCGACTCCCAGACGCTTGTACCCCTCGACTGCCTCGGGTGTCTCGGGCGCCGCGTACACCGTCACCGGAACGTCCCGGCCTGCCACACTCCGCAGCCGCTCGATCTGAGGGGCCAGCTCTTCCGGCGAGGCGCTGTTGGCGAGCCATGCGTCCCCGTAGGCGGCGATGCGGGGGAAGGCGCGCTCGCCGCCGCCCACATAGATCGGCGGGTGCGGACGCTGGACGGGCTTGGGCCACTGGTAGACCGGGTCGAAGTTCACGAACTCCCCGTGGAATTCGGCCTTTTCCTTCGTCCACAGCTCACGGATCGCCTGCAGCCGCTCATTGACCAGACGGCCTCGCGTCGACGGGTCCGTCCCGTGGTTCTCCATCTCCTCGCGGTTCCATCCGATGCCGACCCCGAAGATGGCTCGCCCGCCGGAGACCAGGTCGAGGGAGGCCACCTCCTTCGCTGTGATGATCGGGTCCCGCTGTGCCACCAAGGCGACGCCGGTCCCCAGCAGCAGCCGTTCGGTGACCGCGGCCATCGTGCTCAGCGTGACGAACGGGTCGAGCGTGCGGTAGTAGATCTCCGGCAGCTCTCCGCCGCCCGGGTAGGGCGTGCGGCGCTCCACCGGGATGTGGGTGTGCTCGGCGATGAAGAGCGACTCGAACGCCCGCTCTTCCAGGGCTCGGCCCAAGGGAACGGGCCGGATGCCCTGGTCGGTGACGAAGGTCGATACACCAATTTTCACGGCGGCTCCTTGGGGGGTACAAATACCTCATTCGGACCTTATGGGTACCCCGCTGTTCCGTCTCCGCAACAGGCCGGGACATTGGCACGGATTAGGGTGGCCGGATGCAGGAGCGGTACCGGACGGTCGCGCGCGAAGGCGTGCATGAGATCGAGATCAACAAATCGCGCTTCCTCTGCTCACTCGCGCCCGCCGCGAGCGAGCGCGAGGCGCAGGAGGTGATCCAGCGCGTCCGCAAGGAGCACCCCACCGCCACGCACAACTGCTTCGCCTACGTCATCGGCGCCGACGGCGGCGTACAGAAGGCGAGCGACGACGGGGAGCCGGGCGGCACGGCCGGGGTGCCGATGCTCCAGATGCTGCTGCGCCGGGAGATCCGGTATGTGGTGGCCGTTGTCACCCGGTACTACGGGGGCGTCAAGCTCGGCGCGGGCGGGCTGATCCGGGCCTACGGCGGCGCGGTCGGCGAGGCGCTGGACGCGCTCGGCACCGTCGTCCGGCAGCGGTTCCGGCTGGTCACCGTCACCGTCGACCATCAGCGGGCCGGGAAGCTGGAGAACGATCTGCGGGCGACGGGGCGGGCGGTGCGGGATGTCCGTTACGCCGAGGCCGTGACGATCGAGCTGGGGCTGCCCGAGGCCGAGGTGGACGCCTTCCGCGACTGGCTGGCGGACACCACCGCCGGAACCGCCTCTCTGGAGCTGGGTGGCGAGGCGTACCAGGAGGCCTGACCGGGCTCATGCGGGGGTGCGCGCGGATTCCTTCGTGACGTCCTCGGCGAGCGCCGGCCGGCCGGTCGGCTTGGCGCGGCATGCCGATTCCGGCCGGGCGCGACGCGAGACTCCGGGCCGCGGGCCGCGGCCGGATCCCCGCGTCGAGGCCGCCGCCGGGGGCCGCGGCCAAGGTGGCCTCCCCGCCGCTCGCATGGGCGAGCCGCGGGGGTGCGAGCGGATTCCTCCGTGACGTCCTCGGCGAGCGTCGGCCGGCCGGTCGGCTTGGCGCGGCGCATGCCGATTCCGGCCGGGCGCGACGCGAGACTCCGGGCCGCGGGCCGCAGCGGGATCCCCGCGTCGAGGCCGCCGCCGGGGGCCGCGGCCAAGGTGGCCTCCCCGCCGCTCGCATGGGCGAGCCGCCGGACCAGGGACAGGCCCAGACCGGTGCCGCCCTTGGGCGCGTCGGGGGCGCGCCAGAAGCGGTCGAAGGCGCGGCGGCGCTGGTCCTCCGTCACCCCGGGGCCCTCGTCGACGACATGCACATCGATCCGTACGGGCCGGCCGTGCGGGTGGCGGCGGTCGGGGGCCGGAAAGCGGAGGTCCATGGTGACGGTGGAGCCGAGCGGCGTCGCGCGCAGCGCGTTGGAGAGCAGATTGTCCAGCATCTGCTCGACGGCACCGGGCACCGCCAGGGCATGGCCGACCGGGCCGCCGATCAGCGCGACGACCGCGGAGTGGTGCTACCCGGACACCCGCCCCTTCGAGGGGTTTCCAGGACTCCGAAGAGGCCCGGTGGCGGGAGTTCCGTCGGTAGACACACACGGCAAAAGTGAGGTCCGTGAGGAGCGGGGCACCGACCGCGGCTAACGTGGTCGGTGCCCGCACCGCGTATTCCGGTCCGGGTGTGATGAGGGCCACTGGGGTGGAGGAAGGACAAACGTGCGGGTCGGAGCCTACTTGTGAGAATTCTGCACACCTCCGACTGGCATCTCGGACGGTCCTTTCACCGGGTCAGCCTCCTTGCCGCGCAGCGGGAGTTCATCGATCACCTCGTCGCGACCGTGCGGGAGCGGCAGGTCGACGCGGTCCTCGTCGCGGGGGACGTCTACGACCGAGCGGTGCCGCCGCTCGCCGCCGTCGAGCTCTTCGACGACGCCCTGCACCGGCTCGCGGACCTCCGCGTGCCGACCGTCATGATCTCCGGCAACCATGACTCGGCCCGCCGCCTCGGGGTCGGCGCCGGGCTCATCGAGCGCGCCGGTGTCCATCTGCGCACCGACCCGGCCGGGTGCGCCACCCCCGTCGTCCTCGCCGACGACCATGGTGAGGTGGCCTTCTACGGGCTGCCGTATCTCGAACCCGGCCTGGTGCGCGAGGCGTTGGGCGCCTCGGCGGCCGGCCATACGGCGGTGCTGGGCGCCGCCATGGACCAGGTGCGCGCCGACCTCGCCACCCGGCCCTCCGGCACCCGGTCCGTCGTCCTCGCCCACGCCTTCGTCACCGGCGGCGCGAGCAGCGACAGCGAGCGGGACATCACGGTCGGCGGGGTCGCCTCCGTGCCCGCCGAGGTCTTCGACGGCGTCGACTATGTGGCGCTCGGGCATCTGCACGGCTGCCAGACCATCGCCGAGCGGATCCGCTACTCGGGCTCCCCGCTCGCGTACTCCTTCTCCGAGGCGGCGCACCGCAAGTCCATGTGGCTCGTGGAGCTGGGCGCTGCGGCCGGCGCGGCGCCGGTCTGTGAACGGGTCGACTGCCCGGTGCCCCGGCCGCTGGCCCGGATCCGCGGCCGGATCGAGGATCTGCTGGCCGACCCCGACCTGGCCCGGCACGAGGAGGCGTGGGTCGAGGCGACGCTCACCGACCCGGTCCGTCCCTACGAGCCGATGGCCGCTCTGGCGCGCCGCTTCCCGCATGTGCTCACCCTGGTCTTCGACCCCGAGCGGCCGCCCGAGGACCCGCTCGCCTCGTACGCCCAGCGGCTGCGCGGCCGCTCGGACCGGGAGATCGCCGAGGACTTCGTGGCCCATGTGCGGGGTGGGCGCGGCCCGGACGAGGGCGAGCGCGTACTGCTGGGCGACGCGCTGGAGGCCGTACGGAGCGAGGAGACCGGTGTCGGGGCGGCGGGGGCCGAGGCTGCGGTGGAGGCGGGGCGATGAGGCTGCACCGGCTCACCGTGACGGCCTTCGGCCCGTTCGGCGCCACCCAGGAGATCGACTTCGAGGAGCTGTCCGCCGCCGGGCTCTTTCTGCTGCACGGGCCGACCGGCGCCGGCAAGACGTCCGTCCTGGACGCGGTCTGCTACGCCCTGTACGGCCAGGTGCCCGGCGCCCGGCAGGGCAGCGGGCTCTCCCTGCGCAGCGACCACGCCGATCCGCTCACCCCGACCGAGGTCGTCCTCGAACTCACCGCCGGCGAACGGCGCCTGGAGATCACCCGGCGCCCCGAGCAGCCGCGGCCCAGGAAGCGGGGCAGCGGCACGACGCGCGAGAAGGCGCAGAGCCTGCTGCGCGAGTACGTCCCCGGGGCGGGCGGGTCGGCGGGCGTGTGGAAGGCGCTCAGCCGCTCGCACCAGGAGATCGGCGAGGAGATCGGGCAGCTGCTCGGCATGAGCCGGGAGCAGTTCTGCCAGGTGGTGCTGTTGCCGCAGGGCGACTTCGCCCGCTTTCTGCGCGCGGACGAGCTGGCGCGCGGCAAGCTGCTGGGCAAGCTGTTCGACACCAGCCGCTTCGCCGCCGTCGAGGACCGGCTCGCGGAGCTGCGGCGGGCCGCGGAGAAGCGGGTCGCCGGCGGGGACGAGCGGCTGCTCGCGCTCGCGCACCGGATGGCCCAGGCGGCGGGGAACACCCCCGAACTCGACGACCACCCCCTGCCCGAGATCACCCCCGGCGAACCGGGGCTGGCCGACGCCGTCCTGGAATGGGCCGCCATCGCCCGCACGGGCGCGCGCGAGCGGCGCGACATCGCGCTCGCCGCGGTAGGGGCAGCCGAGGCCGCCCACCGGACGGCCCAGCGGGCCGCCGACACCGCACGCGAATGGGCCCAGCTGCAACGGCGCCACGCCGAGGCCCGGCGCCGGGCGGACGACCTCGAACGGCAGCGGGCCGAGCGCGACCGGGTCCATGACCTGCTGGAACGGGCGCGGGCGGCCGACGCGGTGGCCCCGGCCCTCGACCTCCACACCGCCGCCGCCCACGAACACCGCACCGCCCTGGCCGCCGAGCGCCAGGCCCGGGCCCGCCTGGCCGCCGAACCCGGCCTGGACACGCCGGCCTTCGCGCCGACCGCGGACATCCCCGGACAACGCCCCCCGGGCCCGGGAGAGCCGCCATCGGGCCCGCTGCCCGTGCCGCGCCCGGCACCGGAGACGTCTTCGGCGCCTGTGCCCGGTGGAGTGTCGCCCGAATCGGGCGGCGGTGGCGCGGCGGCGGGTCGGCCGGGTCCGCACGCCTGCCCTGCGGCGCGGACATCGCCCGGCGCGAGCGGTGATGGTGCCGGGTCGGGGCACCTGGGCGGGACGCCGCAGGCGCCGCGTGCCGCGTCGCCGGGCGGGCCGGCCGCGCACGCCCAGGCCGCCGAGCAGGCGTCACGGGAGCCGCTCCCGGAGGATTCGGCGGCGGAGCCCGCCCGGCCTGGGCGTGTCCACGCGCGCGTATCGCCGGAGGTGGCGGAGGACTCGGGTCCGGCGCAGCCGTCGGCGGAGTCGGGCGCGGAGGATGCGGCGGCCGGTGCCGCCCGGAACGGGCAGGCGTCGCCCGAGGCGGCAGGGGACGTGGCGCTGCCGTCGCAGACGCCGGGAGCCGCGTCCTCGGACGAGCGCGGCCCGTACGGGCGCGCCGCCCGCGAAGCGGCCGAGGCGGGCGCGGCGGAGGACGGCGCGGGCTTGCCCTGCGAGGTAGCCGGTGCCGCGGCCGCGGGTGAGCCCACTCTGTATGGGTGCGTTGCTGGGCAGGCGTCGCACCGGACGGGCGCGGAGGGTGCGGCGGCGCGGGCCGAACGGACCGGACACGGTGATGCGGGCGGGTCGCCCGAGGCGGCAGGGGAGCGCGGCTTGGCGTCGCGGGCGCCGGGGGCCGCGTCCTGGGGCGAGCCCGTTCCGTATGGGCGCCCCGATGCGGACGCGCCCGCATCGGGTGGGTCCGTCAATCCGCAGGGGGCCGGCCCGGCTCGGAGTCTGGCGGAGGCGGACGCGGATTGGCTGACTCGGGTGGAGCGGCGACTGCGGGAGGAGTTGGGGGCCTTGGCCGCGGCCCGGCGCGGAGAGGGGCGGGTCGAGGCCGTCGTCGCCGAGATCGCCGCTCTCGACCGGGAGGCGCGGGCCGACGACGAGGCGATCGAGGAGGCCGCCGACTGGCTCGCCGGCTGGGAGGCGGCCCGCCGAGCGCATCAGCGGCGCATCGACGTCGCGCAGGCGGCCGCCACCCGGGCCGAGCAGATCGGGGCCCGGATCGAGCCCGCCGAGCGGCGGCTGGAGGCCGCCCGGCAGCGCGATCGGCTCGCCGGGGAGGCGGAGCGGGCGCGGGAGGAGCTGCTGCGGGCCAGGGAGGAAACCGCCGCCGCGCGGCAGACCTGGCTCGACCTCAAGGAGCGGCGGCTGCGGGGGATCGCCGCCGAGCTGGCGGCCGGGCTGAGCGCGGGGGAGCCCTGCGCCGTCTGCGGGGCGACCGAGCACCCGAGCCCCGCCCGCGCGGAGGCCGGGCATGTGGACCGTACGGCGGAGGAGGCCGCGCTGGAGGACTATCAGCGCGCCGAGGCCGGCCGCGAGGAGGCCGAGCGCACGCTGCAGACGCTGCGCGAGGCGCTCGCGGGCGCGGAGGCCACGGCCGGGGAGGCCGGGGCCGGTGAGCTCGACCGGGAGCTGGCCGAGGTGCGGGCGGCGTTCGCCGAGGCCCGTGACGCGGGGGCCGATGGGCACGACGCCCGCGCGGCCCTCGACCGGGCCGAGCGTGAGCACGAGCGGCGCCTTGCCCAGCGGCAGGAGGCCGAGCGGCGGGCGGCGGCCCGTACGTCGCGCCGTGAGGCCCTGGCCCGGGAGCGGACGGCGCTGCTGGCGGAGCTGGAGCAGGCCCGGGGCGGAGACGCCACCGTGGCGGAGCGCGCCGCGCGGCTGGAGCGGCAGGCCGGGAGACGAGGATGCGCCGGAACGCCTCCTTGTGGTCGAGGTTGATGGTGAGGTTCTCACCGTCCGCCCGCGCACCGGTCCGGTCGTCGGCGTCGA
>NZ_JBEXFG010000094.1:0-11186 GCF_040606675.1 Streptomyces sp. NPDC005393 | reverse complement strand
GTTGCAGGTCGCGGCGCCGCCGCCGCCCAGCTCATCGGTGAACACGACCTTGGTGCCGCGCTCGTTGAAGGCCCCGACGAGGATTTCGTCGGGGCGTCCGGTCCACCCTCGTTCTGTTCTCCGCAGGGCACGGCGACGCGGCGGGATCCGCCGAGCGGGTCCCGCCGCGTCACCCCGGGCGGCTCACGCCGCCCGGGGAATCATCAGCCTTCGCGTCCCAGCCAGTCCGCCACCGCGGACCACACCTTGGCGAGGTTCTCCGGCTTGGCCATGTCGTAGTGCGTGCAGGAAATGCCGGCCTCGCGGATTTCCCCACTGACATAAGGCTTCCACGCGTCGCCCGAGGTCGCGTCCTCCCGCTTTTCCTGTTCGGCCACGATCAGCAGGGCGTCACCGTCGAAGTCCCCGTGGGAGTGCCGGTTCTGGATCTCACGGTGATTCAGCAGGATTTTGGCGAGGCTCCTGAATTCCTCGTCCGTGGTGGCACCGAGCGCGTGGCCCGCCTGGGCCCGCACGAACTCGGCCACGGCGTCCAGCTGGTCCTCCGGCACCGCGGTGAGGTCGCCGACGGGTCGGGCGTCCGGGTCCGCCACCGCCGGGTTCTGGTCCATGAGGACGAGTGCCGCGACCTCCTCGCCCGCCGCCCGCAGCTGTACGGCGATCTCGTGGGCGGCTACCGCCCCGAAAGACCATCCCAGCAGGTGATAGGGCCCGGAGGGCTGCGCCCCGCGGATCAGCTCGATGTACTCCGCAGCCATCTCCCTCACGGAGCGCGCCGGTTCGGTGCGCCCGTCGAGTCCGCGGTCCTGGAGTCCATACAACGGGATGTCGCCCGGCACGTACTGGGCGAGCGGCATGTAGCACCAGCTCAGGCCGCCGGCCGGGTGGATGCCGAAGAAGGGGGGCTCGCTGCCCCCGGCCCGTATGGGCAGGAGGCCGTCGAGCGCGTCGCGCACCGACGACAGGCTCATCCGCTTCATCAGCTCGCTGACGGTCGGGGCGGCGAACACGTCGCGTACCGCGACGGACACGCCCCGTTCCCGCAGCTGTTCGACCAGCCGGACCGCCATGAGGGAGTGGCCGCCCAGCGCGAAGAAGTCCTCGTCGACGCCGACCGTTTCCACCCCGAGCACCTCGGCGAACGCCTCGCAAAGGCTCCCCTCGAAGGAGGTGACCGCCCGGTTGGCGGTAGTGTCCGCCGCCGTGATCCCGGGGACCGGGAGCGCCTTGCGGTCCAGCTTGCCATTCGGCATCAGTGGCAGCCGGTCGATCGCCACCACCGCCGAGGGCACCATGTACCCGGGCATGCGGTCCTGGGCGAGTGCGCGCACCGAGCGGCCCAACTCCCCTTCGTCGTCCTGGCCGGTGACCGCGGACGGCACCACGTAGGCCACGAGGCGCTTGTCTCCCGGGGTGTCCTCCCGGACCACCACCACGGCCTGCCCGACCTCGGAGTGGGTGGACAGGACGGCTTCGATCTCGCCCAGCTCGACACGGAACCCGCGCACCTTGACCTGGTCGTCCGAACGCCCGACGTACTGCAGATCACCGTCCGCCGTCCAGCGGACGACGTCGCCGGTGCGGTACATCCGCTCACTCTCGGCGCCGAACGGACAGGCCACGAAACGCCCGGCCGTCAGACCCGGCCGTCCCAGGTATCCACGGGCGATGCCCTTGCCGGCGATGTACAGCTCACCGGCCACGCCCGGGGCCACCGGGACGAGTCCCTCGTCGAGCACGTACACCTGCGTGTTGCCGATCGGCCCGCCGATGGACGAGACGTCCACCGCGTCCGGTCGCAGCACCTTGGCCGTCGACCAGGTGGTGGTCTCCGTCGGCCCGTACAGGTTCGTCAGGGTCGGCGTCCGTTCCAGCAGGGTACGGGCCAGGTCGCCCGGCAGTGCCTCCGCGCCGATCAGCGCCCGTACCCGCGTCCAGTCCACCGGGTCGTCGGCGTCGGCCACCAGGCCGCGCCACAGACTCGGGGTCGCGTGCACCATGGTTGCTCCGGCGGAGCGGATCAGCTCCCGCAGCGCCCACGGGTCGAGCACCTGCTCCTGCGCGGCGAGCAGCAGCGTCGCGCCGCTCAGGAGCGGCAGGTAGAACTCGAAGCCCGCCATGTCACAGCCGTGCGTGCTGACGGCCAGCAGGCGGTCCTGGGCGGTCAGCGGGAAGCTGTCCTGCATCGACTCCAGGAAGTTGACGATGGCCCGGTGTTCGACGAGCACGCCCTTGGGGCGTCCGGTGGATCCGGAGGTGTAGATCACCCACATCGGGTGTGCGGGCCGCAGGGGACGGGTGCGCTCGTCGTCGGTGAGTGCCCCGTCCGCGTAGCCGGCCAGCTCCTGGATGAGCGAGGGGTCGTCGAGCAGGACCACCGGGACGCCGGTGTCGGCCCCGGTGTGAACGTCGAACTCCTCCAGCCGGTCCCGCATGCCCTCGCCGGAGACCACGCACACCGCCCCCGAGTCGGCGATCACGTACGCGATCCGGTCGGCGGGATAGTTCGGGTCGATCGGAAGGTAGGCGGCACCGGTCTTGACCACGGCGAGCAGCGCCACGACCAGGTCGACGGTGCGCTCGAAGACGACCGCGACGACCGACTCCGGTCCCACTCCCCGGCCGACCAGGTAGCGCGCCACCCGGTTGGCCCGCGCGTCTAGTTCGGCGTAGCTCAGTTCCACGTCGCCGAACATGAGGGCAGGCGCGTCGGGGGTGCGCGCGACCTGGGCTTCGAACAGGGCGGCGACCGTCGTGTCCGGTATCTCGGCGGCTGTGTCGTTCCACTGGGTCAGCATGCGGTGGCGCTCGGCCTCGTCCAGCACGTCCACGGCGCTCAGCCGGACCTCCGGATCGGCTGCCACGGCGGCCAGCACCCGCGTCAGGTACTCGCCCATCCGGATGACCGACTCGGGTTCGAAGAGGTCGGCCTCCGCGATCACCGCACCCTGCATCCCTGCCGGCTCGCCCTGCGCGTCGCGCATCTCGGCCATGTGCACGTCCACGTCGCCCTTCACCACCATCGCCCCCGACGTCGCCCCGCTAGCATCGAGACCGGAGAGGTCGAGCACCGGGTCGGTGGTGGTCTTCAGCAGCAGCATCACCTGGAACAGCGGGTGGCGGGCCAGCGAGCGGGGCGGCGCCAGCTCCTCCACCAGCCGCTCGAACGGCACGTCCGGGTTGGCGAAGGCACCCAGCGCGGCGTCCCGCACGCGCCCCAGCACCTCGCGGAACGTCGGGTCCGTCGACAGGTCGGTCCGCACCACGAAGGTGTTGGCGAAGTACCCCACCACGTCGTCCAGCGCCTCGTCGGTGCGCCCCGCGACCGCCGACCCGATCGGGATGTCGGTGCCCGCGCCCAGCCGGGACAGTAGTACCGCCAGCGCGCCGTGCAGCAGCATGAACATCGTCACGCCCTCGGCCCGAGCCACCTCCAGCAGCCGCGCGTGCAGCTCGGCCGAGACCTCCACGCTTCCGCCCGTGCCCCGGTGGCTGGCGGTCGGCGGACGCACTCGGTCAAAGGGCAGTGCCAGCTCGTCCGGCACTCCGGCCAAGGCGCCGCGCCAATAACCGATCTGTCGGGCGATCAAGCTGTCCGGGTCGGTGGACTCACCGAGCACCTCGCGCTGCCACAGCGCGTAGTCGGCGTACTGCACCGGCAACGGCTCCCACGCGGGGGCCCGGCCCGCGCGGCGGGCGTCGTACGCCGCCGAGAAGTCCCGGGCCAGCGGTGTCCACGACCAGCCGTCGCCGGCGACGTGGTGGACCGCCACCACGAGCGTGTTCTCCTGCGAGCCGGCCGTGAACAGCCAGGCCCGGATCGGCACCTCCACCGTCAGGTCGAAGGCGTAGCCCGCCGTCTCCGCGACCGCCGACGGCAGCTCTTCCGGAGTCACCTCGGCCACGGTCAGGTCCCAGTCCAGCTCCTCGGGCGACCGCACCCACTGGTACGGCTCTCCGTCGGCCATCGGGAGCACGGTGCGAAGCACTTCGTGCCGTTCGAGCACGTCGTGGAAGGCCGCCCTCAACGCCTCGACGTCGACCTCACCGGAGATCCGCACCACGCGCGAGATGTTGAAGGAGCCGCTCGGACCTTCGATGTGGCCCATGATCCAGTGGCGGCGCTGCCCGTACGACAGAGGCACGCGCTCCGGACGCGGCATGGGCATCAGCGGCTTCTGGGCTCCGCCCGCGTCCGTCAGCCGGGCGGCGAGCCCCGCGACCGTCGGTATCTCGAAGAGCGCACGGATGTCGATCTCGACACCCAACATGGTTCGGATCCGGCTGACCAGCCGGACTGCGAGAAGGGAGTGGCCGCCGAGTTCGAAGAAATCGTCGTCCACACCGACTTTCGGCAGGCCGAGGATCTCGGCGAACGCCATGCACAGCATCTCCTCGCGGATGCTGGACGGCCCTCGGCCCGAACCGGCGGCAGCGGCGAAGTCCGGAGCAGGCAAGGCCTTGCGGTCCAGCTTCCCGTTACCGGTCAGTGGCAGGGTCTCCAGGGCCACCACGGCCGAGGGCACCATGTGCTCAGGCAGCCGCTGGGCGGCGAACTGTCGTACCGCTGCATACAGTTCCACACTCTCCATACCGTCATCCGCGGGAACGACGTAGGCGACCAGACGCCGTTCCCCCACCTTGTCCTCACGGGTGACCACCGCCGCTT
This sequence comes from Streptomyces sp. NPDC005393, assembly GCF_040606675.1. NCBI lineage: Bacteria > Bacillati > Actinomycetota > Actinomycetes > Kitasatosporales > Streptomycetaceae > Streptomyces > Streptomyces sp. NPDC005393. The sequence continues at coordinate 6,517 of NZ_JBEXFG010000094.1, read as the reverse complement.
GAGCCACCAAGGGGTGGGCGGTCAGCGCCGCCTGGACCTCACCTGGTTCGATCCGGAAACCACGGATCTTCACCTGCTCGTCCGCGCGACCCAAGAACATAACATGGCCATCAGCCGTCCACCGAGCCAAGTCGCCGGTACGGTACATCCGCTCGCCCGCCGTCCCGAACGGGCAGGCAACGAACCGCTCCGCCGTCAGACCCGGGCGACGCACATAACCACGTGCCAGCGGGGTACCGGCGATGTACAGCTCGCCCGGCGCACCCTTCGGCACTGGCTTCAGCTGCCTGTCCAGCACGTAGAAGCGGGTGTTGGCGATCGGCGTACCGACTGGCACCACACCACCCGCCGCCAGCTCCCGCGTCAGGCGGGTGGTCGCGACACCGATGGTGGTCTCAGTCGGGCCGTAGTGGTTGAACACCCTGCACCCGTCCCCCGCCAGCAGCTCCCCGACCAGCGCGGGCGAAGCCGCCTCACCGCCAAGGACCAGCGACCGGCCCGGCAGCACTCGGCCCAGGCCGTCGGCCGCGCCCAGTGCGGCCAGGTGCGAGGGCACCGCCTTCAGGTAGTCGATCTCGTACTCGGCCAGGTATCCGGCCACGGCCACCGGGTCGGTGACCGCATTCTCCTCCAGGATGTGGAGTTCACCACCGGTGGCCAGGCTCGCGAACACCACCGTGTTGCCCAGGTCGGTCGCCTGCGCCTGCAACAGCGCGTACCTGCCCCCCGCCTCGCCCAGGCCCACGCGGCGCGGCACCGAGGACACGTAGTTCGCCAGCGACGCGTGCGTCACCGCCACACCCTTCGGCCGACCCGTCGACCCCGAGGTATAGATCACATACGCCAGCGCATCCGGCGCTACCGCCACCTCTGGCGAGGTCGACGGGGCCGTGGCCAGCTGCATCGCCACCAGCGGACCGTCCACCACCACCAGCCGCCTGCCCGCCGGCAGGTCGTCCAGGATCTCTTCGGTCGTCAGCGTCAACGCCACACGGCTGTCGGACAGGATGAACGCCACCCGGTCCGTCGGCTGCTCCGGATCGACCGGCAGATACCCGGCACCCGCCTTCCACACCCCCAGGATCGCCGTGATCATCTCGATCCCGCGGCCCAGGCACAGCCCCACCAGCGACTCCGCCCCCATGCCCTGAGCCATCAGGTAGTGAGCCATCCGGTTCGCCCGCGCGTCCAGCTCTGCGTACGACACCTCGACCCCGTCGCACACCACCGCTACCGAGTCCGGCGTCCGCGCCACCTGCGCCTCGAACTGCGCCACCACCGATGCCTCGCGTACCGCAGCCGTGTCGTTCCACTCGGTGAGTACCCGACGGCGCTCGGCCTCGTTCAGCACGTCCACCGCGGCCAGTGGCAGGTCCGGACCACCGGCCAGTGCCGTTTCCAGCGCCGCCAGCAGGTTCTCCAGTGCGGTGCGCAGCAGGTCACACAGCGCGTCCGGGTCGATCGGGGCCACCGAGTCCACGGTCAGCCCCATCCCGTCTCCGTCGTCGTCGACTGCGACGCTCAGCGGGTAATTGTTGCGCGGCCGGACGAACAGCCTCCGGATCCCTTCGTACTCGATGTCCTCGCCGCCGTCCGCGCCCTCACCAACACCTGGGTCAGCGTTGTGGCGGTAGTTGAAGAGTGACGTGAACAGCGGTGTGTCACCCGGCACCTGGCTGGCCCGCTGAGCCACCGCAAGCGGCGCATGCTCGTGCTCCAGCAGTGCCGCCAGCTGACCGCGCATTGCGGTGACCGCCTCCAGAGTGCACAGCTCGTCAATCCGAGCCCGCACCGGCAGCGTGTTCATGAATAGGCCGGGAACCCGGTCGGAACCCGCACCGGAGTTCATCCGCCCGAACAGCACTGTGCCGAACACCACGTCCGTACGGCCGCTGATGGCGGCCAGCACCCGCGCCCACGCCACATGCATCACCGTGGCCGGGCTGGTGCCCAGCTGCCGTGCCATCTCCCGCAACCGGCCCACCAGTTCGGGGGCGATCCGCACGAGGCCCGAATCCGTGTCGGCGCCGTCCAGGTGGACGTCCGCCACACCGAACGGCACAGTCGGCTCACTCACGTCGCCCAGCAGGTCCGTGAAGTATCGCTCGTGCTCCGCACGCTCCACCCCTGTGCGCGCCTGCGCCACAAAGTCACGGAACGGCAGCGGCTCGGGCAGCTCGCCGCCCCGGCCGGACAGGACCGCTCCGATCTCCGCGATCAGCACGTCCAGCGCGGTGTGGTCCTGCACGAGGTGGTGTATGCGCAGCAATGCCATCCACCGGTCCGTTCCCGCCTCGGGCGCCAAGTGAAGATCAATCAACGGCGCCCGGCTGACGTCCATCGACGAACCCCCGGCCGCGACGAGGGCGTTGACCAACTCCGGGACCCGGGCCTCCAGCGCCATTTCGTGCACGGGCACCAGCACGCGACGCCGCACCACCTGGACCGGCTCGCGCAGTCCTTCCCACACGAATGCCGTGCGGAGGATGTCATGCCGGTCCACCACCTGCTGGAGCGCGCCCACGAAGGCGTCCAGCCGCTCCCGCGAGTCGAAGTCGAGCACAATCGGCGAGACATAGGTGTCTCGGCCCCCACCCGCCAGCAGGTGGTGGAAGAGCAGGCCCTCCTGCAGCGGAGCCAACGGATAGACGTCCGCGACGTTGCCCACCCCGTCCTCGACGGTGGCGACCAGCCGCTTGATCTCGACCGCCGACAGTTCGACCAGCGGCAGCATCTCGGGAGTGATCTCTTGAGCGTCCGCGGGGATGGCGTTGGCCGGAACGACCACCTTCACCGGACCGGCCGCGGATGCGAGTCCGGCGACTGTGGGCGTCTCGAACAGCGCTCGCACGGAGACCGACACGCCGCGCACCCGAAGGCGCTCCACCAAAGACACCGCGAGCAGGGAGTGCCCGCCCAGCCGGAAGAAGTCGTCATCCACGCCGACCTTCTCCAAGCCGAGCACCTCGGCGAACGTCTCGCACAGGATCTCCTCGCGGGCGTTCGACGGGCCCCGACCGGTACCCGCCGCGACGTCGTACTCGGGGGCCGGCAACGCACCGCGGTCCAACTTGCCGTTCACTGTCAGCGGCAACGAGTCGAGTACCACCACCGCCGAAGGCACCATGTACCCGGGCAGCCACTCGGCCGCGAACTCGCGTACCGCCGCGGCCAGCCCGCCGCCCTCATCGGTGCCGCCCCGGGCCGCGCCCTCCGCGGGCACGACGTAGGCGATCAAGCGCTTGTCGCCGGGGGTGTCCTCCCGGACCACCACCGCTGCCTGGGCGACCTGCGGCTGAGTGGCCAGCACCACTTCGACCTCGCCGGTCTCGATCCGGAAGCCACGGACCTTGACCTGGTCATCCGCCCGGCCAACGAACTCCAGGGCCCCGGAGGCGTCCCAACGCACCATGTCACCGGTGCGGTACATGCGCTCGCCCGCTCCGCCGCACAGGGAGGCCACGAACCGTTCGGCGGTCAGGCCGGGGCGGTTCAGATAGCCCCGCGCCAACCCCGCTCCCGCCACGTACAGTTCACCGGCCACGCCCGTCGGCACCAGCTGGAGCCGCTCATCCAGCACGTATAGCCGCAGATCGGGGATCCGTCGGCCGATCACACTCGACGCCTCCCCGGCCACCCGCTCCGCGTCCAGTGCCGCGTAGGTGACATGCACCGTGGTCTCGGTGATCCCGTACATGTTCACGAGCACCGGCGTGTCCTCGGGATGTCGGGAGTACCACTCCCGCAGTCGTCCCAGGTCCAGTGCCTCGCCGCCGAACACCACGGTCCGCAACGTCAACTCGGGACCCAGGGAAGGCTCCTGCGCCTCGGCCTGAATCAACTGATAGAAAGCGGACGGCGTCTGGTTGAGCACGGTCACCCGCTCGCGCGCCAGCAATCGCAGGAACTCACCTGGCGAGCGTGATACCTCGAACGGGACCACGACAAGACGGCCGCCGTGGAGCAGCGCACCCCACAGTTCCCAGACCGAGAAGTCGAAGGCGAAGGAGTGGAACCAGGTCCACACGTCCTCGGCCCCGAACTCGAACCAGTTCCGGGTCTCGCCCAACAGCCGCGCCACGTTCGCGTGCGTGACGAGCACGCCCTTCGGCCGACCGGTCGATCCCGAGGTGTAGATCACGTAGGCCGGATGCGAAGGCAGCAGCGCACCGGCGCGATCCGCGTTCCGCATCGGTGAGCCGTCCAGACCGGCCACGTGCTCGACGACGGCAGGCTCGTCCAGTACCACCACCGCCGGGCCGACGGCACCGTCGATTCCGGACAGCCGGCCAACCGCTTCCAGATCGGTGATCACGGTCACTGGCGACGCGTCAGCCAGCACGAATGCGATGCGTTCCGCCGGATACCCCGGATCGATCGGCAGGTAGGCACCACCGGCCTTCAACACCGCCAGCAGAGCCACCACCAGATCCGCCGAACGCTCGAGGAACACAGCGACCAGCGACTCCGGCCCGACTCCCTGGCCGACCAGGTAGCGGGCCAGCCGGTTCGCCCGGATGTCCAGCTCCGCGTACGTGAGCTCGGCCCCCTCGAACACCACCGCCACCGCGTCCGGAGTCCGCTCCGACTGTCCGGCGAACAACTCCGGCAACGTAGCCACCGGGACCTGTGCGGCGCCCTCGTTCCAATCGACCAGCATCTGGTGGCGCTCAGCCTCGCCCAGCACCTCCACCGCTCTCAGCGGCCGGTCCGTTCCGCCCTCCGCTGCCCCCTCCAGCGCGGTCACCAAGTTCGTCGCTGCCGTGTGCATCAGTCCGGCCACCGCGTGCGGATCGATCGGGGCGACCGCGTCCACGGCCAGCGTCATGCCGTCGCCGTAATCATCGACCGAGACCGACAGCGGGTAGTTGGTACGGTCGATGACGAGCACCGTCCTGATGCCCTCGAAGCCCGCGCCTCGAGCAACGTTCGCACCCTGGTCCGACCGCCCGCCGATACTGTGCCGATAGTTGAACATCGAGGTGAACAGGGGCATGTCACCCGTCACGCCACTGGCCCGCTGCGCCAGTGCCAGCGGCGCGTGCTCATGCTCAAGCAGCCCCGCCAGCTGACCGCGCATCGCGGTCACCGCCTCCAGAGCGCACAGCTCGTCAACCCGCGCCCGCACCGGCAGCGTGTTCATGAACGGGCCGGCCACACGGTCCGAACCCGCACCGGAGTTCATCCGCCCGAACAGCACCGTGCCGAACACCACGTCCGTACGACCGCTGACGGCCGCCAGCACCCGCGCCCACGCCACATGCATCACCGTCGCCGGACTCGCCCCCAACCGCCGGGAGACTTCCCGTAGTCGGCCGACCAGCTCCGGCGGGAGGACCACGTCGGACCGCACCACCCCGGTTCCGTCGCCGTGCGCGTCCAGCTGCCCGTACGGCGCGGTCGGCTCCGTCACATCGCCCAGCAGCTCGGCGAAGTGGCGCTCGTGCTCTGCGCTCTCCACCCCGCCTCCCGCCTGCGCCACGAAGTCGCGGAACGGCAGCGGCTCCGGCAGCTTTCCTCCCCGCCCCTCGAGGAACGCCTCCACTTCCTCGATCAGCACGTCCAGCGCGGTGTGGTCCTGCACCATGTGGTGCATCCGCAGCAGCGCCAGCCAGCGGCCGTCCGGCTGGGCGGCAACGTGCAGTCCGACCAGGGGAGCGCGGCTCAGATTCATCGACGAACCGCCCACGGCGACCAGCTCGGCCACCGGGTCGGCACCCTGCGGATCCAGCGCCACCTCCTCGACGGGCATGACCACCCGGCGCCAGACGACCTGCAGCGGCTTGCGCAGCCCCTCCCACACGATCGAGGTCCGGTAGATGTCGTGCCGGTCGACCACCTGCTGAAGCGCGCCCACGAAGGCGTCCAGCCGCCCCCGGGAGTCGAACTCCAACACCCTCGGCATCACGTACGCGTCGTCGCCGCCGTCCGCCAACAGGTGGTGAAAGAGCAGGCCGTCCTGCAGGGGGGCCAGCGGGTAGATGTCCGCGACGTTGGCCGCGCCGCCCTCCACCGTGGCGACGATCGTCGCGATCTCTTCGGCGGTCAGGTCCACCAGGGGGAGCATCTCCGGGGTGATCTGCCGGACGTCCGCCGGGATGGCATTGGCCGGGACCTCCACCTGCTCGGTGCCGGCAGCAGCAGCCAGACCTGCCGCGGTCGGCGTCAGAAACAGCGCCCGCACCGACACCGAGACCCCCCGCACGCGCAGGATCTCCACCAGCCGGATCGCGAGGAGGGAGTGACCGCCCAGCGCGAAGAAGTCGTCGTCCACACCGACGCTTTCCAGGCCGAGGACCTCGGCGAAGGCGGCGCAGAGGATCTCTTCGCGGACGCCGGCCGGCCCCCGGCCGGTGGTGCCCGCGTACTCCGGAGCGGGCAGCGCCTTGCGGTCCAGCTTGCCGTTCGCGGACAGCGGCAGCGCGTCGAGTACCACGACGGCCGAGGGCACCATGTAACCGGGCAACCTCTCCGCCAGGGAGTGCCGCACAGCGGCGGACAGCCCCTGCGCTCGCTC
>NZ_JBEXFG010000093.1:0-11795 GCF_040606675.1 Streptomyces sp. NPDC005393 | reverse complement strand
CGCCCATCTCACGGGACATCGGAACTCTGCGGTGGTGATTCACTATGACCCAGGGCGGCGCGGTTGCTCAATGCTCCGAGGCCCGGTTCCCGCCCAGCCGCGCGCTGCCCGCCGGCCCGGTGGTCCGGTTGCTCGCCGGTCGCCCAGTGGTCTTGGCCGCTGGGGCCGTACGCCGGCCCGCGCCCGCCCGCGCCGCGCCCCGGCTGCCCGCCGGTCGCCCGGGGGTCGCCCTGGTCGCGTCCCGGCCCGTATCCGCCGGAGCCGCCGCGCGTCCCCGCTCCCGGCTGCGCGCCGGGCCGGCGCTCGCGCTCGTCGCGCCGGCCAGGGCCCGCGGCTGTGCCGCTGTCCGAGCCCCGGGCCGCGTGCCGGTGGTCCGGTCCGTCGTCGGTGGGTCGGGCGCCGGTCGCCCAGGGGCCCTGGCCGCCTTGGTCGTGGCCCGGCCGGTAGCCGCCCGCGCTGCCGCGCGCTCCGGCTGCCGGCCGGCCGCCGGGGCCCTGGTCGTCTCCGCCGTGGCCGTCGTGCTCCGGGGACGGCACCCGGCTCCAGCCCGCGCCCGGGTGGTGGGTGGGGGGTGTCCAGGTGCCCTCGGTGGTGTGGGTGCGGGGGGACTGGGGGGCGCCGGTCCAGGGGCCCTCGGTGTGGGTGACCGTCCTTGTGTCCGGCCGGGGGGTGACGCGGAGGTGGCCCTCGCCGTCCGGGTGGGCGGGGAGGGGGTCGGGGGACGAGGGGGCCGCGGAGGGGGCCCGCAGCCGAAGGGCGGACTCGCCGATCCGCAGCAGCGCGCCCGGCGCCAGCGGCACCGGGTGGGGGCCGACCGGGGCGCCGTCGGCCGCGGTGCCGTTCGTCGAGCCGAGGTCGGCGATGGTGACCCGGCCGTCCTCGGCGACCGTGACGGCGCAGTGCAGCCGGGAGACGTCCGGGTCGTCCAGCGGGACGTCCGCGTCGGCGGAGCGGCCGATGCGGACCTGGCCGCCGTGGAGCAGATGGACGCCGCCCGCGTCGGGCCCCGCGACCACGTCGAGGTGGACGGTGGCATCGGAGACGGCGGCCTCGGGCAGCCCGGGGTAGCCCAGATAGCCGGGGTAGTGGTCGTCGTCGGCCGGGGCGTGGAGGGAGAGCACCGCGCCGTCGATCAGCGGCGGCTCGCCGATCACACGGCGCTGGGGGTCCAGCCGCTCACCCCCCGCGTAGAGCACCACCGCTCCGCTGCCGCCCCCCGCGTCGTACCCGGCGGCGGCGACCGCGGCGGCGAGCCCGCCCGCGACCGAGGCGAGAGCCGTGCCGACGGGGGCGGTCACGAGGACGTCGACAGCGCTCGCGCGGGCGTGCGCACCGTGCGCGAAACCGTGCGCCCGCGGCGCAGGCGCACCCGCAGGCGCGGGAGCAGGATGGCCGGAACGGCCCGGGTGGGCGCTGCGCGGCCCGAGGACGGTCAGCCGAATCTGCATCGCCGTCAACGGTCCCTTCTGTCCGGGGGGCCGGGCAGGGGTGCCAGCCCCACCACCGCCCCCAGGCCCCTTCGGCACGTACAGGTCCGTACGGGGTCGTACGGGTCACGGAGCGTGAGCCCCCCACCGCTCGGCGCTTCCGTGCTGCGTGCATCCTCGCACCTGCCACTGACACTTCGCCCGCCACCCGGCGCCACATGATCTTGATTGGTCGGCCAGTCGGCCGAAACTGGCTGTTTGCGACCGGAACGGCCACCGTTGCGACGCCGGACGACCCCGTGCGGCGCGGGCCGGACCGGCCCGCGGCAACCAACTGTCCGGATCACACGTCTTCCCCCGAGCGGGGCGCCGGTCGCACACCCGGTGCTACTCGTGTGGTGATCAGTACGGCACTTCGTGCGTCCCCATTACAGTGGGTCGGACGTGCACCATAGGCAGTCGAACGATGCAGCAAGTGACAAGACCACGATCAGGGAGCGCATGACGTGCGGCCGGTAGGCAGCAAGTACCTGCTCGAGGAGCCGCTCGGACGCGGAGCCACGGGCACCGTCTGGCGAGCCCGCCAGCGGGAGACGGCGGGCGCCGAGGCCGCCGTGGCCGGGCAGCCCGGCGAGACCGTCGCGATCAAGGTCCTCAAGGAGGAGCTCGCGAGCGACGCGGACATCGTGATGCGCTTCCTCCGCGAGCGCTCCGTGCTGCTCCGCCTCACCCACCCCAATATCGTCCGCACCCGCGACCTGGTGGTCGAGGGCGATCTGCTCGCCCTGGTCATGGACTTGGTCGACGGCCCGGACCTGCACAACTATCTGCGCCGCAACGGCCCGTTCACCCCGGTCGCCGCGTCCCTCCTCACCGCGCAGATCGCCGACGCGCTGGCCGCCAGCCACGCCGACGGTGTGGTGCACCGTGACCTCAAGCCCGCCAACGTGCTGCTCGCGGGCACGGGGGAGGGCCAGGAGATGCACCCGATGCTGACCGACTTCGGCATCGCGCGCCTCGCCGACTCGCCCGGTCTCACCCGCACCCAGGAGTTCGTCGGCACCCCCGCCTATGTGGCGCCGGAGTCTGCCGAGGGCCGTCCGCAGACCTCCGCGGTGGACATCTACGGCGCGGGCATCCTGCTGTACGAGCTGGTCACCGGTCGTCCGCCGTTCGCGGGCAACACGGCCCTGGAGGTGCTGCACCGCCACCTCAGCGAGGAGCCGCGGCGCCCCTCGACCGTGCCCGAGCCGCTGTGGACCGTCATAGAGCGCTGTCTGCGCAAGAGGCCGGAGGAGCGGCCCAGCGCCGAGAGCCTGGGCCGCGCGCTGCGCGTGGTCGCGGCCGGCGTCGGCGTGCACGCCTCGGCCGCGCAGGCGGAGGCGGCGTTCGGCGTCGCCGCGCTGCTGGCGCCGGACCCGGCGCCCGCCCCGGTCCCGGACACCGCGCCCGCGGGCACGGCCGACCCGACCCAGGCGCTGCCGACGAACGCGCCCTCGTACGACCCGGCGGCGGCCACCAACGTCATGCCGACGACCGGGCCGAACGCGGATCCCACCCAGGTGCTGCCCACCGGCGCCGGCCCGCGCGGCGGCGCCGACCCGACGCGCGCGATGCCGCCCGTGCCGCCCGGCGGGCCCGGGCAGGACGACCCGCACCCCTGGCAGAACCAGCTGCGCGCGGCGCGCGACCGCAACGATCAGACGCAGGTCCAGTACCTCGACCCGGGCGAGGACCCGCTGCGCCGCCGCCCGCACCGCCCGGCGCCCCAGCAGCAGCCCGGGCAGCCGTACCAGCAGCCGCAGCGGTACGCCCCGGCGCCGCACCACCCCCAGCAGCCGCAGCCGCAGCGCTATGCGCCGCCGCCGCAGGCGCCCCAGCGGCCGGAGCCGCGCCGCGAACCCCGGCAGCGCGGCGCCAACCCGATGAAGATCCCCGGTCTGGGGTGTCTCAAGGGCTGCCTGTTCATGATCGTGATCCTGGTCGTGGGCTCCTGGCTGATCTGGGAGCTGACCCCGCTCAAGGACTGGGTCGCCGACGGGCAGGGCTACTGGCACGCGGTCAGCGGCTGGATCTCGGACGTCAAGCACTGGGTCTCGGACCTCGGCGGTCCCAACTGATCCGTCACCGTTTCCACCGCCGCCCCCGCCTCCGTACCTCCGACTCCGGCGATTTGTCGACATCCGAAGGGTGTTTTCCGCCGCAGAAGTGACAGTTGTCGCTGTCTGGTGCACCCAACGCGCCGGTAGCCGCGTAGTTTTGTCGCCAACGTGCCCCCCCTTGTCGGAGGATTCGGAGCAGTCTTGTCACGGAAGATCGGCAGTCGGTACGCCGCGCACCAGGTCCTGGGACGCGGCAGCGCCGGCACGGTGTGGCTGGGCGAAGGGCCCGAGGGACCCGTCGCGATCAAGCTTCTGCGTGAGGATCTCGCCTCCGATCAGGAGCTCGTGGGCCGTTTCGTACAGGAGCGCACCGCGCTGCTCGGCCTCGACCACCCCCGGGTGGTCGGGGTGCGCGACCTGGTGGTCGACGGCAACGACCTCGCGCTCGTCATGGACCTGATCCGCGGTACGGATCTGCGCACCCGGCTGGACCGCGAGCGCCGGCTCTCCCCGGAGGCGGCGGTCGCGATCGCCGCGGACGTCGCCGACGCGCTGGCCGCCGCGCACGCCGCCGGGGTCGTGCACCGCGACGTCAAGCCGGAGAACGTGCTGCTGGACATGCAGGGGCCGCTCGGCCCCGGCGGTTCGCACCCCGCCCTGCTCACCGACTTCGGCATCGCGCGCCTGGTCGACGAGCCCACCCGGATCCGCGCCCAGCAGCCCGGCCGCGCCCAGCAGCCGGGCCAGGGCCGCTCCCCGAACCCGCGCAGCGTCATCGGCACCCCGGACTATCTCGCCCCCGAGATCATCGAGGGGCTGCCGCCGCGGGCCAGCGTCGATGTGTACGCCCTCGCGACGGTCCTCTACGAGCTGCTGGCGGGCTTCACGCCGTTCGGCGGCGGCCACCCGGGCGCGATTCTGCGCCGCCATGTGACCGAGACCGTGGCCCCCCTGCCCGGGATCCCCGACGAGCTGTGGCAGCTGCTCCTCCAGTGCCTCGCCAAGGCGCCCGCCTCCCGGCTGCGCGCCTCCGAGCTGGCGGCGCGCCTGCGCGAGCTGCTGCCGAGCCTGGCCGGATACCCGCCGCTGGACATCGACGAGCCGGACGAGCAGCAGGAGGGCGAGCGCGAGAGCGCGTACGAGGAGCCGCGGCACCACGCCCCCGCCTCCGCCGAGACGCCCGCGCGGCGGCGCGGCGCGGTGCCGCTGGTCCCCGGAGCGGTGCCCGACTCCAGCCGCGAGACGCACACCAGCATGCGCGTGCCCAGCGCGGACGAGCTCGCGGGCGGCGCCCACGGCACCGCGCGCGCCCCGCGCGTCCACGGCCAGCGACGGGCCGGCTCGGCCCGTAACCGGCCCTCGGAGGCGGTGCGCCGCCGGAGGATCAAGGTCGCGGTCATCTCGGCGGCGGCGCTGCTCGTCGTGGGTGTCGGTGGCTGGCTCGCTACGGACGGTGACGACGGCGGCGATTCGCCGGGCGGCGGCCAGCACTCGTCCTCCCAGGACGCCGGTACGCGATGACCGGGGCCGGTCAGCCGTCCATAGCGGTTACGCTGGTGCCGTGGCAGTCGTCGATGTATCCGAAGAGCTGAAGTCCCTCTCCTCGACCATGGGGTCGATCGAGGCCGTCCTGGACCTCGACAAGATGAGGGCCGACATCGCCGTGCTCGAGGAGCAGGCGGCGGCCCCGTCCCTGTGGGACGACCCGGAGAGCGCCCAGAAGGTCACCAGCAAGCTCTCCTATCTCCAGGGGCAGCTGCGCCGGACCGAGGATCTGCGCGGCCGTATAGACGATCTTGAGGTGCTCTTCGAGCTCGCCGAGGCCGAGGGCGACGAGGACGCGCGCGCCGAGGCCGAGACCGAGCTGGACGCCGTGCGCAAGGCCGTCGACGAGATGGAGGTGCGTACCCTCCTGTCCGGCGAGTACGACGCCCGTGAGGCGGTCGTCAACATCCGCGCCGAGGCGGGCGGGGTCGACGCGGCCGACTTCGCCGAGCAGCTCCAGCGGATGTATCTGCGCTGGGCCGAGCGGCACGGCTACAAGACCGAGATCTACGAGACGTCGTACGCGGAGGAGGCCGGCATCAAGTCGACCACCTTCGCCGTAAAGATCCCGTACGCGTACGGGACGCTCTCCGTCGAGCAGGGCACCCACCGGCTGGTGCGGATCTCGCCGTTCGACAACCAGGGCCGCCGCCAGACGTCCTTCGCGGGCGTCGAGGTGCTGCCGGTCGTGGAGCAGACCGATCACATCGAGATCGACGAGTCCGAGCTGCGCGTCGACGTCTACCGCTCGTCGGGCCCCGGCGGCCAGGGCGTCAACACGACCGACTCCGCGGTGCGGTTGACCCACATCCCCACCGGCATCGTCGTCTCCTGTCAGAACGAGCGCTCGCAGATCCAGAACAAGGCGACCGCGATGAACGTCCTCCAGGCGAAGCTGCTTGAGCGCCGCCGTCAGGAGGAGCAGGCCAAGATGGACGCGCTCAAGGGCGACGGCGGCAACTCCTGGGGCAACCAGATGCGTTCGTACGTCCTGCACCCGTACCAGATGGTCAAGGACCTGCGCACGGAGCACGAGGTCGGCAACCCGCAGGCGGTTCTGGACGGGGAGCTCGACGGCTTCCTGGAGGCCGGGATCCGCTGGCGCAAGCAGCAGGAGAAGTAACCCCGCACGCCCCCGAGCGCGCCCCAAGTGGCCGCGCGAGCGCGCTTTTTGGTCACAGTCCTGTACCCATGCATCGCGCAAGCACTTTCATAGCGGACATGTCACCCGCAATGACCTTGACGGTGATATGAAAACTGGAAAGGCTGACGCGCGGCATGCGTATGACTGGGGCGCGTGTGGAACGGGGACCAGCGGACCGCCCCACGGGCGGGGACCGCGGAACAAGACCCCCCGGCGATCGTGGCCCCGTGCATAGCTGCTCCATTGACGAGTACAGCTACTGGGGGTAGCAGGCAGATGACGAAGAAGACGCGGCTGCTGGTCGCGCGAATAGCGGCTGGCGCGGTGATCGCGGCCGGCGCGTCGCTCACCGCCGCCGGCGCCGCATCGGCCGTCGGTATCGATGTCGGTGTCGCCGGCGTCAACGTTTCGGCCAAGGCGGATGAGAAGGGTCTGGACGCGGGCGTCAGCGTTGGCAAGCCCGGCCCGACCGATGAGCCGACCGGGATCCCGACGGGGCCGACTCAGCCGACCGACCCGCCGACCCCGACGGACCCGCCCACCGACGAGCCCACGGACCCGCCGACCGGCGAGCCGACGGACCCGCCCACGGGTGAGCCGACGGACCCGCCCACGGGTGAGCCGACCGACCCGCCCACGAGCGAGCCGACCGACGAGCCCTCCGGTCAGCCGACCGACGGTTCGACCACCGCGCCCGGCGGCAGCGGCGGCGGCGACAACGGTGGTGGCAACGACCACACCTGCACGATGGATCTCAACAGCACCAACTGCGACGACAACACCGGCACCGACAATGTCGGCTCCAAGCCGGTGCAGCAGGGCAAGGCCAAGGAGCAGCTGGCCGAGACCGGTGCCGGCGACCAGACGACCTTCCTGCTGGTCGGCGCCGCGACCATGATCGCCGGTGGCATTGGCTTCCGCTCTGTGCCGCGCCTGGTGAACCGCAACAACGTGGCCTGACCACGCGCCTCACGCACGGCGAGGGGCCCGGAGCTCTCCAGAGCTCCGGGCCCCTCGTGCGTCTGTGTGGACGATTCATAACCGTGCGTTATGCCGCGGCGGCCACCTCATGGGCGAGCACGGCCACCGCGATCAGCGCCACCAGCAGCGCTATCAGCGCGGCCGGCGTCAGCCCGCCGAACATGCCGTCCTGCTGCTGCAGGCGCTCCCTGCTGGCCCGGCAGACCGGGCAGCGGCCCTCGCTGACGGGGCTCGCGCAGTTGGCGCAGACGAGCCTGTCGTACGTCATGCGCTTTCTCCTCCCGCGCGGCGGTGCCGCAGTAGACACGGGGCCAACGCTCAGGGAAAGGTGTTGGTTCCCCTTCCACTGTGCCAGCTTCCGCCCGGTTCGGCGCGCCCCGCACGATTCCGTGCCGCATCCGTACCGTTTTCGTGGCCGCTCTGGGTGGTTCAGCGGCCAGTTTGTCAACCGTTTGCCCCCAATAGTGCCGTGAATAAGCGCACCTACTCCGGCCGGCGACTGCGCGCTCGCACGCGGTTCGCGTATGGTCACGCTCACCGACGGGAGCCGCTCCGGCGGCAGCCCGTACCGCTACCCAGGTCACCGTGGTGCTCCAGTGATCCGATTCGACAACGTATCCAAGACCTACCCCAAGCAGAACCGTCCCGCACTTCGGGACGTCTCGCTCGAGATCGAGAAGGGCGAGTTTGTCTTCCTGGTGGGCTCCTCCGGGTCGGGGAAGTCCACCTTTTTGCGGCTGCTCCTCCGTGAGGAGCGCGCCAGCCATGGCGCGGTCCATGTGCTGGGCAAGGACCTCGCGCGGCTGTCCAACTGGAAGGTGCCGCAGATGCGCCGCCAGTTGGGAACGGTCTTCCAGGACTTCCGGCTGCTCCCCAACAAGACGGTCGGCGAGAATGTGGCCTTCGCGCTCGAGGTGATCGGCAAACCGCGCGGCGCCATTCGCAAAACCGTGCCCGAGGTGCTCGACCTCGTGGGTCTGGGCGGTAAAGACGACCGTATGCCTGGTGAGCTCTCCGGTGGTGAGCAGCAGCGGGTGGCGATCGCCCGCGCGTTCGTCAATCGCCCGATGCTGCTGATCGCCGACGAGCCGACGGGAAACCTCGACCCGCAGACCTCCGTCGGGATCATGAAGCTGCTGGACCGGATCAACCGGACCGGCACCACGGTCGTCATGGCTACGCATGACCAGCAGATCGTGGACCAGATGCGTAAGCGCGTGATCGAACTTGAGAAGGGCCGTCTCGTCCGCGACCAGTCCCGCGGCGTCTACGGCTACCAGCACTGAAAGGACGCCATGCGCGCCCAGTTCGTCCTGTCGGAGATCGGCGTCGGTCTCCGCCGCAATCTCACGATGACCTTCGCGGTGATCGTCTCCGTTGCCCTCTCGCTCGCCCTGTTCGGCGGGTCCTTGCTCATGCGCGAGCAGGTGAGCACGATGAAGGGCTACTGGTACGACAAGGTCAACGTCTCGATCTTCCTCTGCAACAAGAACGACAAGGAGACCTCGGCCAACTGCGCGAAGGGCGCGGTCACCGAGGCCCAGAAGACGGAGATCCGCTCCGAGCTGAAGCAGATGAACATCGTCGAGTCGGTGCAGTTCGAGACCAGCGAGGATGCGTACAAGCACTACAAGGAGCAGTTCGGTGACTCGCCGCTGGCCGACTCGCTGACCCCGGACCAGATGCAGGAGTCCTTCCGGATCAAGCTGAAGGACCCCGAGCGCTATGACGTGATCTCCACCGCCTTCGCCGCCCGCCCCGGGGTGCAGGAGGTCCAGGATCAAAAGGCGTTGGTCGACGACCTCTTCAACCTGCTCAACGGCATGAACTTCGCGGCGCTCGGCGTGATGACGCTGATGCTGGTGGTCGCGTTGATGCTGATCGTCAATACGGTGCGGGTCTCGGCGTTCAGCCGCCGCCGGGAGACCGGGATCATGCGGCTCGTCGGCGCGTCCAGCTTCTATATCCAGATGCCGTTCATCATGGAGGCCGCCATCGCGGGGCTGCTTGGTGCGGGCTTCGCCTGTGTACTGCTGGTGAGCGGCCAGTACTTCCTGGTCAACAACTGGCTGGTGGACAAGATCGACGTGATCAACTTCATCGGCTGGGACGCGGTGCTGGCGAAGCTGCCGCTGGTGCTGGCGATCGGGCTGCTGATGCCCGCTCTCGCGGCCTTCTTCGCGCTCCGCAAGTACCTCAAGGTGTGACATTCGCCTAGGGCGCCGTACCGGACAAGCCGCCGTACGGCGCCTGTTGGTGCCCTACACTCACCGGCATGTCGGGCCCGTGTTTGTTCGTCCAGCCCCGCCGCGTTCGCCGCGGGGCCGCCCTGACATTGGTCTTCGCGAGCGTGCTCGCCACCGGGGCGGCCGTCGGCTCCTGGGGCGCCGAGCCCGGACCGGGCCGGGAGCCCGCCGCCGGCCGGATACCGGCTCATCCGGTCGGCTCCGTCGAGAGCGACCAGGTCAAGGCGGCCGCCGCCGCGGCCCAGCAGGACGGGAAGTCCGCTTCCCAGGCCGCCCGCGAGGTGGTCAGCCGCAGCGGAGACCGGTGGGGCGCCGTCTACAGCGCCCGTGAGTACGAGGGGTTCCGGCAGCACCTCGACGGCGCGTACGTCGGCGTCGGGGTCTCCGCCCGCCAGGACGCCCACGGGCGGATCGAGGTGGAGCGCGTCCAGCCCGGCAGCCCCGCCCGTAAGGCCGGGCTCCGGGCCGGCGACCGGCTGCTCACGGTCGACGGTACGCGCGTGACCGGCCGGCCCGTCACCGAGGTCGTCGCCCGGCTGCGCGGCCACGCCGCCCGGTCGGCGGGCACCCCGGTCGTGCTCGGCCTGCAGCGCGGCGGGCACAGCTGGCGGCAGACCCTGCGCCGGGCGCGGCTCGCGACCGAGCCGGTCACCGTCGACCACCTCAGCGACCAGAAGCCCGGCGCCGTCCGGATCAAGGTCGACTCCTTCACCAAGGGCTCGGGCGAGCGGATCCGGCGCGCGGTGCGGAGCATCCCGCGCGGCGACGGCATCCTGCTCGATCTGCGGGGCAACTCCGGCGGGCTGGTCACCGAGGCCGTCACCGCCGCCTCCTCCTTCCTCGACGGCGGCCTGGTGGCCACCTACGACGTCCGCGGTGACCAGCGCGTCCTCGATGCCAAGCCCGGCGGCGACACCTCGAGCCCGCTCGTGGTCCTCGTCGACGGCGGCACCATGAGCGCCGCCGAGCTGCTCACGGGCGCGCTCCAGGATCGCGGCCGCGCCGTCGTCGTCGGCTCCCGGACCTTCGGCAAGGGGTCCGTCCAGATGCCCAGCGAGCTGCCCGACGGCTCGGTCGCCGAGCTCACCGTCGGCCACTACCGCACCCCCGCCGGGCGTAATGTCGATGGTGAGGGAATCGCCCCGGACCTGACGGTCAAGGGCGACGACGGACCGACCGCCGAGGCGCGGGCGCGCACAGTATTGGGTGGCCTCGGGGGCGGGTCCTAGTGCGAGAATGGCTGCACCATGGCTAAAGAGACGGGTCGCAAACTGATCGCGCAGAACAAGAAGGCGCGGCACGACTACCACATCCTGGACACGTACGAGTGCGGTCTGGTGCTGACCGGGACCGAGGTGAAGTCGCTGCGCCAGGGTCGCGCCTCGCTGGTGGACGGCTTCGCGCAGCTCGACGGCGGCGAGGCATGGCTGCACAACGTGCACATCCCCGAGTACAGCCAGGGGACGTGGACCAACCACAGCGCCCGTCGGAGGCGGAAGCTGCTGCTGCACCGGGCGGAGATCGACAAGCTGATCGGCAAGACCCAGGAGACCGGCCACACCATCGTGCCCCTGGCCCTGTACTTCAAGGACGGCCGGGCCAAGGTCGAGGTCGCGCTCGCCAAGGGCAAGAAGGAGTACGACAAGCGGCAGACGCTCCGCGAGAAGCAGGACCGCCGCGAGTCGGATCGGGCGATCTCGGCGGCCCGCCGCCGTCAGCGCGCCTGACCTGGAGCGAACCGGCGGGAATGATGTGGCCCCGTCGCGTGTTGTTCACCTATGATGGCGGCAGCACCCGTCACAGGGTGTGCTGTTTGTTTGAAAAATCAACATGGGGATGATCGGTTTCGACACCGGATGTCGAAGCAGGGGAAGCGAGCCGAGGAAGCGGCAATGATCTCGTAAACCATATGTCGCAACCAATAATCGCCAACACCAAGCGCGATTCCTTCGCCCTCGCTGCCTAAGTAGCGACTTGCGAAGTGTCAGCCCGGGGCTGTTCCCGACCCGGATCCTGGCATCAGCTAGGGAACTAAACCGCTAGGCCCGGTCACGGGGCGTAGCGGGAAATCACACAGTGACTGAGCCCGTCGGAGACTCGTCCGCGTGATCTCCGGGGCTGAGAAAAGCACAGCGGACTGCGCTCGGAGAAGCCCTGTTTCCGCACCGGTGGACGCGGGTTCGATTCCCGCCATCTCCACTCATCCCATGTACGACGAAGGCCCCGCCACCACGGCGGGGCCTTCGTCGTGCGTGGGGCTAACAACTGATGCGTGATTCATCAGTGAACCTCAGTCTGGTGAAGCTTTCCGAGTGGGCGGTACGCAACGGCGTGCATTACCAGACCGCGT
>NZ_JBEXFG010000092.1:0-12193 GCF_040606675.1 Streptomyces sp. NPDC005393 | reverse complement strand
CGGCACACCGGAGGCGAGCTGGAGCGTGCGCACCTCGGCAGGCGAGGGCATCCGGGCCCGGATCTCCTCGTCGAAGTGGTCCAGGCGGTGCCCCAGCTCTTCCAGCCGGGCGTAGATGCCACCGGGGCCGGGGTTGGGCTGAGCGATCGGGGTGTTCCGGGCGAGGTCGAGCGGCAGATAGGAGGTCGCGAACTCCACCGGATGGCCATCCAGCAGATACCGGCGCCGCCGAGCGAGCACCTTGCGCGGCGAGCCCAGCCGGGCGGAGATGTCCGGCGAAGGCCGCTCCTCCTTCACCTCCAGACTGTCCACCTCCGGGCGACTCCCCGCGGCTTCCGCCTCCACCGTGAAGGCCGCCTTCCCCTGATCGCGATGCCGCCGCGCGAACCGGTCGGAGGCCAGCCGCCGCACGGGTGGCCGGGGCCGCACAAACACACCCTTGCCATGCTCGGAGACCGCCAGCCCTTCCTGCTGGAGCAGCGAGAGCGCATTGCGGACAGTCATGCGCGACACCCCGAAGTGCTCCACCAGCTCCGTTTCCGAGGGCAGCTTGTCACCCTCCCGGAAGCGCCCCTTGTCGATCGCCTCCCGCAGCGCATCGGCGATCTGCCGGAACACGGCCCGGTCACTCGTCGGATCCAATACACCCAGGGTGGAAGTCAGGGAAGGCATGTACATGTACTCCTTTAGGTGTCTAGACGAGCGGCTGGCTCGTGTTGCTACGGTGGAGAGCCTAGCCAGCCGAGAGGGCCGAGGAACGTGAGCACTGAGCGCCCGCACTCCGTAAGCGTCGCCGGAGTCATCGTCGACAGCGCGGGTCGTGCGCTGCTGATCAAGCGACGGGACAACGGTAAGTGGGAGCCGCCCGGCGGCGTGCTCGAACCCGGAGAAACCATCCCCGACGCGCTTCAGCGCGAAGTCCTCGAAGAGACCGGCATCAAGATCGCGCTTCCCGCGACCCTCACGGGCGTCTACAAGAACATGACCGGCCTGATCGTCTCCATGGTCTTCCGCTGCGAGGCGATCGACGGCACCCCGACCACGGGAGCGGAGACCCGCGCCCTGCGCTGGGCCACCCGTGACGAGGTCAGCGAGCTCGCCGACGAGGCATATGCGATCCGCGTCCTTGACGCACTCGACAGCACATCCCCGCCGGCCGTCCGCGCCCACGACGGCGTGCGACTCATCTAGCACAAACCCACTGTCCACGGCCCCTACCAGCATGAAGGAACTTGTATGGACGAGTATATGAGCAGCCCGCGAGTTTGGGGCCTGATGTGCCCAGGTTCCCGAGAAGAGGTCACCCGCGCCCGCCGCTGGACCCGCGACATCCTCAGCGGACACCCCTGCGTGGACGACGCCGAGCTGATCGTCGGCGAACTCGGGAGCAATGCCCTCACCCACACCGCGAGCGGCAGCGACTTCGGCACCTTCCACCTCACGCTGTCGCTGTCACCTCAGACAGTCGCGATCTCCGTCAGCGACGCCGGAGGACAGCCCGAACCCCGCATCACCGAGGCCGACCCGTACGACACCCACGGCCGCGGATTAAGCATCGTCATGGCCCTCGCCTGCCGAGTGGACATCACCGGCAACCAGCACGGCCGCACCGTTACAGCCCAGCTCGTAGCCCAACAGAAGGCCGACCGATGACACGTCCCAAGTACAACGACGGCTGGGACCTGGACCAGCTCCACCGCGACGAGATCACCGTGACGATGAACTGGGTCATCCGCACCTGCCAAGAGATCATCCGCGACCACTGCCACAAGACCTTCTGGCTCCCCACCGGAACCCCGACCGGCACGGCGCCGACCACGGACCACCTCATCCACTCGGCCCGCACCGACGTGCTCAACAAGCTCCGACGCCAGATCGACGGCGCCGAGAGCATCATCAACAACGCCGAGAACGAACGCACCAAGCGCAAGCAGTGAGTTACAACCTTCTCTACGGGTTCAAGCCCCGGCTGCGCTCCGCTCCGCCGGGCGCGCTCCCGGCTCCGCTGCGGGCGCCGCTCCTGCCTTCGGCCCGCTCCGCCCGCGCTGCGCCGACGCGCGCCCTGGTGAGGATTGGCCGGCGGCATGAGGCCAGAACACATCGTGGCTGGGGCGGTCGGCTCCACGGCTTTAGGCAGCCACTTTGGCGCGAGCCTCGAAGATCATGGCCCCAACGTCGTGCTTTACCGGGCAGGTCCACAGACTGCCCGACGCGCCGGAAGCTTACGGGGCCATGATCACTCGCGCCAAAGCAGCTCCAGCCCAAAGCCGCTACGCCGACCTCGTACGGCTTCCTCGCGCGGCATCAAGAGCCGAGTGAACAGCGTTAAAGCGAGCCCATGACGCCAGAGACCGCCCCGATGAATGAAGCAACCGACGCTACGGTAACCACGGACGTCAGGGCGAGAATACCGGAGCCGAAGTACGCGCCGGGAATCATCGACCACCGCCGGGCGATGAGCAACTTCGCCCGATACCACCTGTGCTGCCGAATATGGCAGCCGAGCATCAATCCGTTGCCATTGTTTCGACAGCCTCCCCTGCCACCGCGTACTGGGACGCCGCAGGTCGTACGTGATACAAACGCGAGATAGAGGGCAGAGACCATTGACAGCCCAGCTACCACAGCAGGCATCACCCCACTGAACCAACTCGCAACTGTCATCCCGAGGACGGGCAGCCCCAAGGCCGAGGCCGGGAGCCGAAGGACGAGAGAGATGCTCGACGACCCCTCTTCCCCGTCATTGCAACGACGCTGAGACCGTGGACCACCGTAGAGACTCCTCATGCTCCAAGTCGCACCCACGACGATCGATAGGGCGGTAACGAGCTTAAGGAGCTTGCCGGGCCGCTCATGAAGTAGAGCTATCCACTCCTCCGCATATCGCTCAGAGGTATCCGTGTCACCGAATCGACAGGCTGCCCATCGAAGCATCTTTTGGGCTAGCCACGGACAGATGTCAACGAACTCATTGGCCAGCAACCCGAGCGCTAGCGGTACTAGGAGTTCGCTATTCGTCACTGAGCGCTCACCCAATTCCGAACGAATCCGAGCAAGGGGCGCGCCTGACGGGGTCCAGTTTCTTGATTCACTCGCCCACGTCGCTCCAGGAGCAGAGACCTAGCGCTGGAAGCCCCGTCCCCGGTAAGCCGATAGAAACGTCGCCGCGGCCGCCCGGCTTCAGGGTTCTCCGCCTCCCAATCGCTCTCAAGCCATCCAGCTTGCTCCAGTCGAGCCAGGATGGGATATACGCTCCCCGTAGGCCTCGCCGCAGCCTTGGCGACCGCGAAGCCATGCATCTCGCCGCCACCCCCCAGGAGAGCTTCCAGTACATCGAGCGTTGCCGACGTGATCTTGAACGGAGGACTCATGACGCTAACTCTACATATAGAGAGTTGACTTCGGGAGCGCTTCCGGAAGTTCCGTTGCGATCAGCGGCACCGACCTCCTGGACCGTCGCAGTACGGCAGCGAGGTGCCACGCGGTTCGGCCCGTGCCACTCACGTGCCAGAACGGACGGGGACTCACGGGGAACCGAGGTTTGCAGGGGCGAGTTCGGCGGACTCTCACCGAGGCAGGGAACCGGCAGGTCACGCCCGTGACCGCCCAACCTCGCTCCTAAAGCGGGTGTCGCAGGTTCGAATCCTGCCGGGGGCACCAGCCAAAAGGCCCCGGACCGATCATGGTCCGGGGCCTTTGACATCAACTTTTGACCCCATGAACCACGCCCGCTCCACGGTGTGTGGGTCGACGGCAGACGGGATGGGAGCTGGGGAGAGTGGTGGTGAGGGTGATGTCTGCCCTAGCGGCATTCACTCAGACGCCGGAGAAACCTCTTGAGCGTGGTCAACAGCTCTTGCGGGTTCTCGATGACCTCCACGGGGATCCGATCGACGTACGCGATCCCAGCATCACGGAGCAAGTGATCCCGCGTCGTGTCCATGGCCCGACGCACGCGATGATCCGGCCCGTCGATCTCCAGTACACCTGCCCTACCTCGGTAGGTAACGAGCAGGTCAGGCTCCCAGGTGTGACCCGGTACCCTGCCATTCGGCAGCGGAAAGATCGAAATAGTTTCCTCAGCAGGGAGTCCCTTCTCCTGCATGTGCTTGAGGGCCTGATAGACCCGCTGCTCGCCAGCATTGGTGAAGGCGAGCCGATCCAACAGCCACTGAGGCTTCTCGGGCATCGTGCGTCGCGCCTGATTGGTTGGCCGATCGGTACTCATCATCTCTTGCAGCCGCGTGCGCCAGTCTGGCCCGACCTGCGGCAGGGTCTCGCGGAAGCCGATCCAGGTGACGCCGTAGTCGAGACGGCTGCTGACCCGCTCGAACACCTCTTTGAGGTGTTCTCTTGCCTCGCTGGTGAAGGCTGCTTCGTCACCCGGGTCAATCTCAAGCCAAAGATCATCCGTCCGCGAGTCCCAGTCATGCTCAATCAGCACATTGCGGACGCGGAGGAGCAGATTCACATGCGCGGAGTCACCTCGCTGAGACAGGAGCGCCGCCATGTGGCCAAGGAGCGAGTCCGCCTTGACGCGCTGCTTCTCTTCGTCAGTGGTCCACGAGTCGTTGATGATCTCCTCGTAAGTGCGAGCACGCTGCGGGGTGCTCGATCCCCCTTCTCGCGCCGGCTGCTCCGCCAATGCCCCTCCCCAGGTCTCGCGGCTCAGTTCGAAGCTACCTGACACCTGTGACAACGGAGGCTGGATCATGCGTAAATGCTCGCGTGAGAGCCGAGGAGTTCAGCGCTGGACAACGAGGGCCGTTCGAACTCTCCAGGCGCGGCAGCGGGCCACACGTGCCCCCTGCGTGCCCGGCCCAAAGGCACGAGGCGGGTAACAGCGGGGAGTCACGGTGACTGGACCAGGAAGACGCAGGTCAACGTCTCGCCAGGTCAGGCCGCATCCGCATACGCGATCTTCCAAACTGGGGCGCTAGCGTTCAAGCGCCGTACTTGGCTGGGTAATCGAAGGTCCACCGACCTACGAGGCATGCACACTGTCCTGATGGAAGGTGCATGGGGGTACTTGCTCGGCGCTCTGGTCACTGCTCTGAGCCTGCTTTTCAACCAGTGGAGATCAGACCGCCGGGATCAAGCGCGTATGGAGCACGAACGGCAGCAGGCGCAGGCCCTCCAGCTGAGCCAACAGGCCGAAGAGCAAGCGCGATGGGCCCGGGAAGACGCGCGTCGATGGGTGGCAGAGCATCGTCAAGCATCACTCGACCTGCTGGAAAAGCTTGAGCCTTGGGTGCAGCACCTACGGAGTTGGGGTCACCCATTCCCACACGACACCACCGACGAGATCGAGGCTCAACGCCAGGACCTTCGACGCTACGACTGGAAGCAGGCGTCCCACGACGTTGGCCAAGCGTGGGCCACCCTGCAACTTGTTGGATCTGACCCAGTGCGTGACGCCTTCAAAGCCCTCCAAGGTCAGATGTATGTCGGCATAGCGCTCACTCTGGATCCGATCAACCAGGACCAGCTGGACAACTGCGTGAACGAGATCAACGCGCGCTACGAGCGGCTACTCCGGGCAATTCGATCCGATCTTGGGGTGACCGCGCCACAGCAGCGAGATGGTGCAGTACAGCAGAGAAGTACAGCAACCACCTCGCCCCCGGCCGACCCTCACGAACCCCAGACGACCAGCTGACGTCCTCGGGAGGCCTCAGCGACTGCTACGCCCGTAGTTCGGGACGAAGAGGTCGTGCCAGACGCGTGCCAGGTTGTGCGGGGAACCACGGGGAACACCGGGGTATGAGCAGCGGCCCACCAACGTGCTGGCACCCGTCTGGTCAACGGGCCGACCTGGGGCAGAAGACACGAGCTTCCCAAGCTGAGGGCGTCTCGAAGGGCTAGCCGTTTCGCCGTGCCGAACACTTGCTACGTAAGTTTGAGTTCCGTAGCAACGGTCACCCAAACCGAGTCGAACCACATCATCGATTGTTCCACAAAGGTGGCTTCTCGATCTCCTTCGGAATCCTGAGAGAATCTTCCCAGCATCCCTATTCCCGCGCGCGAGGCGTCATAGATATCCACGATCGTGTCGGAGATCTCCTCTTCGTGACGGGATATCAAGCAGTAGGAGAAAAGTGTTTCGGATCTATTTATAATATAGATCTCCGCCATGGGCGTGAAGGGGATTGCACGAAAACTGACGCGCACATCGATCCCGTGTGAAGCGCGAAGCGCCGTCAGCGCACTCCTTATTGCCTGCCCTTGAGTGTTGCGCTGACTAAGCCAATGGTTACGTACTAGTGAATCTTCCGAGAAGATCACGGGCACAGGAAATGCAAGTTTCATGCTACGGCTAGGTAACATCAGGCGCATCTCCACAATCTGAGGTCGCACCGTGCCAGCGTACACCTGCTGGATAGGGCCGGCCAAGGCAAGCGAAAGAGTTTGCCCGGTCAGGCAGACAGCATCGATCTGCACCCTCTCCCTCGAGAATGCTGATGACAGTCGCTCACTGAGGCCGATACTGGTCGGCGTCCAGGTGGGGGTCGGCTCAGCAGTTTGATATTCCGCTTCGCCTGGTTGGGGGGCGCGCGCGATCTCCAGCAGGTTGATCCACTCACGGGCGAGAGGTTGAGGGAGTCCCGCCCAGTCGCATAGCACAGCTACGACTCTTAGGAGTTCGTGCGGTTCTCGGGGTGCGTGATTGCCACGACGCCAGTCGCTGAGCGTGGCCACCGGGACACCAGTCTCCCGGCTGATCCGAGCCAAGGTCAGACGAGTGCCGGACTCAGCCAGGCGATCGCGGGCGGCATCCCACACCTCGGAGAGCTTGATCAGAATCGGCGAACTCACGCAGCCCTCTCAGTCCTCACGGTTCCGAGTCGGAGGTTCCGACTCGGAAATGAGTCTAGGGGCTCGGATTCCGGGTTGTTACGGCATTTCCGACATCCCTGGTGCCGAAGTCCTGCTGAGGCGCCAATGAGAGTCAGCAGCGCGGCGTCGGGCCCGCTGATCCGTCCTAGGGGGCTTCGTGGAAAAGTGCAGGCAAGGCAAAGCGATGGTCCGACGTTTGGGACGCGCCGCCATGTTTGGCATGGTACGTGGCGCCAGCACCGCCATCGGAACGGCAGGAGTAGCCGCGATCATCTGGTGGTTTCAAAGCCTTTGACACCTTTTGGTGTGACCAGACACACCACAACTGGCGCTCCAGAGTGGATCAGCTGACCGCGAGTGCGAAACAAAGGAAGTCGGCTCACAAGTTGAGCCGACTCCCGACCGCGCGAGGTTGCCGGACAGCAACCACCAGTGGCGCCGTCATCCACCCGCCGCCGCCTGGCAGTACGTCACACCTCCAAGGTCCGCCACGAGACCGACTCGCTGAAGCCGCCGGCCGGTCAGACCTGCAAGCAGGGTCGTCGTGTCCTCGCAGAGACGAAGACCGCCTTGGCGCTCGGCGAGGTGGAGAAGGTGCAGGCGTTCGGACGGTGGTACGAAACGGTCCGCAGACCCCTTTGAAGGCACGTACACAAGTCCCCCTTCGCCGCTGAATCACCGCAGCCCTCCAAACGAGTCATCCGCGTGCGACCCGTTCGTACGAAGACTGCTCGGAGAAACCAATGACATCTATCGCTGACATCAACAAGCAGAGACCGTGACGTACTGAGGCAGCCCTACACGGATTTGGCACTGCCTGCCCGTACCGAGGTACGGGGCAGACACAGCCGCTCGATCGAACTCCTAAAGCGGGTGTCGCAGGTTCGAATCCTGCCGGGGGCACCACGCATTACGCCGCTGACCTGGGGTTTCTCCCCCAGGGAGGCGCCCTACTCGGCCTCGGACTCCTCGTCCGGGGCCGTTTGCGTGAGCGGTGCGTGAGCGGACGGGGAGTTGATCTCCCGAATATCTCCCAATGGATCAGCATCATCCGGCACGGCCTCCGGGCCGGACCTCTCCGCGCCGTCGGGCTTCGGCTCCGCGTCGGAAGCGGTGTCCTCGGAGGTGGCGCGTGCTCGCGGCACGAGCCGGGCTGCGGCCTCGGCGATCGCCAGGTCCGCCTCGGGGAGCAGGCTCGTGTACGTGTCCGACGTGATGGTGATCGAGGAGTGGCCGAGCATCTCCTGGATGTCCTTCAGGTCGGCCCTGGCCGCGTGGGCGAGGGTCGCGGCACCGTGTCGGAGGTCGTGGAGGCGGATCGGCGGGAGTCCGATTTCCTCGTACAGCTCGATGAACCGCCGCGTGACGTTGGCGGGATGCAGCGGCTCTCCGTTCTCGCGGGTGTAGACCCTTCCGGTCTCCACCCAGGCACTCCCCCACTTCTCACGGTCCTGGTCCTGCTGGGCACGGTGCCGCTTCAAGGCTCGGACCGTGTCGGAGTCCAGCGCAATGGAGCGCGCGCCGACGTCGGTCTTGGGGTCGTCCTCGTATACCTCCCAGCCGTTGACCACGAGTTGCTTGGCGACCGTGATGAGTCCGGCGTCCAGGCGGGTGTCGGTCCACCTCTGGCCGCACGCCTCGCCGCGCCGCAGTCTACGGAATGCGATCAGGTGGAACAGCGCATACAGGCGGTCTTCCGCGACGTGGTCGAGGAAGAGGCCGGTGTGCTCCGGCGTCCAGACCATCACCGGCGAAGGCTTCTCGCCGGTGCGCTTCCAGTGAAGGATGCGCTCCTTGGTCCAGACGAGCGCCTTGGGACGCCTTCCCGCCTCCAACTCGACATGGGCGGCGGGGTTGAAGGTGATCAACTGCTGCGCGATCGCGGCGTTCAGCGCGGCCCGCAGGGTGGAGCGGACGCGCTGGCGCGTCGCCGGACCGACGATGCGGCGGTATGGCTCCATCTCGGCGATGGCGGCCTTCATCGCCTTGCGCCGGGCGCGGGGGTCGCGCCCCTTCCAGGGATCTGTGCGAGGTCTTCGAACGCCTTGCGTCGTGCGGCGTTCCCTTCGGCGATCTCGACGTTGTCCTCGGCTATGGCCTCGAACATCTGCGATAGGTGGGTGACCCGCAATCGGTCGAGCCGGAGGTGTCCGATCTTCGGTTTGAGGTGTACCCGGATGTTGCTCTCGTCGCGGCTGATGGCGCTCTGCCGCCCCTTCTTGCCGGCCAGCCACATGTCCAGCCACTCGCCCACAGTGAGACGGTTGGTCAGGTCCAGGCCGTGGCTGAGGCGCCTGCGGGTCGCCTCGATGTCCGGCAATGGTGCCTTCTCGTCGGCCACCTTCTCCAGCATGTCGGCGATCTGGGTCAGGCCCTCGGCGTCATCGGTGTCGGCGAGGCCGAGAAGTGCGCGGACGTGATCAAGGTCCGTCTGGGCGGCCTTGAGGCTGTCGTAGCCAGCGCGGCTGAAGCAGCGGCGGGTGCCGTCCTCGCGGGGCGGGAGCTCTTGGCTATGAAATAGGAGCCCTGCTTGCGGTCGGTGAGCTTGGGGCACTTCTTGCCGAGCGGCTTGCCGGTCCAGGTCCTCAGCGATCCTGCGTGGGACGCTCTCGCCACCGCTCTCACAGATGCCGAGCACTCCGGCCACGTCCCCGAGGTCCGCGACCTATTGGGTGTCCAAGAGCAACGCCCTGTCCTACGCCTCGTGCAGTAGGGGGTGCGTTGGCTCGCCGAGGATCAAGCCCGCTTCATACCCCAGCAGGCCACGGGCGGCCCTCTCCCATCGTCCGCTGTTCGGTAGCAGTTTGCCGCACCAGACGGCGTACGTTGCGGCATCGTGCCAGGTCACCCAAACATCCGGGTGGCCCAAGAGACTGTCCGGGTACGGTCCGCCCGAGGTGGACCGCGTCCGTGCGTCTGCGCGCCGTCGACCAGGTTTCCGATCAGGGTCGCCGCCCGAAAGTCCTGGCAAGTTCGGGCAAGTTCCTGGCTCAGCAGCCGAGTCACGGGCAAGCTCTGGCACAGAGATCGTTACCGGCACCCGAGGAGGTCATCATGGCCCTGATCAAGCTCGGTAAGGACCCGGAGAGCCCCAGCGGCGGCTCCCCCACCGTCTACCTCGACGACGAGAAGGACACCTACGTCGTGCAGGGGTGGAAGGTAGAGGACGACGAGCGGCTCGGGCAGATGGACATCCCCGGACATGAGACGGTGGTAGAGATCCCCCGGCGCATGGTGCAGTTCTTCCAGGAGGTGAAGAAGGGTGACGAGGACCCCGACGTTTGAGGAGCTGTTCCGCGACTGCCAGAGGACTGCGGTCCACCTGGAGATGCGTGACGCCTACATGAAGTCGGACCCGGCCTTCATCGACTGGAAGGCCGGCGTGGTCCTTGATCCGGCCGCGCGCTGGGCCGACTGGCACGCCATCGTGACGGAGGCGACCTCGCGAGGTGTCGAGGTTCGGCGCGCCCGCGTCGTGTCCACCCCGGCCAGCGAGTACATCCGCTTCGAGTACGACGTGACTGACGGGCTGAACATCGCTGCCGGCGAAAGCGTGCGGTGGCTCTCGCGGCGCAACGCGACCGACATCGCACTTCCGGGCAACGATTTCTGGTTGTTCGACTCCAGTCTCGTACTCGTCAACCACTTCGACGGCGAGGGCGAGAACATGGAGGTCGAACTCACGGAGGATCCGGAGGTGGCGAAGCTGTGTGAGTCGGCCTTCGAGGCCGTATGGAAGCGGGCAACGCCGCACGCAGGATTCGAGTTGGCCTGACAGTCCGAACAGCACCGTCACACTGACATGACATCGCCATCTTCGAGCGTCCAGGAAGCCCGCAAGGCGCTCGGGCAACGCCTGGCCGAGATCCGGCAGGCAGCCGGACTCACCAAACGAGCGCTGGCCCAGTGCCTGGGTTGGCATGAGTCGAAGGCTTCACGCTTCGAGAGCGGCACTCGCGCCCCCTCGGAGCGTGACCTTCGCGATTGGTGTTCCGCGTGTGGCGCGGAGAACGAGACCGAGGATCTCATCTCCACAGCCCGCGGAATCGAGGGCATGTACATCGAGTGGCGCAAGATGGAACGCCATGGGCTCAAGTGGGCACAGGAGTCCGTGGTTCCTCTCTGGGAGCGAACCGAGCGCTTTCGCATCTACTCGCCCTGGCTCATCCCCGGCCCCGTGCAGACGGCGTCGTACATCACCGCACTTCTGACCTCTATCCGTGACCGCCGAGGACTCATCGACGACGTGCCAGCGGCCGTAAAAGTGCGCGTGGAGAAGCAACAGGTCGTCTACGGGAAGCGTAAGTTCGCCATCCTCCTGGAAGAAAGCGTCCTGCGGTACCGCATCGGCGGCACTGAGGTGATGGCGGGCCAGCTCGGCTATCTCCTCAGCGTCATGGCCCTCCCGTCGGTGAGCATCGGCATCATCCCCCAGGACGCCGACCGCTCCGGCCTGTGGCCCGTCGAGGGATTCTTCCTGTACGACGACGAGCTGGTGAACGTCGAACTGATCTCGGCTCACCTCACCGTCGTCCAGAAGAACGAGCTTGCCATGTATGCCAGGACGTTCAGCGAGCTGGCCGAACTTGCCGTCTACGGCCCCGCCGCACGTGAACTCATCACCGGTGCCATCGAATCTCTAGGGTGAACGTCCGGCAAGTTCGGGCACAGTCGTGGAGCCCTACCCCTGCCCTTTCCTAGCTTTATTGGCACGGATGAAAGCGTGCTCGGGAAGGGTCAGCGGTGGCTGTGGCAAGTACGGGCAAGGCACTGGGGGCGGCCAAGGACGCTGAGGTCGACTTCTCCCTCATCGACGTGGCGGCTATCTCCTGGCAAACGGATATCGTCCTCCGTTTGCGGATGGGCACCACGACCCGCGCGGCAATGGACAGGCACTTGCCGAAGATGGCAAACGAGTTGAACCGTCTGCTCGGTGAGGACTTGGGCGCCGAAGACGACTGCGAGGTGCGGGAGCTGATCCGCGAGGGGACGAGACTGATCGACCTCACGAATCGGCCGACCGTCGAAACGCCTACGTTCGGGACTTTCGTGTACCTCCGCGATATCGCCCTTCTGACGCGACGGCTGCTGTGGATCTACTCCGAGCGGAACGGGCTGAATGCGCCGTGAGAACCCGATGAGTGCTCGAAACCAGCGGCTCGTCTACGTAATTTGCCTCATCGCAGTCGGCGGCTCCCTCCCGCTGGGCATCTGGGGAGGCTGAATGTACGAGCACCGGACCAAGGAGCAGCCCTCCATACCGGGTCTTCGAAGTTGAGCGGTGTGCCCTTTGCGTGTACTGACTGGCAGTCACTGCGCGTGATGGGTAGGGCTGTTGGTGGCCCTGGACGCAGGA
>NZ_JBEXFG010000091.1:0-12809 GCF_040606675.1 Streptomyces sp. NPDC005393 | reverse complement strand
GTACTGCGCGCCTCGGCCGAGCAGGTAGCTGGCGTGCTCGCGCTGGGTGTGCATGGCGTCGCTGGTCACGACCACGCCCGCCAGATCGGCGAGAGAGCCTGTCGGCTCTTGAGTTGGGCCTGACGGCCCAACTCGGGCCTGACGGCCCGTAAGATGACAGGGCGTCACGCCTGACGGCGCGAGCGTGCGTTGGTGCGGCCGACGATGTCGGGCCGAAGTAGCTGAGGGATTCCCCCTGTCGGGGGAATCGTGAGATGGGCTGGAACAGGACCGGCGCCTACGGCACCGGTTGAAGTCAAAGTTGTTAGTTGCACAGTTATTTGAGTAGCCCCCTCCCC
This sequence comes from Streptomyces sp. NPDC005393, assembly GCF_040606675.1. Taxonomy (NCBI): domain Bacteria; kingdom Bacillati; phylum Actinomycetota; class Actinomycetes; order Kitasatosporales; family Streptomycetaceae; genus Streptomyces; species Streptomyces sp. NPDC005393. The sequence continues at coordinate 12,471 of NZ_JBEXFG010000091.1, read as the reverse complement.
TGATGGGGAGGGTTGGTGGTTCTGCGGGTTTCCGCTGGCGATGCCAGCGGGGAACGCTGGCTGCCTTGGTGACGGCTCGCCAGCTGCGCTGGCACAGAGGTGATCTGTCAGGTAGTAGTCACCAGGGCCTCAAGAGGTTTTCCTCAACCCTTGGGCTCCTCTCGCCTACGGCGGGAGCGTTCGACGGACTTGCCGGCAAGCATTCGGGCTGAGATATCACGGGTTGATCCTGATAAGCCGACTCACCTGAAGGCGAGTCAGGTGAGGGCGCTGATACGGGTGGTGAAGGACCGTACGCCGGGGAGGGCGCGATCGTGCCACATCAGGCTGGCGGCCATGTTCCGTACGGCGCCACGGCGGACTTCTTGGGGTGCGGCCTGTTCAGCTTCCAGCAGCGCGCGATAGCAACGCTCGGGTTTGCCCCACTGGTCGAAGGACCGGGCGACGTCGATCCAGTAGCGGGCCTGTCGCTCGGTGGTGGGCAGGGCGGTGACGTCGACGCGGCGGGCGTCCTCGATGGCCTGCCCTACGTCGCCGAGCAGGTGATCGAGATCTGGTGGAGGAGGCCTGGCTGGGGCCGAAGGTGGTGCCGCGCAGGAGCGCGTCGCGGCCGATTTGGCCAGCCGTGGCTTCCGCCTCGGCGATGAGTGCGTGGGCGGTGTGCCGGTCGCTCTGTTTCGCTACCGACATCGCCGTACGCGCTGCCAAGCAGCTGGCCGCCGACCGCACCGCCGACGAGACCGAGCGACTTTCCGTGCAGGGCAACCTGTACGCCACAGCGGCCTACACTGCAAGGCGCGGGCGTAGTGCCCCTGACGGCGCCAGGCGCTGGAGATCATGCGGTGGGCTTCGGCGACCGTCAGCGTGTCGGCACCCTCGAGTGCGGCGGTCGGCGGTGACGGCGGCTAGGCCGTCACCGCCGAGCTTGATGCACAGTCGTGTGGCGGTGTTGTACAGCTCGGCGACTGCGGTCGCCGCCTGCTCGGGGTGTCCGTTGGTGCCGAGGGCCTGGGCGAGCCCGATTCGGGGAGGGATTGCTCGGGCGAGGGTGTCGTAACGGCAGGCGTTGAAGTCACGGCGGGCCGCGTCTACCGCCGCGGCGACCGTGGTGGGGGTGGGATCCGGGCGGAGAACCGTGTCGGATTTCCGGTAGAGCAGCAGGTCTTCCAGACCGGACAGGCTCGGGCGGGCGGAAGTGGAAGCCACGGCTGATGTGGGGCTGAAGACTGTTCTGGCGGTGGCCCCGGCCAGGCCGACCAGGAGATTCCGGCGTCGCACCGGATCCTCACGCTCCTCGCCCCTCGGCTGTGTGCCAACCCTAGTAGCGCCGGGGATCCGGTGAAGACCGTTCACCTGCGGCATTGCCTTCTCGTGTCGGGGCGCTAGCCCGAGCAGTTGCGGTGAGTCTCTACGAAACCCAGGCCAGCTCACGTCAAGCCCCCTAACTGCCGATATGCCGACCCAATGGCCATCAGACTCTTGGCCAGTCCCGCGCTGTTCACTGTGGCGTAGCTGATCACCAGGGCGGGTGGCCTCGATGTGTCTGTGAGGGTGTAGAAGTGGCCGCCCCGGACCAGTACGGAGCGGTGGCGGGCGGCTCGGACCAGGGCCTGTTCGTCCAGGTGCGGGGGGAGTTGGAGGTATGCCTGGAGACCGCCGCCGCGGCCGATGAGGTGAGTACCGGGGAGCCAGGACTCGGTCTGGCGGCGGAGGACCTGGCGGCGGCGGTGGAATTCCGCGCGGAGTTTGCGCTGGTGGCGGTCGAGGGCGCCGGTGTCGATGAAACGGGTGAAGGCCAGCTGTTCCAGGCCGGAGCAGCCGATGTCCCAGCCCGCGCGGACGTGCTCGATCGAGGCCATCAGTTCCGAGGGGGCCGCGAGCCAGCCGAGGCGGAGGGCGGGGGCCAGGGTCTTGCTCGCGCTTCCGGCGTAGACCACCCGGTCCGGGGCGAGGCTCTGCAGCGAGGGGAGCTGGTCGATGCGCTGCACGAACGCGCTGTCGAAGTCGTCCTCCAGGACATAGCCGTCGACCTCACGCGCCCAGGTGATGAGGCGCTCGCGGCGGGCTTGGCTGAGCCGGGCGCCTGTGGGGAACTGGTTGGCGGGCGTGATCAGGACGGCCCGTACGTCGCTCTCCTCCAGAAGGTCCACCCGTAGACCGTCCTCGTCCACGGGGATGCCGACCGGGCGTAGGCCCGAGCTGGTGATGAACTCGCGCTCGCCCGGGTGACCGGGGTCCTCCACGCCGAGCGTGGTGTGTCCCCGGTCGAGCAGGACCTTGCAGGTCAGGGCGAGGCCCTGGGCGAAGCCGGCCGTGACCATGAGGTCCTCGGGGCGGCTTCGCACGCCGCGCACCCGGCCCAGGTAGCCGACCAATACGCGACGGGTCAGCAGGACCCCGGCCGGCGCGGAGTAGCTGAGCTCCTGGCGGCCCGCGTCATTGACCACGGCGGCGACACAGCGGATCCACTCCTGGCGGGGGAAGTCCACGACGTTCGACGTTCCGGTGCGCAGGTCCCACATCGCCTCGGGGACAGGCTCCGGGTCGGGCGGTACGAGCGTCGAGGCGGCGCCCTCGTCCGACTGGGCGCGGGCCGCGATCGTGGTGCCGGAACCGCGCTTGGTCTCCAGATACCCCTCGGCCGACAGCTGTTCATATGCCTCCACCACGACGCTACGGGAAACCCCTATATCGAGGGCGAGCTGACGGCTGGAGGGAATTCGTGTGCCCGGCCACAAAGTTCCATTCTCAACTAATCCTCGCAGTGCGTTACGTACCTGGACAGCCAGCGGAAGGCGCGATTCACGGTCCACGGTGAGCGCTAGTTGCCGCGACAAGTGGTCTCCTCCCGGACAGCCGAAGTGGTATGGCCAGCGCATTCTCACATTTGATGGAGTCATCTCGCACACACATTCGTCGCCGGGCGGGAATGCCGGCGACCGGGGGTGGCACGGGGGAGCCGGATCGAAGTGGTCCGGCATGCGTGGCGTGCGGCGACGGATCTTTTGCGCGCCGCAGACGTAATTTTTCATTCCTCGAAAGCCCCACGGTCCGTTCGGATCAGAAAGGTTTTCGCTGTGTCTTTGCTGTCAGAGTTAAACCTGCCCGAAACCGGTGCGCGTGATCTCCGAAGCCCTTCCGTCCGTCGACGCGCTGAGCCTGTACGAAGCCCTTGCCAGTACGCGGGACCAGGGCGATGTCTACCTTTTCGAGAGCCTGGACGGGCCCACCAGGACCGGCACTATGCCGCCGTCGGCTGCGGACGCCTCGCGGAGCTGCGCGTCTTCGCCGACCGCGTGGAACTCGTCGCCGCCGGGGACCTCGGCGACGCGCTCGCCGCGGCGCTCTCCGCGGTCGTCGGGGAGCCGCGCGGCACGGAGGGCTGCGTATGGCATTGGGGCGTGCGCGATTCCGGGGCCGTGTGGCGGCTCCTGCGCGCGGTCCAGGGCGTGTTCGCCGTCGACACCGAGGTGCCCACAGGGACGTTCGCGTTCGGATTCCTCACCACGCTGTCGTACGAAGCGGCCTGGGCCATGGAGGAACTTCCCTCCCTACAGGACGAGTCGGACATGCCGCGTTGCACACTCACCCTCTTCAAGGACACGGTCTGGTACGACCTGCGGAGTGGTGGGGTGCGTCATCTCGCTGGGACGGGGGCACAGTTGACGGAGGACCCTGCGCAGGAGCCGCTGCGGGCTGTCGTGGACAGGGTGAACGCCCAGGGCATGGCGAGTGTCGCCGCCGCCGTGCCGGAGGCCCCGGAGCCGCTGTCCGTGCGGGACACCGTGGACGAGGAGACATTCGTCGTGCGCGCCAAGCGGTGCCTGGGTCATATCGAGATCGGAGACAGCTACCAGATTCAGATAGGTCACCGCATCGACATCGAGAGCGAGTTGACGCCGCTCCAGGTGTACCGACGGCTGCGGCACCGCAATCCGTCCCCTTACATGTACCTCGTCCCCTGGGCGGGCCGGACGGTGATCGGGGCTAGCCCCGAACTGTTCGTGCGGATCCAGGACGACGCCATCTCCATGCGCCCGATCGCCGGGACCGCACCCCGGGCCGCCGATCCGGACGAGGACGACCGCCGAGTAGCGGAGCTGCGGGACAGCGCCAAGGAGCGAGCCGAGCACGTCATGCTGGTCGACCTGTGCCGAAACGACATCGGGCGGGTCAGCGTGCCCGGCACGCTGTCCGTCGACACAATGATGGAGGTCGAACCCTTCGCGTACGTCCATCACTTGGTCTCGACCGTGTCCGGCCAGGTCAGGGATGGCACAGATGTCTGGTCGGCGATCTGCGCGACCTTCCCGGCGGGCACCATGACCGGTGCGCCGAAGCTGCGCGCCATGGAGATCATCAACGACATCGAGGACCACCCGCGCGGCATCTACGCCGGGGCGCTCGGCCTGGTCGACGTCCGCGGGTTCGCGGTGCTCGCCCTGTGCATCCGGACCGCCGTGCACGACGGAGTTCGGTACAGCACCCAGGCGTCGGCGGGCGTGGTCGCCGATTCCGTGCCGGCCGACGAATGGCGGGAGACGCTGGCCAAGATGAGCGCCACCTACTGGGCGCTGACCGGTGAGGAGTTGCTGCAGTGAAGGTCCTGCTCGTCGACGCGTACGACAGTTTCAGCCACATCATCGACCAGTACCTGCTCACGCTCGGCGCCGAGACCGAGGTGGTGCGCTCGCGCACCCGCACGGTGCGGCAGCTGGTGGAGTCGGCTCCCGACGCCGTGGTCCTGGGGCCAGGCCCCGGGCACCCGGCGGACTCCGGGCACGTCGAGCTCGTACACGCCTTCGCGGGGCAGGTGCCGCTGCTCGGTGTCTGCCTGGGCCATCAGGCGATCGGCCTCGCGTACGGGGCGCGGATCGCTGTCGCCAAGCACCTGATGCACGGCAAGACGAGCGCTGTCGGACACGACGGACAGGGCGTGTTCGCGGGCGCAGCGAGGCCGCTGACGGTCACCCGCTACCACTCGCTGATCGTCACCGGTCCGACCGTGGAGCTCGCGGTGACCGCGACGTCTCTGGACGACGGCTATGTGATGGGCGTACGCCACCGGACGCTCGCCGTCGAAGGTGTGCAGTTCCATCCGGAGAGCGTGATGACAGAGGGCGGGATGCGGCTCTTCGGGAACTTCCTGGAGGGGGCGGGCGCGGTGAATGCTCTGAGCGGCACCGCTCGCTGAACGGGGAGGAACGGGCTACGGGGATACGGAGAACACGGGGAAATGATCAGATGAACGTACCAGGCGACCGCTGACGCGTGGCCGTGGCAGTGGTGAGGGGCGGGGCGCCGGAGGGATCGGGCGCGCCGCGACGGCCGCACTCGCCGAGTCCGAGCACCGGGTACTCGCCGTTGACGTCAAGGACGACGCCGACCCTGCGGCACACGCCGCGCTCGTCGTCGACCTGGGCGTGCCGGGGGCGGCCGGGGAACTCTTCCAGGAGATCGAGGACGCGTACGGAGTGCCCGGGATCCTGGTCAACAACGCCGGGATCTACGAGGCCAGGGACTTCCTGGACTACGACGCAGAGAGCTACGGCCGTGTCTTCGACATCAACGCGGGTGCGGCCTTCTGCACCCGGGCACTCGCCCGCCGGCTGATCGCCGCGGGGCGGCCCGGCAGTGTCATCAACGTCGCCTCCATCAGCGGCCAGAGCGGCAGTCCTGAAGCGGCGTACGGAGCGTCCAAGACGTCCACCGAGAGAAGCAGTCCCACGGAAGTGGTCTCCCGGAATTCCCGGAAATTGGCCACATCCGGCATCCCGCACGCTCCCTACTGTCGATCACATCAACAGCGGATCACCGACTCGACCACCGACACCGACACCGACACCGACACCGACATGGAAATGAAGGATCACAGCCCCATGGACAGCACCCCCACCGGCGCCCGCACCCTGACCGTCACCATCGACGCGCGGCTGTCGGAGCGCGTGCCCGGCTATGTGCTCGGTCTGATCGCCGTGCCGGACATCGACGTCGTCAAGGACGCCCCGGCGGTGGCTGCGCAGCTCACCGCCGCCGAGGACGATCTGCACGCCGCGCAGCTCTCCAAGGCGGAGGTCTCCGCGCTGCCCGCGATCGCCGCCTGGCGGGACGCCTACCGGGCTGTCGACGTAAACCCCAACCGGTTCCTCTGCGCCGCCGAGTCGGTCCTGCGCAGGGTGGCCAAGGGGGACCGGCTTCCGCGGATCAACTCCCTGGTGGACCTGTGCAATGCCACGTCGCTGGACAGCCGCCTTCCGGTGGCGTCCTGCGACGTGGGCGACATCGAGGGCGAGCTGGACGTGCGCCTCGCCCACGGCGGTGAGACCTATCTGCCGCTCGGCGCGCCCGACGCGCCCGAGCAGCCCGAGCCGGGCGAGGTCGTCTACGCCGATGGACAGGGACGCGCGCACTCACGGCGCTGGAACTGGCGGCAGGGCGACGTGGTCAAGACCGAACTCGGGCCGCGCCGGATCCTGCTCACCGTGGAGTCCGCGCACGAGGGCGGCCGTGACGACGTCGAGCGGGCGCTCGGCCGGCTCACGGAGGCGCTCGCCGGGCTCTGTGTTGAGTCGGGGAGGCCGCTGGTGCTCGACCGGTCCACGCCGTCCGGGGAGCTGTTCGGCGCCTGGTCGGCCGCGACGGTCCACTGAGCCTGCACGCCACTCGCGTATGACGCGCACGACTCGCATGAGGAGCCCCGCATGAACCGTTCCATCCTGGTGCTCTACCGACCCGCCTCGGGACGCTACACCGCCCAATTGCGCAGCGTAGTCGCGGCCGCCACCGACCTCGGCGTCAAGACGGTGGTACTGCTGCCCACCGGCGAGGAGGCCCCCGAGGCCGACGGTTTGCCCCAGTACCACGCCAATCTGGAGGACGCGGCATCCGTACGCGCCGCGGTTGACGGGATCGTCGCCGAACACCGCATCGAGCGGATCTTCCCGCTCTTCGAAGGCGATGTGCTCCCGGCGAGCCGCAGCCGCAGGGACCACGGGATCCGCGGTCTCACCCCGGACCAGGCGCTCAATTTTCGCGATAAGAACGTGATGCACCGCAGGGCCGAGGAGCTCGGCGTTCCGGTCGCACGCTCCTGCCGCCCCGACACCGTCGGCACCGTAGCGGAGTTCGCCGGCAAGGTGGGCTACCCCGTCGTCATCAAGCCGTACGCGGGCTGGGCCTGCGGCAACACCTACCGCGTGGACAGCCGCGAGGCACTGGACCGCGTCTGGGAGGAGATGGGCGACGACCGGCACGAGTACCGGGTCGAAGAGTTCATCCGCGGAACCGAGTTTCACGTCGACTCACTGTTCCAGGCGGGCGAGGTCGTCTTCGAGCAGCTCTCCCAGTACACGTACTCCGTCCTGGAGTACCGCGACGAGCCGGGCGGCACCATCTCCCGCAAGCACGACCTGTCCCGCGCGAGCAGCGGATCCTGGAGCTGAACGCGGTGGTCCTGCGCGGCTTCGGGCTGAGCACCGGAGTCGTGCACGCCGAGTTCTTCCTGCTCGACGACGGCGAGGTCGTCTTCGGCGAGGCGGGCGCACGCGCGGGCGGCGGCTCGATCGTGCCAGCCATCGAGGCGGGACGCGGCATCAACCTCGCGGGCGAGTGGTGCAGGCTCGAACTCGACCCGCAGCACCGGCCCGCGGCGCGGCTGGGCCCGGAGGTCGGCACCGAGTATCTGGCCTCGGGCGAGTACGGCCGGATCACAGCCATCACCACGCCCGCCGAGCTGACGGCACTCGAAGCGGTGCTCGACGCCGACGTGTGGAAGAACGTCGGCGACGTCCTCGCCCCGCCGACCCGCTCCAACGACGTGCTCGGCTGGTACGTGTGCGAGGGCACCGACTTCGAGGATGTGCGGACCCGCTTTAAGACCGTGCGGGACGCATTCCGCGTCGAGACCGAGCAGGCGTAGCCATGTGGTGGACGCGATTCAAGGAACTGCCGTTCGCGCTGCGCCTACTCTTCCTCGCCTCCTTCGTGAACCGCGCGGGCATGTTCGTCTTCCCGCTGCTCGCCGTCTATTTGGTGCGCGGCAAGGACCTCAGCCCCGGTGAGGCGGGGCTGCTCATCTCGATCGGCAGCACCGGGCTGCTCGTCGGCAGTCTGCTCAGCGGGCCCCTCTGCGATCTGCGCGGCCGCCGCACAGCGCTGCTCCTGAACGCGGCAGGCTATCTCGGTCTCGCCGTGCTTGGCGGCCCGCCGTGGACTTACGCAGGACTGCTCTTCGTCGCACTGGTCGGCATGGGCATGTTCAGTCCCGCGTCCAACACCCTCGTCGCCGATCTGACCACGCCCGAGCAGCGCCCGTTCGCCTACACGATCAGCTATGTCGGCAATAACCTGGGGATGGGCGTCGGCCCGCTCCTCGGCGGTGTCGCAGCGGCGTACTCATATCACGTCATGTTCGCGGGGAACATCCTCGCCGGCCTGGCGTGCGCGGCGATGATCGCGGTCTGGGTGCCGAAGGACCGCAGGCGCGGAGCCAACGGCCAGAAGCAAAAGGGTCGCTCGGGACCCCTCGGGCACAGCCATGTGCTGCTGCTCGTCCTGGCCTCCTTCTTCTACGTCGTGCCGCTGATCGGTCTCGAATACGCGCTGCCGCTCGCCGTCACGACGGTGCTGCACGAATCGGCGGGCCTGGTCGGCGCCGTCTACACGATCAACAGTGTCGTCGTGGTGAGCATTGGTCTGCTCCTGGAGAAGCACATCCGGGGGCACGGCACGAAGCTGCTGCTGCTCATCGCGGGACTGCTGTGGGCGCTCGGCCTCGCCGTAATCGTCTTTGCGTTCTCGCTGTCGGCGATCCTGCTCTCCACGGTGGTATGGACGCTCGGCGAGATCATCGTGTCGGTCGTCGTGCCCACGTATGTCGCTGACCATGTCGACGACCGCCGGGTCGGCAGCTTCATGGCGCTCAACGGCTTCGTACTCGGCCTCGCCCGGCTCGTCGTGCCGGTCGGCCTTGGCGTCATCTGGACTCGCACGGCCATCAGCCCGTCTTCTTCACGCTCTTCGCGGCGCCTCTGGCCGGCATGGCGGCGTACGCGCTGATGCGGATCAGGCCGTCGGTCACCGTGAAGGGCTCCGAACCCACCTCTCCATCCACTGCCACTGCCACTGCCACTGCGGCAGATGCGGTGGGCCCCAGCAACTAACCACCCTCCACGGCCGGTTGCCTCAGCCCTTCCGTCCGCACCGGTTTCACTCCACTCACAGGAAAAGTGTTTCATGTCCCAGACGAAGTATCTGCTGTCCGAAGATCGCATCCCCACCACCTGGTACAACGTGGTTGCGGACCTGCCCAAGCCGCTGGACCCGATGCTGCACCCCGGCACCCGGGAGCCGATAACCGCAGCCGACCTGGAGCCTCTGTTCCCCCCGGAGCTGATAGCCCAGGAGTTCTCCACCGACGCCGAGGTGGACATCCCCGGCGCCGTCCTCGACGTGTACAAGCAGTGGCGGCCCAGCCCGCTGGTGCGAGCCCGCCGCCTGGAAAAGGCGCTCGACACCCCAGCCCGCATCTACTTCAAGAACGAGGGCGTCAGCCCGGCCGGCAGTCACAAGCCCAATACCGCCATCCCGCAGGCGTACTACAACAAGCAGGCGGGCGTGAAGCGGCTCACCACCGAGACTGGCGCGGGACAATGGGGCAGCTCCCTCTCCCTCGCCTGCCAGTACTTCGGCCTCGTCTGCGAGGTCTACATGGTCAAGGTGAGCTACCAGCAGAAGCCTTACCGCCGCAGGCTGATGGAGACCTTCGGCGCCAGCGTCACCGCGAGCCCCAGCGAACTCACCGAGGCTGGCCGGTCCGCGCTCGCTGCCGACCCGAACTCCCCCGGAAGTCTTGGCCTTGCCATCTCCGAGGCGGTGGAGGCGGCGGTCAGCAGCGGCGGCACTGCCAAGTACGCGCTCGGCTCAGTGCTCAACCACGTGCTGATGCACCAGACGATCATCGGTCAGGAGGCCCAGCTCCAGATGGAGCTGGCCGAGGACTACCCGGACATCCTGATCGGCGCAGCTGGCGGCGGCTCCAACTTCGGGGGTCTCACGCTTCCCTTCCTGGGTGAGCAGCTGCGAGGCGGGCGTTCCGTGCGGGCCATGGCCGTTGAGCCGTCGTCCTGCCCGACCCTGACCGAAGGAACGTACGACTACGACTTTGGTGACACCGCGGGCATGACGCCGCTCACCAAGATGCACACCCTCGGACATGACTTCGTGCCACCGAGCATCCACGCGGGCGGTCTCCGCTACCACGGCATGTCGCCGATCATCAGCGCGCTCAAGGACCTCGACTACCTGGAGGCCCGCGCCGTCCCGCAGACCGCCTGCTTCGACGCCGGAATGACCTTCGCCCGGCACGAGGGCATACTGCCCGCGCCGGAGTCCACGCACGCCATCCGAGTAGCCATCGACGAGGCCCTCGCCTGCAAGGAATCCCGCGAGGAGAAGAGCATTCTGTTCTCCCTCTCCGGGCACGGCCACTTCGACATGCAGGCCTACATCGACTACTTCGCCGGGAAGCTCAAGGACTGACCGGCTCGGGGAGGGCGGGCTCGGTCGGCCCTCCCCGGAACAGTGACTTACGGGGGAGATTTCATGCAAGGAATACCTAGGGCTAGACCTGTCATTCTCGGCATATCAGGGTCCGAGCGTGCTGGGGGCAACACGGATCTAGGGCTCGAGTACGCGGGCGAACTGGTTCGGGAGCGGGGTGCCGTTTTCCGCACGGTGCACCTGCGCGACTACCGCATCTCACCGTGCAGCCCGTGCGGTGACTGCAACAACCGAACGAGCCCGTGCGCCCTTCCGGACGACATGCCCGCCATCATCGAGGAGATGAAGCGGGCCGACGGAATCATTTACGCCGTGCCCGTGCACGGCTTCGGTCTCGCGCATCTCATGCAAATCTTCATTGAGCGGGCGGGCGTCGGTTATCTGCGCTTCGACCGACCTCTCGCCAACAAGGTCGGCGGCATCATCGTCACGTGCCGCCGCTACAGCGACGCCTCAGTGCACAACCAGCTCGTCGACAATCTGCTGCTCAACCGGATGATCTTGGTGGGGAGCGGTTTCCCCGCGCTGCTGCGGAACACGTCGCGGGTGCCGGGGCTGAACGACGCCGAGGGCCTGGACGCGCTGGCGCGCATGGCCCACCGGATGATCGACATGACGCTGCTGCTGCGCAATGCCCAGGCGACCTCCGGGGGGCCGGTGCTTCCCCTGGACGACCGTAACGAACGTGTGGCCCCACGGACGCGTTCCGCGTCTTGAGACAGATGCCGCAACCACCTTTCACGCATAACGCAAACGACCTCTTGAGGAGAGCTCTGCCCATGACCAACACCCCCGCCCTCGTCGGCGTCAACTTCGACGACATCCCCTGGGAGAAGTGGCACAAGCCCGGCGCCGACGGCCGGGTGAAGATCGCGTACACCGGCGGTCTGCGGGTGCGCCTGATGGAGCTGCCCGCGGGCTTCAACGAGGAGGAATGGTGCGAGCGCGGCCACCAGGGCTATGTCCTGCAGGGCGAGTTCACCATCCACTTCGGCAACCGTTCGGTGCCGTGCCACCCCGGCATGGGCTTCATCATCCCCGGTGACGAGCGGCACCGCTCGCAGGGCTCCGACGCCGAGCCCACCGTCGTGTACGTGATCGACGAGGTGCCCGCACCATGACCGGCTCGGAACGGATCGACGAGCTGCGCGGCTCCATCGACGGACTTGACTGGCAGATCCTCGTGCTGCTCGCCGAACGAACCCGCGTGGTACGGGAGTTGACCGAGCACAAGCGCGATGAGGAGACGGTGCGCTCACCCGGCCGGGTGGAACAGGTCATCGCCAAAGTGCGCCGGTTCGCCGACGAGCTGGGCATGCCGCCCGGCATCGCTGAGGCAACGTACCGCACACTCATCCGCGAGTTGACGGGGCTTCAGCTGACGCGGCTCGCCGAGCGGCGGGCGGCGGGCGCAACCGCAGAGGTCACCCGTGAGGGCACGGCCCCGGAGGGCGCGGCATGACTCGCCGCCGCCTCGCAGATCTCCGCACCGCGCTGGCCGGGCTCGATGCGATGCCCGGCCAGCTGGTGCGGGAGCGGGAGGAGGTCCCAGCCAGGTTCGGGGTCTCCTCCCGGTATGCGAAGTGGGCCGGGACGCCCGCCCCGCCGCCGACGGGGCCGGGCCCCGCAGTGCTCTTCGAGCGGGTCACGCCCAGTGCCGCGGGCAGCGAGCCGCGGGCCGTGCTCATCGGCCTGTACGGCACCCGTCGCCGGGCGGCCGCGCTGCTCGGGACGACTCCGGCAGAACTGCCGTACCGGCTGCTCGACGCGGTGGCCTCGCCCATGCCGCCGGTGAAGGTCCGGGACGAAAGGAGTCCTAGATGAATGAGTCCAAGGGTTCGCCTGCGGACATGGCACGAGGGCGCCCAATGTCAATGTGTGACGAAAGACCTGGACACCCTCGCAACGGCA
>NZ_JBEXFG010000090.1:0-12835 GCF_040606675.1 Streptomyces sp. NPDC005393 | reverse complement strand
GCACCGGCGCCGTAAATATACGGTCCAGGCCCCCCGCCCCGGAGGCCCCGCACCCACACCCCAAACGCACCCCCGGCGCACCCACCCGCACCCCCGGCGCACCCACCCGCACCCCCGGCGCACCCACCCGCACCCCCACCGCACCCACCCCCTGGCCCGACGCCCGCGCCATCGCCGCCCGCGCCGCCGTCAAGGAGGCCGCTCACGCGGCGCCCGTACTACGGCCGCTCCCCGACGCGCTCGGGCATGTGCTCGCCGCGCCTCTCGCCGCGCTCACTGATCTGCCGCCGTTCGACACCTCCGCCATGGACGGCTGGGCCCTCGCCGGCCCCGGGCCCTGGCGGCTGCCTACCCCTACGGAAGACACGGAAGACAGCGAGCACGGCATTCTGGCCGGCCACGACGAGGCGCCCCCGCTGCCCGACGGGCGCGCGATCCGTATCGCCACCGGCGCCCGTGTCCCACCGGGCGTCACGGCCGTGCTGCGCAGCGAGTACGGGACGGACACGGGCGACGGCTGGCTGTACGCGGACGCCGCGCACCCCGTCGTGCTCGGCCAGGACATCCGGACTCGAGGCCAGGAGTGCCGCAGCGGCGATCAGCTGCTTCCGCTCGGCACCCTGGTCACCCCCGCCGTGCTGGGGCTGGCCGCGGCCGCCGGGTACGACGAGCTGGCGACGGTGCGCAGGCCGCGGGTGGACGTGCTCGTCCTCGGCGATGAGCTGCTGCACGAGGGGCTGCCCCACGACGGCCGGATCCGGGACGCGCTGGGTCCGATGCTGGGCCCGTGGCTGCGGGCGCTCGGCGCCGAGGTGCTGGGCATCCGGCGGCTGGGGGACGAGGCCGACGCGGTGTACGCGGCCGTGGCCGAGTCGTCGGCCGATGTGGTGGTGACGACGGGAGGCACGGCGTCCGGGCCGGTGGACCATGTCCATCCCACGCTGCGCCGTCTCGGCGCGGAGCTGCTGGTGGACGGGGTGGAGGTCCGCCCGGGCCATCCGATGCTGCTCGCGCGCCTCGGGCCGGGGAGGCATCTGGTCGGTCTGCCGGGCAATCCGCTCGCGGCTGTGTCGGGTCTGCTGACCTTGGCGGAGCCGCTGATCAGGACGTTGACGGCGCGCCCCGCGCCCGTGTCGTGGCCGGCTCCGCTGGCGGAGCCGGTGCATGGACATCCGCGTGACACCCGTCTCGTCCCCGTGGTCTTCCGGCAGGACGAGGCCCTTCCGCTGCGTTTCAACGGCCCGGCGATGCTGCGTGGTATCGCGGTGGCCGACGGTCTCGCGGTGATTCCGCCCGGCGGGGCGGTGCGGGGTGCCGAGGTCGAGGTGCTGGATCTGCCCTGGTCGGGCGGCGGGGGCGGCGGGGTGAGCCGGGGAGGCGACATGCCGGGCGGTGCGGGAGACCGGTGACGGCATGGCCACCCTGGAGGGCCCCGCGTGAAGCTGCCCAGTCAGGACGCGGCGGCCCGTACCTCCGAGGACACCAGCCACCGCGTCCGTCTGCCGCATTGCAGAGCCCGACGGCGGGCGCGGTGATCGGGGATCTGATCCAGCAGGGGTCGGGGCTCGATCTGGTGGAGCGCACGGTCGTGAAGTCGGAGGTGGGCAAGTCGGTGCGGGAGACGGACGACCTGGTGGTGTCCGTGTTGCGCGGGCACCGCCTGCTGGCGTACGACGACCCGGACGCGAGTCCGCCGCGGGCGGCCGACCGGCTGATCACGATCGTTCGCGCACCGATGGTCCAGGAGTAGCCTCGCGGCCATGCATGCGATCACCATTCCCGAACCCGGCGGCCCCGAAGCCCTTGTCTGGGCCGAGGTCCCCGATCCCGTGCCCGGCGAGGGGGAAGTCCTGGTCGAGGTCGTGGCCAGTGGCGTCAACCGTGCCGATGTGCTGCAGCGTCAGGGCGTCTATCCGCCGCCGCCCGGCGCCCCGCCCTATCCCGGTCTGGAGTGCTCGGGCCGGATCGCGGAGCTGGGGCCCGGCGTGACCGGCTGGGCGGTGGGCGACGAGGTGTGCGCGCTGCTCTCGGGCGGCGGGTACGCCGAGAAGGTGGCGGTGCCGGCGGGGCAGTTGCTGCCCGTCCCGGAGGGTGTGGACCTGGTCACGGCCGCCGCGCTGCCCGAGGTGACGGCGACCGTGTGGTCGAACGTCTTCATGATGTCCCATCTGCGGCCGGGCGAGACGCTGTTGGCGCACGGGGGATCGAGCGGCATCGGCACCATGGCCATTCAGCTCGCGAAGGCGGTCGGGGCGCGGGTGGCGGTGACCGCGGGCGGCCCCCAGAAGCTGGAGGCGTGCCGTGAGCTGGGGGCCGACATCCTGATCGACTACCGCGAGCAGGACTTCGTCGAGGAGGTCCGGCGGGCCACGGACGGGGCAGGGGCGGACGTCATCCTGGACATCATCGGCGCGAAGTATCTCGCCCGGAACGTGGAGACGTTGGCCGTCAACGGACGGCTGGCGATCATCGGTCTGCAGGGCGGGGCGAAGGCCGAGCTGAACCTCGCCACGATGCTGGCCAAGAACTGCGCCGTGATGGCCACCGGGCTGCGGAACCGTTCGCTCGCGCAGAAGGCGGCGATCGTCGCGGCGGTACGGGAGCATGTCTGGCCGCTGATCGCGAGCGGGCGGGTCCGTCCGATCGTCTACCGGACGATCCCGATGCGGGAGGCCACCGAGGCGCACCGGCTGCTCGAATCCAGCGAGCATGTGGGGAAGATCCTGCTGACGGTGTGAGCGCGGGGGTGCGGCGGCCGGGGCGCCGGTCCGAACGGCCGCGCCCGGAATGCCCGGGATGTACCGGCGTGTGAGGCTGGGCGCGTCAGATGATGGTTCGGCACGGGAGGGTGACGACCGTGAACCCTGCGCTCCGCACACTGCCCGCGACGGCCCTGCTGGCGGGCGCCGCGCTGACGGCCGCGCCTGCCGCGCGCGCCGACGACGGCGGTCTGGCGGGCACCCGCGCCGGCGAGGGCCGTGCGCACCCCGGCCGTGCCGAGACGCCCAGCGCCTCGCCGTCCGACGACGACCCCTCGGCCGGGGCGTACGACGAGGACGAGGGGGTGGGACGGTTGCCGTTGATGCCCGACTGGACGCCGTCCTCCCTCCTCGTCCCCGAGAAGCCGGACCGGAATCAGGCGCAGCGGCTGCCCCGGTCCGAACAGCCGTACGATTCCTCGCGTACCGGGGCCGAGCCCAGCGGCCAGGCGATGCGGGTGCTGCCGCTGGGCACCGGTCTCGCCCTCACCGGACTCGGGCTCGGCCTGGCGTTCTTGGGGCTGCGGCTGCGCCGCCGCTGAGACCGGCGCCGCTCGGCATGACCCCTCGCCCGCCGTACGAGGTGCCCGTGCGGAACAATGGGGAGTATGAACCAGCCGATGAACGAACGAGCGCAGGAGAGCCCGCACGTCCTGGTCGTCGGTCCCGACGGCATGGCACTCGGCGGTGCCATGCCTGGCGAGGGCAGTGGTGACGACGAGTCGCGCGAGGTTCCCGTGACGGACATGGTCGAACAGCCGGCGAAGGTCATGCGGATCGGCAGCATGATCAAGCAGCTTCTGGAGGAAGTCCGGGTGGCACCTCTCGACGAGGCCAGCCGGGTCCGGCTCAAGGAGATCCACTCCAGCTCGGTGAAGGAGCTGGAGGACGGCCTCGCCCCCGAGCTGATCGGGGAGCTGGAGCGGCTGTCGCTGCCCTTCACGGACGAGGCGGTGCCGACCGAGGCGGAACTGCGCATCGCCCAGGCCCAGTTGGTCGGCTGGCTGGAGGGTCTGTTCCACGGCATTCAGACGACCCTGTTCGCCCAGCAGATGGCGGCGCGCGCACAGCTGGAGCAGATGCGCCGGGCGCTGCCGCCGGGTGTCGGCGGCGAGGAGGGTGAGGCCGGGCCGCAGCAGGGCGGTGCCCGCTCGGGCCCGTATCTCTAGCGACGCGCCTGCCTGTCTCTCTTCGGCGGGCCGCCTTTGGGACACATGTCGCGAAAGGCGGCCCGCCGCGCTGTTTCCCCACCGCGAAATGGCCCATGCTCCGGGCCTCTCATTGGCCGGGCCACGGACGATCCGGGGGCGGGGCTCGTGGGCGGGGTGGTGCCGGGGGACGCGGTCAGCTCGTTCGTCCATGTCGAGGACGCGGCGCGCGCCGCCGTCGCCGCGCTCGGCCTGGCCGAGCGGAGCGGTCAACGTCGTCGATGACGAGCCGGCGCCCGCCCGCCTCCGGCTGCCCGCCTTCGCCGCCGTGGGCGCCCCGCGCCCGCCGAGGGGCCGGGCGCTGGACGGGAGGGGTGGGAGCGGGGAGCCGACAGCACCCTGGCCCGCCGTCTCGGCCGGCGGACCGGCTTCACCGTGCTGTGAGGCGCGCGCCTACTGCGGGTTGCCGGTGGAGACCGTCAGCTCGATGGTGTCCGTGTCCGGGTTGTACGGCTCGTAGTTGCGGTACGTGTAGTTGAGGACGGTGCCCTTGCCCCACAGATTCTCGTCCTCGGGCACGACCCGGTACTTCCAGCCCGCCGCCTTGAGGCACTTCTTGACCGAGTCGATGTAGAGGTTCTGGAAGTCGGGCACGGAGTACGTGCCCTTCTCGTCGCCCTCGTACGCGTCGGTGCACTTCTCGGTCTCGATCGTCTTGGTCTTGTCGCCCATGCGGAAGCCCGACTGGGTCTCGGAGGCCGACGCCGACGCCGAGGCCTTCTTGCCGGTCTCCCCCTTGCTCTCGTCGTCCTTCGAACCGCCGCCACCGCCGCTGAGGGCTACGACCAGGACCACGGCGAGGACCGCGATCGCCGCGACGACCGAGGAGCCTATGATCACGCGCTTGTTGCTGTTGCCACCGCCGCCGCCCGCGGGCCCCGTAGCCGGGCTGGGCGCGATGTTGTACGGCGGCGGGGTGCTCGGGCCGCCCGAGTACGAAGGGGTCGGGGTGTGGTAGCCCTGCTGCCCCATCGGCTGGCCGGCCGGCGGCGGGGTGGACGGGCCGAAGGCGCCGTACTGGCCCGGGGCGGGCTGCTGCGGCTGGTACGGCGTCTGGACGCTGCCGGGGCCCGGGGCGGGCGTCTGCTGGTCGACGGGCGGGAAGACCGCCGAGCCGACGCCGGAGCCGCTGCGGGCCGGGGGGCCGCCGCTGATGATGATCGGGGAGGCGCCGGTCTGGCCGGTCCGGGTGACCCGCGCGCATTCGTCGCGCATGGCCTCGGCGGTGGGGAAGCGCTCGTTCGGGTTCTTCTTCAGCGCGCGGGCGACCAGCGCGTCCACCGCCGGGGGGATGGACTGGTTGATCGAGGAGGGCGCGACCGGCTCCTCCTGGACGTGCGCGTACGCGATGGCGAGCGGCGAGTCGGCGTCGAAGGGCAGCCGGCCGGTCAGCAGCTCGAAGAGCATGATGCCGACGGAGTAGAGGTCGCTGCGCGCGTCGACGCCGCGGCCGAGCGCCTGTTCGGGGGAGAGGTACTGCGGGGTGCCGACGACCATGCCGGTCTGGGTCATGGAGGTGACCCCGGACTGCATGGCGCGGGCGATGCCGAAGTCCATGACTTTGACCACATTGCGCTTGGTCATCATCACGTTACCGGGCTTGATGTCGCGGTGAACCAGCCCCATCTCATGGCTGATTTCCAGCGCCGCCAGCACATCGCCGGTGATCTTCAGCGCCTTTTCGGTCGGCATGGCGCCGTATTGCCGGACATCGGCGTCCAGAACAGACCGCAGCGGCTGCCCCTCGACGTACTCCATGACGATGTACGGCATGAGCGAGTCGTCGACGGTGTCCTCGCCGGTGTCGAAGACCGAGACGATGTTGGTGTGAGTGAGTTTCGCGACAGACTGGGCCTCGCGGCGGAAGCGCTCACGGAAGGACTGCTCGCGCCCCAGCTCCGTGTGCAGCGTCTTGATGGCGACCTGGCGGTCCAGTACGGAGTCGTAGGCCAGGTGCACGGAGGCCATGCCGCCTTCACCGAGCAGATCGCGCAGTTGGTAGCGGCCGCCGGCCAGGGACTGCCCCTGGTACCGGCCCGGTGCGCCGTGCTGGCTCATCTCGTACTTCCCCCCCGGCGCACTCACTACTCTGACGCGCACGTTCCGACGCATTGATCTTGAAGTTCTGGATATCGTGGCCAAGTCTGCCCCAGGTCACGGACACGTCAAGCCACGTGCCCGTTCCGTGACCGGATGCGCAAGAACCCGTCACGCGATTTGCATCACTCCACCGTCAACAGGTTTGATGGCCGGTCCATCACCAACGATGCGCGGCGCGAAGGCTGTAGCGTGCCTAGCAGAAACCGTACCGCCCGCGGCCGGGGCGATCACCAGACCCCCACCTAGAACGAGACGGCGAGGACCGATGGCACAGACCCAGAGCGCCCAGGGGCCCTCCGAACCTGACGCCAACGGGTCCGGAATGTCGGATTCACCCGAAGCGTGGGGTAACGGCGGGCTTGTCGGCGATGGCCGATATCGCCTTACCGGCCGCCTCGGCCGTGGCGGCATGGCGGAGGTGTTCGCCGCCGAGGACGTCCGGCTCGGCCGGACGGTCGCGGTGAAGCTGCTCCGCGCCGACCTGGCCGAGGACCCGGTGTCCAAGGCCCGCTTCACCCGCGAGGCACAGTCCGTCGCCGGGCTCAACCACCACGCGGTCGTCGCGGTCTACGACTCCGGCGAGGACGTCGTCGGCCCGAACACCGTGCCGTACATCGTCATGGAGCTGGTTGAGGGCCGCACGATCCGCGATCTGCTGCTCAACGCCGAGGCCCCGCCGCCCGAGCAGGCGCTGATCATCGTGTCGGGGGTGCTGGAGGCGCTCGCCTACAGCCATCAGCACGGCATCGTGCACCGTGACATCAAGCCCGCGAACGTGATCATCACCCACAGCGGCGCCGTCAAGGTGATGGACTTCGGCATCGCCCGCGCCCTGCACGGCGCGGCCTCCACCATGACCCAGACCGGCATGGTCATGGGCACCCCGCAGTACCTGTCGCCCGAGCAGGCCCTCGGCAAGGCCGTGGACCACCGCTCCGATCTGTACGCCACCGGGTGTCTGCTGTACGAGCTGCTGGCGCTGCGCCCGCCGTTCACCGGTGAGACCCCGCTCTCGGTCGTCTACCAGCACGTTCAGGACACCCCGGTGCCCCCGTCCGAGATCTCCGGCGGCACGGTGCCGCCGGAGCTGGACGGCTTGGTCATGCGCTCGCTCGCCAAGGACCCGGACGACCGGTTCCAGAGCGCCGAGGAGATGCGCGGGCTGGTGCAGTACGCCCTGCAGATGCTGCAGGAGGCGGGCGGCCACACCGGCGTCTGGAACACCGGCCCGGTCACCCAGCACCTGGGCGGATCCACCCCCGCCATGGGCATGGCCGGTATGTCCGGTACGAGCGCGATGCAGCACCCGGGCCACGGCGACACCTCCCAGCAGCCGCTCATCCCCGGCCGCGGGGGCGACGACGGCGGCTATGACGGCGGTTACGGGGACGGCGCCGGCGGCCGCCGGCGCGGCCGCGGCAAGCTGTGGCTGATCGCGGCGCTTGCCGTGGTCGCCGTCGTGGCCGGAGTCGCGTTCGCGCTGCACGCCGGCCAGAAGAACGACAACAAGAATCCGGGCAAGTCGCCGACGTCGACCTCGCGGCAGCACAAGACCTCCGAGCCGAGCGACAAGCCGAGCAAGGAGACGTCGGAGCCGACCCCGTCCGACGAGGGCACCTCCGGGAACACGGGCGACAACGGTACGTACACCCCGAGCACCGAGCCGACACCCTCGTACAACAGCGACGTCCCCACGGATCAGCCGACGGACCAGCAGACGGACCAGCCCACCGACCAGCCGACGGACCAGCCCACGGATGAGCCGACGGACCAGCAGACGACGCCGGGCGGCGGGGGGACCACTCCGCCACCTGCCACCGAGCCCACCGACCCGGGCGGCGGCGCCACCAACGGCGGCCTCAGCGGCGGCTGACCCGCACCACCGGCTGCGGCTGACCGGGCTCGCGCCCGTCAGCCGCAGAAGGCGTCGCGGACCGCTTCGTACTCGCGCGTCCACCACACCACCAGCGCGGCGGCCGCCGGGAACTGGTGATCGGCGCGCCGGTCCCCGCGCTGGTAGCGCCAGCGCAGCATCCAGAAGTCATTGAGCCGCTCCCACCACACCCGGTGCACGGCCGCGGCCATCTCGGCGGCCCCGGCGCCCGCCGTGCAGCGGTACGCCCGCGCGTAGGAGCGCACCTTGGCGAGCTCCAGAGTGCCCCCGGGACGTACGAAGAAGATCGCGGCGGCCCGTACCGCCTCCTCGGCGCGCGGCTGCACCCCGAGCCGGTCCCAGTCGACGATGGCGGCCGGTTCCGTATCGCGGTAGAGCAGATTCAGCGGGTGGAAGTCGCCATGGACCCAGCCGGTGGCCGGCACGGCGTCGGCCTCCGGGCGGCGGTGGGCGTGCCGCTCCAGCAGCGCGCGCCGCTCGACGAGGCGGTGCTCGGCGAGTTCGTCGAAGGTGTCGCGCGGCCGGTGGCCCCGGACGAGCGCGAGCAGTTCGTCGATGACGGCGAAGGTGTCCTCGGGGTCGGCCGCCGCCTCGGGCGGCTGCCGGTCGCTCGTACGGGCCCGCATGACCTGCTCCAGACAGGTGTGGACGACCCCGAGCAGCCCGCCGAGCCGCCAGCACTGGGGGGCGGTCAGCTCCCCGCCGTCGCGGTGCCGCCCGTCGATCCAGGGGTGGAGGGCGTAGCAGCGGCCGCCGACGATCGCGACGGTGTGGCCGTGGGCGTCGGGGATGGGCGGGGCGACCGGCACGCCGAGCGCGCCCAGCCGCTGCGTCACCCGGTGCTGGCGGGCGATGGCGGTGCGGTCGCCGTCGAGGTGGTGTTTGAGGAAGAACCGGCCGCGGGTGGTGGCGAGGTGGTAGCCGCGGTTGAGCAGTCCTTGGGCGAGCGGCTCGCAGGACACCGCTTCACCGGTGCTGTCGTAGCGGCGGAGCAGGGCGCTCAGGGTTTCCCCGTCGGGAGCGGCCTCGGCGAGGTGGACATGTGAGCGCGGCACTTGCCAGATGTTAGATCACCGAGGATCACCGGCAGGGCGTGGTGTGACGCCGGGGGTGGGTCGGTGCTATGCGGTGCGCGGGCAGGGCCCGTTCAGTGCTTCTCGGCCTGCAGCCGGGCGACATAGGCCGCGGCCTGCGAGCGGCGCTCCATGCCCAGCTTGGACAGGAGACTGGAGACATAGTTCTTGATCGTCTTCTCGGCGAGATGCAGCCGCTCGCCGATCGCCCGGTTGGTCAGCCCCTCCCCGATCAGCAGCAGGATCCGGTGTTCCTGCTCGGTGAGGGAGGCGAGCCGGGCGTCGGGCTTGGCGGCCGCGCCGCCGCGCAGCCGCTCCAGCACCCGGGCGGTGGCCACCGGGTCGAGCAGTGACCGGCCGGCGGCCACGTCCCGCACGGCGGCGAGCAGTTCGCTGCCGCGGATGTCCTTGAGGACATAGCCGGAGGCGCCCGCGATGATGGCGTCGAAGAGCGCCTCGTCGTCGGCGTAGGAGGTCAGCATCATGCAGCGGATCTTCTCGTCGTGCGAGCGGATCTCCCGGCAGACCTCGACGCCGCTGCGGTCCGGCAGCCGGATGTCGAGCACGGCGACATCGGGGCGGGTGGCCGTGATCCGGGTCAGCGCGTCGGCCGCGGTGCCCGCCTCGCCGACCACTTCCATGTCCGGCTCGCTCGCCAGCAGGTCGCGCACGCCACGTCGTACGACTTCATGGTCGTCGAGTAGGAAAATCCGGATTTTTCCTTCTTCACGCACGGATACAGTCTCACACACGACGTCTTCCCGTGCCTTTGTCCCGCGGGATAACGTGCGCTTGTCCGGCGGCTTGCGGGGCTGTGACCAGTGGATGTTTCCCCATCCGCGCGATTTACTTGGAAATCCAAGCAAAATTGCAGGTCAAGTGGGGTTTCGCAGAGATGCTATGCACTGGGTAACGTGCCTTTTGCAGGGCCAGCCGCCGGGAAACCTGTCACGCCCGGTCGGGCTTCGGCGCACCCACCCCGTGCGCCGTCGCCGAACGGGCGAGCCGCAACTGGCCGTCGGCGGATCCCGGGGGCCGGACAGACGGAGGAGCACACGTGACCGTGGAGAGCAGTGCCGCGCGCAAGCCGCGCCGCAGCAGCGGAACCAAGCGCACCACGAGCGCGGGGAACGCCAAGAAGCAGTCGGCTGATCGCCCCGAGCTCGTGCAACTGCTGACCCCCGAGGGCGAGCGGGTCGAGCATCCCGAGTACGCCATCGACCTGGCCCCCGACGAGCTGCGCGGTCTGTACCGGGACATGGTGCTGACGCGGCGGTTCGACGCCGAGGCGACCACCTTGCAGCGCCAGGGCGAGCTGGGCCTGTGGGCCTCGCTGCTGGGCCAGGAGGCGGCGCAGATCGGCTCCGGCCGCGCGCTGAACGACGCCGACTACGTCTTTCCCACCTATCGCGAGCACGGCGTGGCCTGGTGCCGGGGCGTCGACCCGACCAATCTGCTGGGGATGTTCCGCGGGGTGAACCACGGCGGCTGGGATCCCAACAGCAACAATTTCCACCTCTACACCATCGTCATCGGCTCGCAGACGCTGCACGCGACCGGCTACGCGATGGGTGTGGCCAAGGACGGCGCGGACGCCGCGGTGCTGGCCTACTTCGGGGACGGCGCCTCCAGCCAGGGCGATGTCGCCGAATCCTTCACCTTCGCCGCGGTCTACAACGCCCCGGTGGTCTTCTTCTGCCAGAACAACCAGTGGGCCATCTCCGAGCCCACCGAGCGGCAGACCCGCGTGCCGCTCTACCAGCGCGCCCAGGGGTTCGGCTTCCCGGGCGTGCGGGTCGACGGCAATGACGTGCTCGCCTGCCTCGCCGTCACCAAGGTGGCGCTGGAGCGGGCGCGCACCGGCCAGGGGCCGATGCTCATCGAGGCGTTCACCTACCGCATGGGCGCCCACACCACCTCCGACGACCCGACGCGCTACCGCTCGTCCGAGGAGCGCGAGCTGTGGGAGACCAAGGACCCGATCCTGCGGCTGCGTACCCTGCTGACCAACGAGGGGCTGGCCGACGACGCGTACTTCGCCGGCCTCGAGGAGGAGAGCGACGCGCTCGCCAAGCGGGTGCGGGAGGCGGTGCGGGCCATGCCCGACCCCGACGACATGGCGATGTTCGAACACACCTACGCCGACGGGCACGCACTCGTCGACGAGGAGCGGGCTCAGTTCGCCGCCTACCAGGCTTCGTTCGTCTCCGTTGAGGAAGGCATCTGACATGGCCGCCGAGAAGATGTCGCTCTCCAAGGCGATCAACGCGTCGCTGCGCACGGCGCTCGAGAACGACCCCAAGGTCCTCATCATGGGCGAGGACGTCGGCAAGCTCGGAGGTGTCTTCCGCGTCACCGACGGACTGCAGAAGGACTTCGGAGAGGAGCGGGTCATCGACACCCCGCTCGCCGAGTCCGGCATCGTCGGCACCGCGATCGGGCTCGCGCTGCGCGGCTACCGCCCGGTGGTGGAGATCCAGTTCGACGGTTTCGTCTTCCCCGCCTACGACCAGATCGTCACCCAGCTCGCCAAGATGCACGCGCGCTCGCTCGGCAAGGTCAAGATGCCGGTCGTCATCCGCATTCCGTACGGCGGCGGCATCGGCGCGGTGGAGCACCACAGCGAGTCCCCCGAGGCGCTCTTCGCGCATGTCGCGGGCCTCAAGGTGATCTCGCCGTCCAACGCCTCCGACGCCTACTGGATGCTCCAGCAGGCCATCGGCAGCGACGATCCCGTCATCTACTTCGAGCCCAAGCGCCGCTACCACGACAAGTCCGAGGTCGACACCTCGGCGATCCCGGGCCCGCTGCACGCCGCCCGGGTGGCGCGGCCGGGGACGGACCTCACGCTGGCCGCCTACGGCCCGATGGTGAAGGTCGCCCTGGACGCCGCCGCGGCGGCCGAGGAGGAGGGCAGGTCGATCGAGGTCGTGGATCTGCGGTCGATGTCGCCGATCGACTTCGACACCGTCCAGCGGTCCGTCGAACGGACGGGCCGGCTGGTCGTCGTGCACGAGGCGCCGGTCTTTCTGGGCACCGGTGCCGAGATCGCCGCGCGCATCACCGAGAGGTGCTTCTATCACCTTGAGGCCCCGGTGTTGCGGGTCGGCGGCTTTCATGCGCCGTATCCGCCGTCGCGGCTGGAGGATGAGTACCTTCCGGGGCTTGACCGGGTGCTCGACGCCGTAGACCGTGCGTTGGCGTACTGAAGGGCTTGAGGAGATCGTGACGATGACCGCAGTCGAACAGCGCTTCCGTGAGTTCAAGATGCCCGACGTGGGCGAGGGACTGACCGAGGCCGAGATCCTCAAGTGGTTCGTGCAGCCGGGTGACACGGTGACCGACGGTCAGGTGGTGTGCGAGGTCGAGACCGCCAAGGCCGCCGTCGAGCTGCCCATCCCGTTCGACGGGGTGGTGCACGAGGTGCGCTTCGGCGAGGGCGAGACCGTGGACGTGGGCACGGTGATCATCTCGGTGGACACCCAGCCGGGCGCGGGGCCCGCGCCCGCGCCCGCCCCCGAGGCCGCCGCCGAGCCCACGCCGCAGGCGCCCGCCGTCGCGCTCGAGCCCGCCAAGCAGCAGGAGGGCCGCCAGGCCAATCTGGTCGGCTACGGCGCGGCGCCCTCCTCCACCAAGCGCCGCCCGCGCAAGCCGCTCCCGGGCCGGCAGCGCCCCGAGGCCGCCGCCCCGGCCGCCGAGCCCGCGCCCGCGGCTGACTCGGTCCGCAGTCTGCTGATCGCCTCCCGCGCCAAGGAGGCGTTCGACGTCGATCTGACGCCCCGGGACATCCTGACCGCGCAC
>NZ_JBEXFG010000089.1:0-13180 GCF_040606675.1 Streptomyces sp. NPDC005393 | reverse complement strand
GGCACCGGCAAGACGGTCGTCGCCCTGCACCGGGTCCGGCATCTGCTGCGTACCGGCCGGGGCCGCGGCCCGAGGGGTCGGCGCGCTCGCCCCGGGCCGCCGGGACGGAGCCGCCGCCCGCCGTGGGCGCGGGCCGCCGCGCGCCGCGGTCGGCTCGCGCGGCGGTGCGGCGCTGTGTTCGGGGGAGCCGGGCGCTCCAGCGCGTGAAGTTCACTGCGGATTACCTCGCGGGGTGGTGGCTGAGCTGCGCGCCGGCGCGGGATCGGGGAGATGGATGCGGGTACGGGGGACGGCCCCCAGGGGAATGCAGCAAACTTCCAAATCCTCGCGATTGTCACTCTTTGCAGATACGAGCCCACCCATGGTCACACGTCCAGTGTGGCCGACCGGACTGACATCCGTGAGACGCCGATCGTGGGAGGGGAGTTCCCGGCTCCGCCTCGATGGGCTCAACTGGCTTCGGGATGCCGACCGGTATCCGCGGCGAGCTTGAACTCGGCGCGCGGGTTCTCCAGCGACCCGAGCGAGACGATCTCCCGTTTGAACAGCCCCGACAGGATCCACTCGGCCAGCACGCGCGCCTTACGGTTGAAAGTCGGCACCCGGCTGAGGTGGTAGGCACGGTGCATGAACCAGGCCGGATAGCCCTTCAACTTGCGCCCGTAGACATGCGCGACGCCTCGGTGGAGGCCCAGGGAGGCCACGGAGCCGACGTACTTGTGCTCGTAGTCCTTGAGCGGCCGGCCGTCGAGCGAGGCGAGCACGTTATCGGCGAGGACCCTCGCCTGGCGGACGGCGTGCTGCGCGTTGGGGGCGCACTCCGCACCGGGCTGGTCCGCCGTCAGGTCCGGGACGGCCGCGGCGTCCCCGGCGGCCCAGGCGTGCTCCACGCCCTCCATATGGAGCGCCGCGGTGCACTTGAGGCGGCCGCGCCCGTTCACCGGCAGATCGGTGGAGGCGAGGATCGGGTGCGGTTTGACGCCCGCGGTCCACACGAGCGTGCGGGTGGGGAAGCGCGAGCCGTCATTCAGTGCGGCGACCCTGTCCACACAGGATTCGAGGCGGGTCTCCAGCCGGACGTCGATATTGCGGCTGCGCAGCTCGCGGACCGCGTACTTGCCCATGTCCTCGCCGACCTCCGGAAGGATCCGGTCGGTGGCCTCGACGAGGATCCACTTCAGATCCTCGGGCGAGATGTTGTGGTAGTAGCGGACGGCGAACCGGGCCATGTCCTCCAGCTCGCCGAGCGCCTCGACGCCCGCGTAGCCGCCGCCGACGAAGACGAAGGTCAGCGCCGCGTCGCGGACGTCGGGATCCCGGGTCGAGGACGCGATGTCCAGCTGTTCGAGGACGTGATTACGCATGCCGATGGCCTCCTCGACGGTCTTGAAGCCGATGCCGAACTCGGCCAGGCCGGGGACCGGGAGGGTGCGGGAGACGGATCCGGGGGCCAGCACCAGCTCGTCGTAGTGGATCTCGATCGCGCCGGTGCCCTCCTCCTCCGCGGCGAGGGTTCTGACGGTCGCGGTGCGTTTGCCGTGATGGATCGCGGTGGCCTCGCCGATGACGACCTTGCAGTCCGGCAGGACGCGGCGCAGCGGCACCACGACATGGCGAGGGGAGATCGACCCGGCCGCCGCCTCGGGCAGGAAGGGCTGATAGGTCATATAGGGCTCGGGGTCGACCACGATGACCTGTACTGCGCCTTGTCTCAGCTCTCGCTTCAGCTTCCGCTGGAGGCGCAGCGCGGTGTACATCCCGACGTAGCCACCGCCGACAACGAGAATGCGCGCAGGTTCCTTCACCCTCCCATGAGGCACGCACAGCCGCAGTTTGTCCACAGCCCCGACGAATTGTGTGACCGGAGGAGTCGGCGCCTCCGCCGCCCCGGATTCGGTACCGCGTACGAAAGGTACGCAGGTCAGCACGGGGGCGCGGGGTGGAGGGCGGGCGGAGAGCCAGGAAATGGCGGTCCGCTGCTCCGACCGGGGGGCGGTCTGTCCCGAGCTACCCCCTTCTTTCTTGACCTGTGCTCAACTATGTTCGTACTTCGTCGGGGTTGTGACTGCCCCGGCAGTCTGGGCGGGGAGTCTCCGGGGGGAGACGTCATTACCGGGGGATCACTTATGCACCTTCAGGGTTCGTCATGGTCCGCAACCGTCACGTCGTCGGACGGAAACGGCGGCCGGAGCACTCCGCTGCGCGTGGACGCGCAGCGCAATCTGGAGCATGTCCTGCGGGCGGCGCGCGAAGTCTTCGGTGAGCTGGGGTACGGGGCTCCGATGGAGGACGTGGCGCGGCGGGCGCGAGTCGGGGTGGGCACCGTCTACCGGCGGTTCCCCAGCAAGGACGTACTGGTGCGCCGCATAGCCGAGGAGGAGACGGCGCGGCTGACCGACCAGGCGCGGGCGGCGCTCGGGCAGGAGAACGAGCCGTGGTCCGCGCTGGCCCGGTTTCTGCGGACCTCGGTGGCGTCCGGCGCGGGCCGGCTGCTGCCGCCGCAGGTGCTGCGGGTCGGGGTCGATGTGGAGACGGAGATCCGGGTGCCGCAGCAGCGGCAGGCCGGCTTAGCCGCCTCGGCCCAGCCGGAGCTGCGGCTGGTCGAGCGGCCGACCGCTCCGCAGGACGATCCGGACGACGCGGGCGCCGCGGCGCTGTTGGAGGTCGTCGGGCAGCTGGTGGAGCGGGCGCGGGCGGCCGGTGAACTGCGCCCGGATGTGACGGTCGCGGATGTGCTGCTGGTGATCGCCACGGCAGCGCCCTCGCTGCCGGACGCGGCGCAGCAGGCCGCCGCGTCGGCGCGGCTGCTGGACATCCTGCTGGACGGGTTGCGGTCGCGCCCCGCGAGGTGATGCCCTGCGGGGTTCAGCTGGTGCCTGGGCGGTGGTGCGGGCGGTCGTGGTGGGTTGTCCTGATGCGTCGGACCGGCGGTCGGGGGCCCGCGCGGCCCATGCGTTCGTTCGTACGTTACGGATTCGTGCGCCACGTCTTCCCCGTACGAGTGAAGGTAAGCGCCCCGATCCGGTGAATTCTTTGCTCCGCGTGTCCGCGTGTCCGCGTGTCCGCGTGTCCGCGTCACTGGGCACGCGGAGCGGGGGTGCCGTCCTCCCTGGTCGGGGTCGGCTCCCGGCCGCCGTCGGGGCCTGTCGAGTCGTCGGGGGCTGTCGAGCCCTCGGGGTCGGCGGAGTCGTCGCGGGTGGGCACGACGTCATCGAGCAGGGCGATGACCTGGTCGACGGTCAGGCCCGTGCTCTCGGCCCGCAGCCTCTCGACCGCATCGCGGCCCAGCGCCTCGCTCACCCGTGCCACGACCGCGCCGACCTCCTCGACCACCATCGGTGAGCGCGGCAGCCGGCCGCGCCAGCCGTCGGCCGCACCCAGCAGCCGGGTGGCGAGCCGCTCCTGCCCCCACCCCGCGAGGATCCGCGCCGCGGACTCGGCCTGCTCGGCCAGCAGCGTCTCCTTACAGCTCGCCTCGGTGCCCTTGAGCAGGGTGTCGCGCACCATGCGCAGTCCGCCGGGCACATCACCCGCCGCGGCGGTGATGCGGCCGTGCAGACCGTCGACCACGACCCAGAACTGTGGCGGCGGGGTGCCGCGCAATGCCCTGCTCCGGGCCTCGTCGCAGTACGACCGGGCCTGCTCCACATTGCCGCGCAGCAGCTCGACGAGGCCGCGCAGCACATGGTTGAAGGCCCGGACGTCCACCGCGCCGTTGCGCTCCGCCTCCTCCTCGGAGCGGTCCAGCAGCTTCGTCGCGCCCTCGAAGTCACCCTCGTGGACAGCGAGCTCGGCGAGGCGGGTGAAGAGGAACGGCACCTCGATGTGGGCGCCGATCTCCCGTGCGAGCCGCTGTGCCTCCTCGTAGGCGGCCCGCGCCTCGGCGAACCGGCCACGGCTCGTGGCGATCTCGCCGCCCGCGCCCTCCACCTGGGCGAGCATCCAGCGGTCGCCGACGCGGGCGCTCAGTTCGCGCAGCTCGGCCCAGTCGTGGTCGGCGTTCTCGATGCCGCCCGGCATGTCGATCGCGAGGTGGGTGCGGAACATCAGCGCGACGCCGAGGGACCACTCGTCGCCGTTCACCCGGCAGTGGGCCACCGCCTCGTCCATCAGCGGCAGCACCCCGGCGTGGCCGTCGATGACGAATCCGGCCAACGGCCACAGCAGCCCGGGGAAGCGTGTGCTGCGGTGGCTCGGGTGGGCGGCGTAGGCGTCGCGGATGCGCTCGGCGACGATCCGGGTCGCGGGGTCGTTCATATCGGTCCCACCCTGCTCGATGAGCAGGAAGAAGAGCAGCAGCCGCAGATCCATGAACTGCCAGTACCGGGTGACGGCCGCGTCGTCGCCGTCGACCCCGTCCGGAACGCGGTCCGGGACGCGCCCCACTTCGCCATACGGAGCGTGGTCGTCCGCCGGCTCCGTCCCGTCCGTGCGGTGCGGCCGGCTTTCGAGGGCCAGGACCCGGCGGACCCAGGCGGCGCCGTCGTCCCGGTAGTTGCGCAGCCACCAGAACCAACCCATGGCCAGGGCGATCGCGAAGGCGGTGTCCTCGTCGAAAGCGGTCAGGGAGCGCTGCAGAGCGGCCCGGATGTTGTCGAGATCGGTCTCGACACGGCGCAGCCACGGGAGTTGTTCGGCGGAGCGCAACCGCGGTTCGGCGGTGCGGACGAAGTCCCGGAAGCAGGAGACATGGCGGGCGACGGCGGCGTCGTGGTCGATCCGGGCCGCGGGGTCCTCGGTGGCGCGCCCGCTGACGTACTCGTGGATCGTCTCCAGCATGCGGTATCGGGCCTCGCCCGCCGGGCCCGAGGGGTGGTCGACGACGAGCAACGACTTGTCGGCCAGTGCCCCGAGCAGCTCCAGTACGTCCGGGGGCGCGATATGGGCGCGGGGGTGCGTGTGGGAGCGTGCGGGGGCGCGTGAACCGGCGCGCGAACCCTCCTCGCCCGGCTGATCCGCATCCCCGTGCGTATCGGCCTCCGCGCGCGCACCGGCCTCCGCATGCGCGCCGGCTTCCGCGCCGGACGGCACGTCCGCGCACACCGCCTCCGCCGCGCCCAGGCTCCAGCCGCCCGCGAAGACCGAGGCCCGGCGCAGTACGGTCCGCTCGCGCTCGTCCAAGAGGTCCCAGGACCAGTCGACGACGGCCCGCAGGGTCTGCTGGCGCGGCAGTGCGGTTCTGCTGCCGCTGGTCAGCAGGCGGAAACGGTCGTCGAGCCGGTCGGCGATCTGGCGCGGGGTCAGCAGCCGCAGCCGCGCCGCGGCCAGTTCGATCGCCAGCGGCAGCCCGTCCAGCCGGCGGCAGATCTCCGCGACCGCGGCCGCCGTGGCCGGGTCCGCCGCCGGGTCGAATCCGGGCCGTACGGTCGCGGCGCGCTCGGCGAACAGCCGGTGGGCGGGGACGGGTGGCAGCGGCTCCACGGGCCGTACGGTCTCGCCGGGCACGCCCAGCGACTCACGGCTGGTGGCCAGCACGGTCACGCCCGGGCAGTGGGCGAGGAGGGTCTCGGCGAGCCGCGCCGCGGTGTCGATGACGTGCTCGCAGTTGTCGAGCAGAAGCAGCAGCCGGCGGTCGGCGCAGTACTCGACGAGGCGGCCGGTGGGGTCCGCGCCGTCCGCGCCGCTCGTCCGGCCCTCGAGACCGGAGGCGAGCAGGGTGGTCTCGCGGCGGCCGACGGCGCTCAGCACGGCGCCGGGGACGGCGGAGGGGTGGTCGAGCGGGGCGAGTTCGGCGATCCAGACGCCGTCCGGGTAGCCGGCCGTCACGGTCGCGGCGATCTCCTCGGAGAGCCGGGTCTTGCCGGAGCCGCCGGGCCCGGTGAGGGTGACCAGCCGGGCGCGGCCCAGATCGCGGCGGATGGCGCCGATCTCGGTCTGCCGGCCGACGAAGCTGGTGAGGCGGGCCCGGAGGTTGCCGTGCGGCAGCGACGGCAGCGGCGGCACGACGGGGCGCGGGTCCTCCTCCCGGCCGCCGGGCCGCGCCGAGGCGTCCCCCGGGGCGGCCGCGCCCCCCGTGACGACCGGCTCCCGCGCGGCCGGCGGCCCGTCCGTGAGCAGCAGCTGTCGATGAAGCTCCATCAGCTCCGTACCCGGGTCCGTTCCGAGGCGGTCGGTGAGGATCCGGCGGACGTCCTCATACGCGGCGAGGGCGTCGGCGCCGTGGCCGGCCGTGCGCAGCGCGCGGATCAGCTGGGCGTGGAACGTTTCGTCGAGCGGATGGTCCGCGACGAGCTCGCGCAACTCCGGTATGACGTCCGTACTACGGTCGAGCGCGAGGTCGGCGTCGATCCGGCGGTGCAGTGCGGTCAGCCGGAGCGCCTCGGGGCGGGCGGCGGCCGCGTCCCGGTGGGGCAGGTCGGCGAGGGCCGGGCCGCGCCACAGGGCGAGCGCCCGGCGGAGGGTCGCGGCGGCCGGGCCGGGGTCGCCGGCGTCCAGCGCGCGCATGCCGTCGTTGGTCAGCCGCTCGAAGCGCAGCAGGTCGACGTCGTCCTGAGGCACGGCGGTCGCGAGGCGGTAGCCGCCGGGCGCGGAGACCACGGCGTCCCTGCCGATGATCCGGCGCAGCCGCCCGACGAGCGCCTGGAGCGCGGCGGGCGCGTCGTGCGGGGGGTCGTCGGCCCACACCTCGTCGATGAGGACGTCGACGGGGGCCGGGGTGGGGCGTGCGGCGCGGACGGCGAGCGCGGCGAGCAGCGCGCGGATCCGCGGGCCGCCGAGGGGCAGGGGGTTCCCGTGGTCGTCGCGCGCTTCGGTGGTGCCGAGGATCAGATACCGCACGGGGTCCATTCTCCTAGGGTCTGTCGTCACAGGGGGCGTCGGCCGCGAGTGGCGCCTGAGGGCCACCTGGCAGCGCCGGCCGGCGGACCGTGGCACGGCGGAGCGTCGCCCTCGTACGGGGCACTACGGTCGATGCGCCGCCGGCCGCCCTTCACGCCGCCGTGCGAGGGCAGCCGGGCAAGCCGGTGCCGCCGTAGTACGGCGGAGATGGGCCGGGGCATCCGCGGCCGCGCTCACCGCGCCTGCCAGGCCCGTCCGGCCCGCCAGGCCGGTCGCACCGCCGGGCCCGTCCGGCTGCCAGGCCGGACGGCAGCCGAAGCCACCGTCACAGACTCGGCCGCGGCACCACTCCGCCCGCCACCGCCCGCTGCCGGGGCGCCGCCGTGCCGGTCCAGCAGGTGCCGCGGCGGGCCAGCAGCCGCCGCAGCCACACCTCCGTGGAGACGAGTTCGGCCAGGCCGTCCAGGGGCAGCCGCTCCCCCTGGGCCGCCGCGCGCAGCGCCTTACGGACGACACGGGCCTCCACCAGGCCGGCGTCGGCCAGCAGCGGCGCGTCGAAGAGGGTCATCACCTCGCCGACCCAGGTGCGCATACCGGTCCGTACGGCGGCGGTGTGCGCGGCGTGGGAGGTGGCGCCCCAGCCGGAGGGAAGCTCCCGGATCCCGGCTCCGGCGAGGACCGCGCGCAGCACCGAGGCGCGCGCCCCCGGTTGCACTCGAAGCGCTTCGGGGAGCGCGCGGCAGGCCCGTACGACCTGGTTGTCGAGAAAGGGCGCGTGCAGGCGCTGGCTGCGGACCTCCGCCGCCTGTTCGAAGACGCGGTGGTCCGCCGCGTAGCGGGCGAGGGCGGCGTCGGCGCGGCGCTCCCCGGGGCGGCGCAGTAGTACGGGGCGCACGGCCGCCTGCTCCAGCCGAACGGACACTTCCGCCAGCGCCTCGCCCGTGAGCCAGCGGGCGGCGGGCCCGGGGCGGCACCAGGTCAGGGCGGCGAGGGAGGCGGATACGGCGCCGGGGCCGCCCGTCACGCTGTCGTCGGCGAAGCGGCGCTCCAAAAGGCGCGCGGCGGCTTCCTCGACGCCGTCCCTATAGGGCGTGCGGGCAAGCCGGCGTGCGGCCCGGTAGACCGTGAAGGGCACGAAGAAGGACTGTGCGGAGGGCCCGTCGGCCTTCGCGAGCGCGGTGGCGGGGCGCAGCAGGTGGCGTCTGCGGCGGTCGAGCAGCAGGTCGGCGAGGCGGGCGGGGTGGGCGTCGAGCACTTGGCGGGCGCCATGGCCGACGAAGTGGTCCGCGCTGCCCGCGGCGAGCCGGCGCCGGTGGCGCTCGGCGATCACGAGGGACGGGCCGGGCTCGTCGGTGAGCGCGCCGGTGTCGAGGGCGGCGTACGGCAGGGCTTCCTCGCCCGCGGCGACGACCACATGGTGCAGTCGCGGGTTGGCGGCGATGGCGCCGGCGCGCTCCAGCTCGGCCTCGCGGGTGCGGGCGCCGCCCGCCGTGGCGAGGTCGTTGAAGGTGACGGCGAGGAGCCGCTCACCCGCCTCGGTGCCGTGCCCGAGGAGGGTGCCCGGCATTCCGGGGAGACCGGCGGCGAGCAGGGCGAGCGTGGCGGAGGCGCTGCCTCCGGACAGATCGGCGCCGATGCCGGGGGCCGGGGCGCCGCGCGCGGCCCGCCGCTCGGCGGGGCCCATGCCGGGGACCGGGCCGGGGTCGAGGCCGCCGCCGGTCTCGGGGGCGTGGCGCGGGGCGGTGAGCCGGGCCCGTACGGCCTCCACGAGGGCGTCCCGGACGCCGTCCACGGCCTTGTCCTGGTCGAGTTGGGGTGCGGCGACGGCGAGCGACGCGGTGGGCTCGTAGCCGGTGACGTCGCGGGCGCCGTCGCGCAGGATCAGCGCATGCCCCGGGGGGACGCGTCTGACGCCCATATAGGGCGTGCCGTCGCCCATGGCCTCCGGAGAGTCCGGGCAGGCGAGGAGCGCGCCGAGGTGGCCGACGTCGAGCTGGGCCTCGATGAGGTCGGCGAGCGGGAGCGCGGCGGTGGCGTAGGCGGTGCCGCCGGCCCAGTCGGTGTGGAACACGGGCCGGGCGCCCGCGAGATCACCGGCGATGGTGACGCGGCGGCCGACCTGGGCGACGGCGGTATAGCTGCCGGGCCAGGCGGTGAGGTGGCGCAGGGCGCCACCGCGCGCCGCGAACAGGCCCACCCGAAGCTCCTCGTCGGTCGCACCGCAACAGCCGAAGACGGCGAGCCGGGTGAAGGGGTCGGCCTGGACGACGCGTACCTCGTCGGGCCGCCAGTCGCCGACGGCCCACAGCGGATCGGGCTCTGCCCACAGGAGTTGGGCGCCGACCGGCTGGATCGCACGGCCTTCCGGGGGGACCGGGCCGGATGCGGTACTGCTCCACCCCACCAACCACCGCATCGCCGCCTCCACAGGCTGTGGGCATCCAGGGCAACCAAGAAGTAGGTGCCATCATGCACAGCATGTTGACGGTTTCGGCATCGAACCGGACAACTACGTGGATCTCCTGGATGTCCCTTGACCACAGCTGATCGCAGGAATCGCAGGGTTGATCACAGAGGGCGGCTCCCGCACAAGAGATCCCCTAAGGAGCCCATGAGGGAACCACCGCCGGTCGCGACACACCGTTCCGCCGTGGCCCATGCTGCCACGAGTGGGGCGTACAAGAGCGCAAGGGCGCCGACGAGTGTGCGAAGAGGCACCGAGGGGCGCGCCAACGCCTGTACGAGGCAGGCGGCTTCCGGCTCCGCGAGGCAGGGGCTCCCGCGTCGGGCCTCCCCCTCCCCGGCCCGACGCGGGAGCCCGGCCGTGGGGGCGTTATTCAGCCAATGTGCCGAGGCGCTCTCGATGGCCGTGCGGATGCCCTGTATGCGCCCACCGTCCACCTCCTGCGCCTCCCAACACGACAGTCCGGGAGGCGTCATTCGCCTCCCGGACCCGTTCCGCCGCCCGCGGGGAATTGAGGCGGCGGCGTCCCCCAGCCCACTGGATCCAGTACAGCGGGCCGACCCACGCAAGACCCATCGAAACGTCCTCGCCACGACTGAGACAGAGCGCACACACGGGCGCACAGCCACACACACCGGGAGCACACGTCCCGCCCCGCACGCCCGTTCGTACAAGAATCTCGCCATCCGGGACACCACCTCTTAACGGTCGGGATGCGGCGAACTACGCTGGGTTTACGAATGCCCCGCGCCTATGCCGGGGCGGCCGTCGGTGCTGTCGAGGGGTGCGCATGTCCAGGGAGCTACGCGGGCCGAACGAGAAGCTCGGCACCGTTCTCGCCCTCGCTGGGATCAGCAATGCCGGGCTCGCGCGCAGAGTCAACGACCTCGGCGCCCAGCGTGGCCTGACGCTTCGCTACGACAAGACGTCCGTGGCGCGGTGGGTGTCCAAGGGGATGGTCCCCCAAGGCGCCGCGCCGCACCTCATTGCGGCTGCGATCGGCAGCAAACTCGGCCGCCCCGTCCCGCTGCACGAGATCGGCCTGGCCGACGCCGATCCGGCCCCCGAGGTCGGGCTCACCTTCCCGCGCGACATCGGCCAGGCCGTGCGTTCCGCGACCGAGCTCTACCGGCTGGATCTCGCGGGTCGGCGCGGCGGCGTCGGCATCTGGCAGAGCCTGGCCGGATCTTTCGCAGTAAGCGCGTACGCCACTCCGGCGTCCCGCTGGCTCATATCCCCCGCGGACAGTTCGGTCGCGCGCGAGCCGAAGGCCACCGAGAACGCCGCGGACGGCGCGACCGGGGCGAGCTCCGAGGCCTTACCACAGCGCGTCGGCCACAGTGACGTCACCAAGCTGCGTGAGGCCGCCGAGGACGCGCGCCGCTGGGACTCCAAGTACGGCGGAGGCGACTGGCGTTCGTCCATGGTGCCCGAGTGTCTGCGGGTGGACGCGGCGCCGCTGCTGCTCGGCTCGTACAGCGACGAGGTCGGCCGCTCGCTCTTCGGCGCCACCGCCGAACTGACCAGACTTGCCGGATGGATGGCCTTCGACACCGGCCAACAGGAGGCCGCACAGCGGTACTACATCCAGGCGCTGCGCCTCGCGCGCGCCGCGGCCGACGTCCCCCTCGGCGGCTATGTGCTGGCCTCGATGAGTCTGCAGGCCACCTACCGCGGCTTCGCCGACGAGGGCGTGGACCTGGCCCAGGCCGCCCTGGAGCGCAACCGCGGCCTGGCCACCGCCCGCACCATGAGCTTCTTCCGGCTCGTCGAGGCGCGCGCCCAGGCCAAGTCCGGGGACGGTCCCGCCTGCGGGGCGGCCCTGAAGTCCGCCGAGGGCTGGCTGGAGCGGGCGCGGGCGGGCGACCCCGACCCGTCCTGGCTGGACTTCTACAGCCAGGAGCGGTTCGCGGCCGACGCCGCCGAGTGCTATCGCGATCTCCGGCTGCCGCGCCAGGTGCGGCGCTTCACCGAGCAGGCGCTGGCCCGGCCGACGGAGGAGTTCGTGCGCTCCCACGGGCTGCGGCTCGTCGTGTCCGCCGTGGCCGAACTGGAGTCCGGGAACCTGGACGCGGCCTGCGCGGCCGGCGCCCGGGCCGTGGAAGTCGCCAACCGGATCTCGTCCGCCCGTACCACGGAGTACGTGCGCGACCTGATGCACCGCCTCGAGGCGTACCGCGACGAGCCGCGCGTCGCCGAGCTGCGCGAGCAGGCGCGGCCGCTGCTGGTGGCCCCGGCGTGAGAGCCGGCCTGAGAGCCGGCGCCCTCTTCGCACACCAGCTCGGAACCGAAGCCTCGCCTGGGTTTCGGGTCGCTGTCAGTGGCGCAGGTCATGATAGGGATCGACGATCGGGCGACTGGACGGTGTGGCGCGTGGGGAGGTGACATGGCGTGACGGCGTTGGACTGCGACGTGCTGGTGATCGGGGGCGGGATCGTCGGCCTGTCGACGGCGTATGCGATCACGCGCGCCGCGCCCGGCACCCGTGTGACCGTGCTGGAGAAGGAGGCGGGCCCGGCCCGCCACCAGACCGGGCGGAACAGCGGGGTGATCCACAGCGGTATCTACTACCCTCCGGGCTCCCTGAAGGCGCGGTTCGCGGTGCGGGGCGCGGCGGAGATGGTGAAGTTCTGCGCCGAGTACGGCATCGCCCATGAGGTGACCGGCAAGCTCATCGTCGCCACGGAGCGGGCCGAGCTGCCGCGGCTGCACGCCCTGGTCCAGCGCGGCAGGGAGAACGGGATTCCGGTGCGCGAGCTGGGCCCCGCCCAGATCGCGGAGTACGAGCCATGGGTGCGCGGCCTGGCCGCGATCCACGTCGGCACGACGGGCGTGTGCGACTTCGGGGCGGTGGCGGCCAAGCTGGCCCGCCTGGCACAGGACGCGGGGGCCTCGGTGCGGTACGGGGCGCAGGTAGGCACCATCGGGCGGCGCCCCTCGGCGGTCGCGGTCCGTACTACGGACGGGACGGTGCTGCGGGCGCGGGCCCTGGTCAACTGCGCGGGGCTGCACTGTGACCGCGTCGCCCGGCTGGCGGGCGACGACCCGGGCATGCGGATCGTGCCCTTCCGCGGTGAGTACTTCGAGCTGGTGCCCTCCCGCGCCTCGCTGGTGAACGGCCTGGTGTACCCGGTGCCCGATCCGGCGTTCCCCTTCCTCGGCGTCCATCTGACCCGCGGCATCGACGGCGCCGTCCACATCGGGCCCAACGCGGTGCCCGCGCTCGCCCGGGAGGGCTACGCCTGGCATACGGTGCGCCCGCACGAGCTGGCCGGGACCCTGGCCTACCCCGGTGCGTGGCGGATAGCGCGCCGCCACTGGCGGTACGGGGCGGGTGAGCTGCGGCGCTCGCTGTCCAAGCGTGCCTTCACCGACGCCGTCCGCCGGCTGCTGCCGGATGTGACGGCCGACGATCTGACAGCGGCCCCGGCGGGCGTGCGCGCCCAGGCGGTGCTGCCCGACGGCACGCTCGTGGACGACTTCCTCATCTCGCAGTCCCCCCGGGTCGTCCATGTGCTCAACGCGCCCTCACCGGCTGCGACGGCCTCGCTGCCGATCGGGCGGGAGGTGGCGCGGCGGGTGCTGGAGGGGTTGTGAGCGCTGGCGCTGTGAGCGTGGTGCCGCAGTGAGCGCTGGTCCCGCAGGGAGCACTGATCCCACAGGAAGCACTGATCCCACAGGAAGCACTGATCCCACAGGAAGCACTGATCCCGCAGGAAGCGGAATCTCGCCGGCCGGGTGCGGGGCGGAGCGTCGGCCCACCGGCACGGCGCGGTCGGGCGAGCGGGCCCCATGAGCGTCCCGCGGCGCTCGCCGGGTCACGCCGCCCGGCCCGGCCCGGGCCGGCCCGGGCCGGCCCGGGCCGGCCCGCCCAGGATGGTGCCGGGGGTGACCCGGGAGGAGGCGTCCTCCTCGGTGTAGGGGCCGAGGACGGCGGAC
>NZ_JBEXFG010000088.1:0-14492 GCF_040606675.1 Streptomyces sp. NPDC005393 | reverse complement strand
CAGAATCCGCGAACTGTGCACCGCCCACGGCCTCGCAGCGGCCTGACCTCAACCAGCCGACTTCGCCAACGGAATCAGACCTACGCATTACGAGTCAGCACATGATCATCCCGATCTTGAACAACTTTGCTCGGATCTAGGGAAAGTCGCAGGTGAGAGCATGTGCCGGTACTAGGTTCTACCCGGTCTTGCTGCATCGTGCGTGATCCTTCCGTTCCCATGAGGTTCCCATCAGTTCCCGTGGAGCGGGGCCAGATCCGTGATGAACGGCAGCGTCGCTGGTGAGAGCGCGAAGCCAATCCGGGGAGCTTCGCACCTGCATTGGGATGAGAAAGGCGTCCTGACCCGTTCGCCCGGGGCGGAGCCACTGACCGTTATCGCAGGTCAGCCGCATGGCAACAGCGTAGCGCGGTCGACTGTTGCAAAATGGACCCTCAGCACAACGATATCCGGACTATCTTACTGCATCACGGTCTGCCCCACTCGATTTCACCGCCCTGCGCCATTGCCGTCTCAGAGAGGGACACCAGGGCCTTTCGGCAGGAGTTTCTTCAGTACAGGCTCGTATGTGGCGGCGATATCCATGAATTGATGGTTATTGCGGCAGAACACCTTACCTTCTGCAATAATTTCGAGGATCAGCGTCTTCATATCCAAGAAGACTTGGGCAGCGAGCGTCGAGGTGCAGGCCTCCAACCACTTGGTACCCTCACGGGCCAAGATGGCGTAGCTATGGGGCGCGCTCGCCCCACATTGTTTGGTCACAGCGTGGAGGTCATGAACTGCGTTAACCGCGGCGCTCTCAAGGCCAGGATTCTTTGACGCCTCGGCTGCCGTTTTCAGATGGATCGCACAGCTCGTAGTACGCACCAGGGGATCCTGCTCGCCCCCGTCGCATCCCTTGGCCGTCTCCAGGTGGTTTCGGGCGATTCTCAGGTGCCCGTGCTCCAACTCGAACGAGCCTCGCTGTAGCCAATAGTGGCGGTCGTCTTGCAAAGAGTCGTGCGCTGCGTCGTAGATTTCCCGTACGGTTTCGACGGGGAGCTTGAGGTCGCGCATCAGAGTGTGGCTGAGCAGCTTGATCATGGCTCGGCGGATGGGATGGTCGTTGTCCTGGGTGTTCCGTGCGCGGGCCGCGTAGAACACCAGAAGATGCCGGGCCACGGAGGCCAGTTGGTCCAGATTGGCTCTGAGGACTGAGTCGACGACGCTGTCAGCGATGGCCCGCTGGCGGCAGCGGAGTCGGCCGTCGGCGGCCCGCACCAACATGCCCATGGGAACTAGTTGGGAGACGGCGTCTCGGTGCCGTCGGGTCGGCGCGGCTGGTGAGGCGACGATCAGCAAGAGATCCTCTTCGTCGATTCCCCGCTGCTTGTAGACGAGGGCCGACTCGAAGAGACAAACGGTGGCATACGCTGCCCGCTGTTCGCTGTCGAGCTGCTGGAACTCGCTTCGAATCTTCGCCTCGAACTGTTCTCCGGTAACCACCTGGATCATTGCAGCTAGAAGGCTGTTCTCGCAGATCGTGCGGAGCCTGTTGATGCGCTGGTGGGGCAACCGGTGCTGTTTCAGAATTCCCAGGAGCCCATTCTTCTTGAGCACCTTGATAATGTTCCTGAGATCGTCGTCGTTCAGTGGGGTGTCGGACCGTACGACGTCGGGTGTGAAAGTGGCGTCGAGCTCATGTTCGCGGGTCGTGCGGATCGCCGCCACAACGAGGGTTTTCCCTCCATTGCTTAGATTCTTGAGCAATGAAGTCGCTTGCTTGCCGAAGATGTCGATGTCGTCGACGAAAATAGCGTTCAGTCTCTGTTCTAGAGCCTGGGCCTCAATGGTCCGGCGGGAAACCGATACGTCACGGTCCACCCAGCCGACGTTTTTCCCCATCGTGTGCAGACGATAGGCGTATTGCATCAAAGCTGTGGTCTTGCCCGACCCGGCGCTGCCCTTGAGTAGGACGATCGGGGCACGGCCGCCCGGTCTTGGCCGCCCAGCGTCTTCCAACGCGTCCTTCATAGATAGTTCGGCGGCTACCTTGTCGATGATGTCGCCCCACGCTGCGTCCCGGCCCTCCAGGAATGCGCGGCTCCCCTTCGACGCTTCACTTACCAGTGTCGCCACCCGAGCGACGCCCGTGCCCTTGCGTTCGCCTACGTAGGACTGCGCGAGCAACCGATGGCCCTCGACGAGGCTTTGGTGGCCGGACCGCAGACACTGGGTCGAGAAGGTGAAAGGGGACTGTCGGATGTGACTGAGAGCGGCTCGCCGCAACCGCGCCCGATCTGCCAAGGTGCCGTCGGATGTGACGATGAAGCCCGGAAACCCCTCCGCTCCTGAAAGCCTGCCGGTCAAGGCGAGTGTTTCCCACAGGGCCGCGCTGCCGGGTGACAGCGCCATGAACAGCGTGGGCCGGATGAGCACTTCTGCTTGGAACTGCCGGAACCACAGGTTGCGAGGGTCGCTGCCGTTCACGGGGACCTCGCTGAAGTCGACAGTCCCGGATGTGCTGCCGACCGTCCCGTTCATTGCGATGACTTCGACGACGCTCTTCTTGCCTCCCGGTCCAGCCTGGCCGGCGTTGACCAAGGAGACAGTTTCGGCCAGCTTCGGGTCGCGGGCGACCGCGGTGGCGAAGGTGTCAGAGCCTGTGAAGTCGTAGACGCGCCACCATGGGGATTGCAGCAGCCGTTGCGCGGCTTGCGGGAAGGTGTCCGGAGCGCCGCGCAGCGCCTGGAGATGGTGTTCGAGCTGTTGCGGCGTCAGTTCCTCGCGGGCGGCTGCCCAGGTCTCCTTCAACGGTGGGATCGGATGAGGTATTGCACCGAATGCAGCCTGAGCCAGGCGGCGGTTCAGCTCGTCCGTATCGATGGGACCTCCGTCGGCCTCCGGCCCGGAGACCAGCACGAGCACCATCCGCCCTGTGGCCGCCTGTTGGTAGAAGGCGTCGAGCAGCGGTCCCTCCTCGTAGTCTTCTTGAGAAGAGGAGTCCTGTGTCGCACGTGCGGGCGCCGCTTCGGGCGCGGGGTAACAAGGTCCTTGCAGAGCAAGTGTGTGGCCAGTCCCAACATTGGTGACCTCGGGTCGCGCGTCGCGCGCAAGGTTCACGCTCAGCAATTGGTGCACAGAGTCCGCGCCATGGGGTAGCACGCGCCAGAGGCCGTCCTCATCTCCAGACCCGGCGAGCGGCAACACCGGTGACGGGAGTCCCGACAGATCAGGCATGCTGCCTGTATGGCCGGCTAGTAGGAGCGTCAGGTCGTTGCTTCCGACCCAGGCGTCGAACTCTTCACCGACTGCGCACTTCAGTTGTTCCTCCGAGCAGCCTGCCAGCCCAGCGTCGGCGTCGGCGGAAACCATCCGGAAGACGGTGTTGACTGTGACCAAGCCAATGGATCTGCCAGCGGCCTCCCATCGCAGTGCGCCCTCGCCGGGCAGTAGCCCCGCGTGCATGCCGGGGATGACGTGATAAACCTTCTGATGCCACTCCTGGAAATCTCGGAACACCTCGGATTTCAGGGGGCGTACGATGTCATCCGTGAGCCCTCCGCTCCACAGCTCGGAGCCGAGTTGCTCCCACATTCCACTCAGGGCCTTGGTCAGCAAGAGCCCTGCTGAGCCCATCCGGCGGTCTCCCAAGCCTGCTGCAGCCAGGACCATCGGTAGCGCCCCGTCGGCGCTGTGGTTGAGGCAGTCAAGGAGGAGTGAGTCGACAAATTCCCTCGATGCCGGATACCCGTGGTCTGACAATCCGCCCGCAGTACCCAGGACGAACAGCCCGTCGAGCCTGTGCCCTGTGCTGTGAAGCTGCGCCAGATCGGCGGACGCTGCAGCCCGTGCTCGTTCACGCACCTCAGCGTCCTCGGGCAGCGGTCCGATGCACAGGAAATGAGCGATCGCGTTCGAATCAGGCATCTTGCCACCTCACGGCCTTCACGGCGGAACGCGGAATTTGCAGGACACCGCTCTTGGCTCCGCACGTGTTCTTCGCAGGTTTCACCTCAACGAACGGGGTGCTCAGGGAGCCCTTGGTGACCATGCCCTCGACTCGGTACGTCTTCTCGCCGCACAGCAGCGTCAATGCGTCCCTGTACGAAGGCTCCAGAACAACCGTGCCAGGTGCAGATTCCGTCTCTGGTCCCACAAGTACGCCGAGGGCAAAGGTGAGGACGCTCATGGCGACGGCGGCCGCCGCAACCCAGTTCGCATGCCCCTGCCTCTTGTCGATCTTCTCGGTCTCATGGTTGGCCTTCTCAAGGACGCTTCTGATCAGCGCCTCACGACTAGTCACATAGTCGGGACCAGGAAGGTCTACGACGGGGAATGCCACGGCTCGCATGTAAAGCAGGGCCGCCAGTAGCCATAGCCCGACGGTGGTGATCGCGACGATCTGAGTCAGCTTGCCTCGGTCCGCCAACGTGGTAACGGTGAGGGCTGCGATCAACCCTCCGGCGAACAGGGTGATAGTGGACTGAGCGGATTGGGCTCGCACCCGTGCGTTGAACCCTGACTGAACCCGTTGGGAGTAGTACGCCTCAGTAACCGGCGCGATCACGGCGTCCAAGACACTCTCGTAGTCTTCGGAACCCGTCG
Organism: Streptomyces sp. NPDC005393; assembly: GCF_040606675.1. Classification (NCBI taxonomy): domain Bacteria; kingdom Bacillati; phylum Actinomycetota; class Actinomycetes; order Kitasatosporales; family Streptomycetaceae; genus Streptomyces; species Streptomyces sp. NPDC005393. The sequence continues at coordinate 9,902 of NZ_JBEXFG010000088.1, read as the reverse complement.
GCTGCCCCACCAACCTCGCCTCCATGTCTTGATTTGGCGCCGAGCGTAACAACACTCGAGGGCACTGGGACGGGTGTCATACCAACCCACATCGTGTTGGATGAGGAGCCGCGCTTCAAACGCCTCGATAGCGCACCACTTCAGTTCCACTTTGTCCGAAATTGAATATTTTGCCACAAAGTGAGAGGGAGGTGGGATGCAAGCTGGCGCAGATCGGCCTCCCCCTTGGACATAGGCAGCCATACGAGCAAGGTAGACCTGCCCCGACTCACAATTCGTGGTCGACCCGCACCAATGCCAGCTCCCGCTCCACCTGCAGCTATCCCCGTTGTCAGCGGCGGCCCGTACGATCGTGACCGATGCGATGCCGCGACCAGAAGAGGGGGTGGCAGTGTGACGACATCAGCCCAAGGGCGTCGGCAGGCGAGTCCGGAACCGACGATTTCGCCGGTGACCCGGCTCGCCGACCGAGTGCTGTCAGGCCAGATCGTGTTGCCCAAGTATCAGCGTGGATTCGTCTGGTCCCCGGAGCAGATCCTGCATCTGCTGGATTCCGTACACCGCAACTACCCCATCGGCAGCGTGCTGCTGTGGGAGACAACCGAGCAGCTGGCAAGTGAGCAGACCATCGCGGGCTTGAGCGTGGATGCGCCGCGTGCTGGCCATCCGGTGCGCTACATCATCGACGGCCAGCAACGGCTGGCCAGCATCATTGGCGCCCTGCACGCCGGCACGGGCAAGTGGAACGTCGCTTACGACCTCGTCGAGGAGCGGTTCCTCCATCTGATGCCCGACACCCCGGAAGGTGACCACATCGTCCCGATGCGGAAGGTCAGTTCGGCAGGTGACCTGTTCCGCCAGACGTCGATGCTCGCACCCGAGCTGCATGAGCGGGCTATATCGCTGTACGAGCAGTTCACCAACTACCAGATCCCGGTGGTGACGCTGCAGGATCTGACTCCCGACGACTCCGCCCGGATCTTCGAACGGATCAACAGCACTGGCACGTCCATGACCATCGTCGACCTGATGCGGGCGGGTACCTGGAGTCCCGATTTCGATCTGCAGGACGAGATCGATGAGCTACTGGAAGTGCTGAACGCGAAGAAATACGGACGGGTCGACAGCAAGACCTTGCTGCGCACGATCGCGGCGGCTGCCGGGTTCGGATTCTCCACCAAGGACATCAACCGGCTTCGCGAGTTGGACAAGGAGAGGCTGCGGGCAGCGGTCTCGGAGGCAGCCAAGGCATCCGAGCGGGCGGTCGACTTCCTCAGCACTCAGATTCGTACACCGCACGCTGAAGCCCTGCCGTACTACAACCAGTTCGCCGTACTGGTGGAGCTCTTCCGCCAGTTGCCCAAGCCCACTTCGGTGCAGTACGAGTCTCTGCGGCGCTGGTTCTGGCTCACCGCGAGCGGCGAGTACTTCAAGGGCTGGAGCGAGACGCAGATGGCCGCGGACCGGCAGGCGGTGGCTGACTTCACGCAGGGGCTGACGACAGAGATCGACACCTCGGCCGCAACGCCGCGTCCAGCTTTGTGGCGCAGCAGTTCTTTCTCTCGGCGCAATGCCCCCAGCAAGCTCCTCGGCTTACTGCTTTCGTATGCCGAGCCCCTGGACTTGGCCACCGGGCAACGAATCGATGTGGGGAAGGCCCTGTCGTGGCAGAACGACAAGGAATTCCATCACTTCTTCCCCCGGGCCCACTTGCGTTCCAAGGGAGTGAGCCAGGCCCGCGCGAACGTCTGCGGCAACCTGGTCATGCTGACGTCGCTGTCCAACATCTGGATCACCGACCGTGCTCCATCCCAGTATCTGCGGGATCTGTGCGATACAGAGGGCGAGACGGCGGTACGGCAAAGGCTCGCCAGCTGCCTGGTCGAGGAGGACGCCTTCCAGGCGGCGTTGCGGGACGACTACGACGCGTTTCTGCGGGCCCGGTCAGAGACGCTGCACCGACAGCTCGTGAAGCTGCTCGGCGGAACGGAGCGCGAGGGGTACGGCCATGGTGATGTTGGGCTAAGGAGCGACGAAGTGGTCGAACTTACTGAGGACGTCGACCCCGACGAGCCTGTCGACCTCGACTCTGCGGACTGATGGGAAGCGCGCGTTCATGAGGATCAAGGACCTGCCCGAGCGGGACCGCCCCCGTGAACGTCTGCTGGATCGTGGACCGGAAGCTCTCTCCGATCGTGAACTGCTTGCACTGCTCCTCGGCTCAGGTACAAGCGGTTGTGATGCGGTGGAGCTCGCGGGGCAGCTCATCGCCCGGCATGGCGGTCTGTACGAACTGTCCCGGACCGCACCTCACGAGCTGTCTTCCGGCACACCGGGGTTGGGCCCGGCGAAGGCCGCGCGCATCGCGGCGGCCTTCCAGCTCGGACGGCGAGCGGTCTCGCCAAAGGCAGAGCGCCCGCGGGTACGAGGCTCGGCCGACTTGGCGGCAATCGCCGCGCCGCTGCTGCATGGGCTGCGCCATGAACGGGTTGTGGTCGTGACGTGCGATTCCGCCGGCGCAGTGCTCCGTACAGCCGTACTTACCGAGGGCGCGACGGACCGCAGCCTGATCCCGGTACGTGACGTACTGGCCCTGGTCCTCGCAGTCGGCGGCACGGCCTTCGGGGTGGCACACAACCACCCCACCGGCGCGGTCGCCCCGAGCGAGCCCGACCGCCGTGCGACTGCCCGCCTTGCGATGGGCGCGGAGGCGGTCGGGCTCCGCTTTCTGGACCACGTGGTGGTCACGGACGGAGAGTGGAAACGCGTGCCCTACAGCTGACCGCCGAAGGCCGCATTGAGCAGCGCGGGCCGCAAGGCAGCAAGCTGAGTGGACTGTTCCGCTCCCATCAGGCTCGTCTGGTGGACCAGGGTGAGACGGCGGGCGATACGGCGTTGTTCGGGCAGACTCGGCAGCGGAACCTCAGTGGCCAGGAGGCGGTCGACATTCACGCGTTGCCGGCGGGAGCCCATGCCGGTCCCCTTGTCCTTGAGGCTGTCATGCAGGCCATGCCAGCGCGCGAGGTGTGTCATGTATTCGAGGTCGGCGACATCAGGATCGATATCGAATGTGGGGAATTCGTGCGAGACATGCACGCCCTCGAAACTCGGCGGGACGACGGCGAGTGAGCCTTCCCAGCCGAAGAGCTTGCTGTAGACGAACTGGCCGGTGCGGAGACGGTTGTAACGGGGATACTTGGTCTCATCACCATTGATCGCGGGGCGCTCGAAAAGGCCACGTCCTCGGTTGAGGAGGCCGGCGGTCCGATACGTCGCCGTGGGGTCTACGTCGACGAAGTCGCTGCTCGGGTGAAGGGCCATCGAGAGCTTGGCTCGCTCCTGGACCGGTCGGAGCAGTGCGTCCATGTGCTGCTTATAGAGCACGGTTGTCGTGTCTCGCAGCGCGGTGATGCGGGAGATTCGATCCATGGACGCGTCCAGCCTGGCAGCGATGCGACGCTGCTCGACCGGGTCAGGCAAGCTAATGCGCTGGTGGCCGAAGGTTTTGATCCCGAGTGTTCTGTTCCTGCCGGCGGAACCGGGCGAGGCCTGGCGGATAGTTTGAAGCCCTGGTCCACCATAGAAGAACCGCAGCAGATAACGCGGATCTGCAACATCCTGGTTGACCCGGTAGGTCATGAATCGATGTGATCCAATCATCCCAGCCTCCTTATTGGAGGCGATCGCAACCGCTCCCTCCCAGGCAAAGATGTTGCTGAAAACAAGGTCTCCCGGCTCGATCCAGAACACCTTCTTAGTGCCGATATCTTCACTCGAAACAGGAAGCTTGTGAAAAATTCCATTGCCGAAAGATCGGATACCAATTTCGCAGTATTCCCGACTTTCTTCGAGATCGACTGGCCGACGGATCAGCTGGATTACGTCATTGACAGCATATTCGGTGAGCTTCACGCGCTGCTCCCCAGCTCCGCGCGAAGCTCCTTAAGCAGGCTCAGGATCTCGTCCTCCGCCTGCAGAAGATCGTCGACCAGCTCCCCTGGCGTCCGGTGAGCAAGGTCGTCGCCGACGTGCGGGTTGGCGATGTCAAGGTTGTGTCCAGCCTTCTTGATGTCATTCGCAGAGACCCTCCACGCGAACTCGCTCTGCTCACGCCCCTCCCTGTCCTCACCACCCCACCAATCGACGCAACCGTCGAACTCCTCGAACCGCATCGGTTTCGTCTTGCTGTAGCCGCGTCGCCCCTCGGGTAGGGGCACCTCGTAGAACCAGACCTCCTCCGTTGGTCCAGTCTTCTCGAAGAACAGCAGGTTCGAAGGAATCGGGGTGTACGGCGCAAAGACGCCTTGCGGGAGACGGACGATGGTGTGCAGATTGCACTCCTTCATCAGCTTCTCCTTGATGCGTGCTCCGACGCCGTCGTCTGAGAGGCTGCCGTTTGGCAGGACGATCGCGCACCTGCCGCCCTTCTTCAGCTGGTCCAGGATCGCGTGGACGAACAGCCAGGCCGTCTCCTGGGTGCGATAGGCCTCTGGGAATTTCCTGACAACCGACTGTTCCTCTGCGGCGCCGAAGGGCGGGTTGGTGAGGACAACGTCCACACGATCAGCCGCCGTCGCGTCCCGCATCCTGTCCAGCGCGTTGAAGCGGACGAGGCGGGGAGCGTCGATGCCATGCAGCAGTAGGTTCATACTGCCCAGCAGATACGGCAGAGGCTTCTTCTCGATACCCCGGATATCAGAGTGGAGCCGCCGCAGCTTGGCAACGGTGTCGGCTTGGTCCTTCAGCTCCTCGTACGCCTGGACCAGGAAACCACCCGTACCGCAAGCTGGGTCAAGGATCGACTCACCAAGCTTGAGGAAGGACTGCTGGACCATGAAGCGGTTGACCGGCCGGGGGGTATAGAACTCGCCGGAGTCTCCGGCCGCATCCCGCATTTCCTTCAAGATCGACTCGTAGACGAAAGCCATCGTGTGGATGTCGTCCGTTGATGTAAAGTGGATCTGGTCAACCGTATTTACCAAGTCCCGCAGGAGGGAACCTGAGAGCATCCGGTTATTTACGTCCTTGAAGATTGTGGACAGGACATTGCGCGGATCCTCGGCGTTCCCGCCCTTCAGTTCGGCGAGGTGCGGGATGAGTTCGTTGTTGACGAACGTCGTCAGTTCCTTCCCGCTGAAGTCGGGGTCGGTGGCCCAGTCCTGCCACCGGAAGGGCTTCTCGATCGCCGGGCGGTAGTCGGGATCCCTCAGTGGGCCAACCTGCTCGACGCGCTCGTCGAAGGCTTTGAGGAAGAGCAGCCAGGAGAGCTGCGGCAGCCGGTCCAGGTCACCGTTGAGCCCTGCGTCCTTGCGCATGATGTCGCGGGCCGACTTGATCAGGGACGCGAGCCGCGTCCTGGACGTAGCGGCCGGAGCCGCCTTCTTCGTAGGTGACGCCATGTCAGCCTTGCTCCTCGTATTGGTCATTCAACGCCTTGCCCCGGAACTCGCGCAGGTGGGCGAGCTGCAGTATCCAGGTCGGGCGGCATCTGGGTCAGGCCGGCGGCCAAATCGGGCTACGTGCCGTTCCACGCCGGCGGTGGGTCGGGGATCGACTCCGGCACAGAGTGGGTGGCCCGTACCGCAAAGACATGCTGGACGGTCCCGGTGAGCACTGCATCGGGAGACAGCCCGCTCTCAATGAGCAGGACAAGGTCAACCAGGTCCTTCACCCGGGTGTTGGGTCGGCCGCCGTAGTCCCGCGTGAAGACGTGGAGCTTCTCGGCGAAGTGCTGGCGGCGGTCCACGGCTTCGATGGTGCGCTGCGGGGTGCCGGCGAACTCCAGGGTGTTGGGCAGCGGAAGTCGCTCGGTCAGCGCGATCTCCTCGCTCCGGGCCACCACATCCACGCGTACAGCTTCGAAGAGCTTGCCCGCCAGGCGTGCCTCGACCGAGGACCGCCAGCCGCCCCGACCGTCAGTGTCGGCTTTCAAGACCATGGGAACAGACACCCGGAACTGGAAACCGTCACCGTCCGCGTCCACTGCCAGGGCTTCGATCAGCAGTTCACGTACATCGTCACCGTCAGGCTGCACCGCACCGTCAGGCCGGGCCGCCAGGTCCAGGTCCTTGGTGGTGCGGGCGCGGCCGGAGAGGCGGAACTCCATGGCCGCGCCGCCCTTGAGAACCCAACCTGCCGACGGATCACTGGCGAGGCGGGTAGCCAGACGGTCGAAGACCATCAGGCGGCGCCGACGGGCGAGATCGGTGCGGGTGTCGTTCGTCTGCTGTTTCAGCCGGTCTTCCAGAGCGCGGCGCAGTGCGGCTGCGTCCCGGTAACGGCTGGTCATGAATCTCCCGTCCGTAGGGCGCGCTCAACGCCGAGCTCCGCACGCGGCCCTAGTCGCTGTGCGGCGTAGAGCAGTTGCCGCCTCGTGGCCATGCCTTGCTCCAGCGCCTCGGCAACGGCGGAGTCCAGTACGTCCTGGTCGGTGCTCGCGGCCGCGCACTCGGAGATCGCTCGCACCGGCGTGGTGATCCGGTAGCCGCCGCGCTGCTCGACTTCTTCTGAATCCAGCTCGGCCTGGTGGAGGATCACGGCCGCGTCTTTCTGCCGAAAGTTACGGGGGACGGTCAGGTGGATCTGATCCGGATTGGCCGTGCCGAGGTCATGCACGGCGAGCGCGGTGGTGTGCGAGACAACGGCACGCCCCTTGCTCCACAGCGACCAGCGCACCAGGTGATCGTCCCCCTCCCCCGGCAGGTCGCTGAACTCCCGAAAGCGGTAGATGCCACGGTCCACGGACACCCAGTTGCCTCGCTGGGCGTGATAACGCTGCGCTTGGTACGAGTAGCCCACTTCCAGCGCCTGGGCAGCAGTGAAGTAACCGCGCTGCCCGCTGGCGATACGCCAGAGGGCAGCTCTGGTGTCCGTACGGTCCCTGAGCGTGCACCCAGCTTAACATCGACATGAAACTCATAGACAGCTTTATCTTCACATCATGCTTACGCCTGAAGCTAAAGTTATCTTTGACTTATGCTGCCTCGATCAGCCGCCTGCCGAGGTCATCGATGGCTTCGTGCAGCTGCTGCGCCCCGCCGAACCGGTCGGTCAGCTCGCGGAGGGAACCCATCCCGAGGAACGGCTGCACTTCGAGCGTCTTCGGTTGCAGTTGCGGAGACCCATATTCCGCGAACTTCGTCAGCATCCCCTCCAGCACCTCGCGGGCCTGCTCCTGGAAGGAGTCGAGGAACTGCCGGTGCTCTCGGCGGAAGCGCGACAACCGCTCTTCCCTGCTCACCAAGGGCAGCCCCCAGGCGGCGTTGAGCAGGAGATCTACTGGGTCTACATCGGGGCTGTCGAGCTCGGTGGGCAGCCGCTCGGCATCGATGTCGGCCGCGTCCAGTGCGGACATCAGCACGCGACGGCTCTTGGCTACCGCCCACTGCGAGCGCAGCTGGTCCGGTGCCAGGTCGAGTTCAAGAACTCGATCGTGGACCCACTGAAGGAGCGTGACGAGTTTCAGTGTCCGGCCGTCGGAGTCGAGCTGGTAGCGGGCCTCTCCCCACTTGTAGACCTCGACCCCGCTCACCACATACCGCCGGCCGCGGGAACGGATCCGATCCACCTCGTCCGGGTCATCCACCGTGCCGCCGGCCTGTCCGAGCGTTCCGCCGTCCTCCTGCGCATACTCGGCTTCGGCTTCGGCCACAGTCTCGGGATCGACCTCCTCTCCGTCGGCGGTCTCCGGTGCGGTGTCCACCACGTGCCCCTGTTCGTCGGCGGTGTCCCGCACGATGCGCAGCGGCGGGCCGTCGAAGCCCGGGTCGTTGAAGAGCCGGGTGGCTTCAACGAAGTCGATGATGTCGAAGGAACCCTTGCCGATCTCGGGGCACAGTCGTGTGCCCCGCCCGATGGTCTGCTTGAACTCCGGCATTGAGGCGATACGGCGGAAGAGGACGATGTTGCGCACCGCCGGCAGGTCAATCCCGGTGTTGAGCAGCTTGGAAGTGACAGCGATGACCGGCTCGTCAGATTCGTCCTTGCGGAACTCGTCCAGCAGGGCCTTGCCGTGCGGGCCATCGGCGTCGGTGATGCGGACCACGTAGTCGGGCTGCGCGCGGACTTCCTGAGCAGCGGCGTTGAAGAGTGCGCTCCGCATGCGCGCAGCGTGGTCGTTGTTCTCACAGAAGACGATGGTCTTGCCGTGTATGCCGTCCTCTGCTGTGGCACGGAGAAAATCGATCACGTACTGGGCGGCAGCCTCGGTGCGCTCCAGGATCACCATCACCCGCTCGAAGTCACGCGGGCCGTAGACATCCTCCGGGATTTCGTTGCCGTACCTGTCCTTCTGGCCAGGCTCGGTCTTGTAGCCCTCCATGTCTACGTTCAGCCGCACCCTGCGGACACGGTAGGGAGCCAGGAAACCGTCCTCGATGCCCTCGGCCAGGGAGTAGGTGTAGACGGGTTCCTTGAAGTAGTCGAGGGTGTCCGCATCCTTCCGGCTGATAGGCGTGGCGGTCAGGCCGATCTGGGTGGCCGGGGAGAAGTGCTCAAGCACCCGCCGCCACTGCGAATCCTCGCGGGCGCTGCCACGGTGGCACTCGTCCACGATCACCAAGTCGAAGTAGTCCGGTTCGTACTGCCGGAACAGGGCCTCCTCGTCGCCTTTCTCCAGCGACTGGTACAGCGCGAAGTAGATCTTCCGGCCCTTGACGAGTTGTCCGCCGCCGAGCTTCGCGACGTCGTCCTGACCGAATACCGGGAGGAAGTACTTGTCTTTCGGGTCATCGACCAACATGTTGCGGTCGGACAGATACAGCACTCTCGGCTTGCGGCCGGGGACCCAATGCGACGAGTAGAGCCTGGCGACTGCCTGGAGGGCCACCATGGTCTTGCCTGTCCCTGTGGCTAACACCAGCAGGATGCGCTTCTGGTTGCGGGCGATTGCAGCGAGCGTGCGGTTGACCGCAATGCGCTGGTAGTAGCGGGGACGCTTGGAGGTGTTGTCCGAGTTCCGCAATTTGTGGTCGTACGGAGTTGTCAGCAGCTCACGACCGAGATCGGAGTCAGCCTGCTCGACTCCCAGGTAGCGGGCCCAGAGCTCCTCGGGCGACGGGAAGCGAGTGATCTCCTGAATCTTAGGATCAGGACTGCGGAAGTCGATCTCGACGATCTTCTGGCCGTTGGTGGCATAAGCGAAGGGCAGGCCGAGCTTGCGGGCATACCGGCGCGCCTGTTCCACACCATCTTCGGCGCTGATCCGGTACCGCTTCGCCTCCACGACCCCGATCGGGAGATCAGGCGCGTACTCAAGGATATAGTCGGCCACCAGCGGATCACCGTGGACATGACGCTTCGGGGTCGGCGTCAGGCGGCCGTTGTTGATCCGGTACTGCGGTCGCACCTGCTCGTCCCGCCACCCCGCTTCAGCAAGGCCGGGCAGGACAAAGGCCCGACAGGTCTCCGCTTCGCTCATCCCGTACGCATCAGTCGTCATGGTTCATATGTACTGGACGTGACTGACAAATACAGTCCGCACTTGGAAAGTTGGCCGCTCTCGGTGACGTACTTGCGCCGTCACCTTGGCGCCAGCGCAAGAGCAACCCATCTCGGCCCTCTACGCGACGCACCCAACTCGCCCAGGGGCGAACCGCCGGGACCGCGTGCTGCTGTCACGGCCCTTGCACACCAGGCCACTCTCGGGGCCCGCCTCAGCCTGCCAAAATATTGACATAGAAGACTTGTCGGAAATCGCCGTTCCCAGAATGTTCCCACCAGGCACACAAAAGGCCCTCCGTGATCTCGCACGAAGGGCCATCAACCCTCTGACCTTTGTGAACCGCCTTCGGGATTCGAACCCGAGACCTGATTCCGTTGGCGAAGTCGGCTGGTTGAGGTCAGGCCGCTGCGAGGCCGTGGGCGGTGCACAGTTCGCGGATTCTGCTGGGGCGGGCTGCGGG
>NZ_JBEXFG010000087.1:0-14733 GCF_040606675.1 Streptomyces sp. NPDC005393 | reverse complement strand
GGCAAGGGGCAGATCTTCGTCAAGGGCGAGGTCATCAAGACCGTGCCGGAGTCGAAGATCGTGGAGACCCTGATCGACGAGGCCATGAAGATCGCGCGGCGCATGGAGGACGAGGGGACCCCGTCGGGTACCCCGGACGTCACCGTGGGCTGACACACGAGGAGGGGATCCGAGCATGCCGTTGTTGGAGAACATCCGGGGCCCGCACGACCTCAAAGCGCTGACCCAGGAGGAACTGGCCGCGCTCGCCGAGGAGATCAGGGATTTCCTGATCACCGCAGTGGCCAGGACCGGAGGCCATCTGGGCCCGAATCTCGGCGTCGTCGAGCTGTCCATAGCCCTGCACCGTGTCTTCGACTCGCCCACCGACCGCATCCTGTGGGACACCGGCCACCAGTCCTACGTCCATAAACTGCTCACCGGCCGCCAGGACTTCTCCAAACTCCGCCACAAGGGCGGTCTGTCCGGCTACCCGTCACGGGCGGAGTCCGAGCACGACGTCATCGAGAACAGCCATGCCTCCACCGTGCTGGGCTGGGCCGACGGCCTCGCCAAGGCCAACCAGGTCCAGGGCCGCGCCGACCGGCATGTCGTCGCGGTCATCGGCGACGGCGCGCTGACCGGCGGGATGGCCTGGGAGGCGCTCAACAACATCGCCGCCGCCCGGGACCGTCCGCTGATCATCGTCGTCAACGACAACGAGCGCTCCTACGCCCCGACCATCGGCGGTCTCGCCAACCACTTGGCGACCCTCCGTACCACCGACGGCTACGAACGCTTTCTGGCCTGGGGCAAGGAGGTGCTCCAGCGCACCCCAGTGGTCGGCCAGCCGCTGTACGGATCGCTGCACGGCGCCAAGAAGGGGTTCAAGGAGGCATTCGCGCCCCAGGGCATGTTCGAGGACCTGGGGCTGAAGTACATGGGACCCATCGACGGCCATGACGCCGAGGCCGTCGAGTCGGCCCTGCGCCGCGCCCGGCGGTTCCACGGCCCCGTTCTCGTCCACTGCCTCACCGAGAAGGGCCGCGGCTACCGGCCCGCGCTGGAGGACGAGGCCGACCGCTTTCACACCGTCGCCGCGATGGACCCGCTCACCTGCGCGCCCCTCATCCCCTCCCGAGGGCGGTCGTGGACCTCGGTGTTCGGCGAGGAGATGGTGCGGATCGGGGCCGAGCGCCCCGAGGTGGTCGCCCTCACGGCCGCGATGCTGGACCCCGTCGGCCTCACGCCCTTCGCCGAGGCGTATCCGGCGCGGGTGTGGGACGTCGGCATCGCCGAACAGCACGCGGCGGTCTCGGCGGCCGGCCTGGCGACGGGCGGGCTGCATCCGGTCTTCGCCGTCTACGCCACCTTCCTCAACCGTGCCTTCGACCAGCTGCTGATGGATGTGGCACTGCACCGCTGCGGGGTCACCTTCGTCCTCGACCGGGCGGGCGTCACCGGTACGGACGGGGCCTCGCACAACGGCATGTGGGACATGTCCGTCCTCCAGGTGGTGCCGGGCCTGCGGATCGCCGCCCCGCGCGACGCCGACCAGCTCCGCGCCCAGCTGCGCGAGGCGATCGATGTGGACGACGCGCCGACCGTCATCCGCTTCCCCAAGGAGTCGGTGGGCGCGCCGATCCCGGCGCTCGCCCGCGTCGGCGGGATGGATGTGCTGCGCGAGGGCGAGGACGTCCTGCTCGTGGTGGCCGGGGCCATGGCCCCGGTCGGGCTGCGCGCCGCCGAGCTGCTGGCCGAGCGCGGGATCGGCTGCACGGTCGTCGATCCGCGCTGGGTCAAGCCCGTCGACCCGGGGCTCCCCGGGCTCGCGGCGCGCCACCGGGTGGTGGCGGTCGTCGAGGACAATGTGCGCAGCGGCGGGGTGGGCGCGGCGGTCGCCCAGGCGCTGCGCGACGCCGATGTCGATCTGCCGGTACGGACGTTCGGCATCCCCGAGGCGTTTTTGCCCCACGCCAAGCGCGGGGAACTGCTCGCCGACATCGGGCTCACCCCGGCCGAGATCGCGGGCCGGATCGGGGCGGCCCTCGCCCGTATCGATGTGAGCCGCGCGGACGGGGTCCGCGCCGGCGCCGCCAAGGAGAGCCAGGGATGACAGCAGCCGAGCAGCGTTCGGGCTTCGACCTCGGGAAGCTTCTGGCCGAGCGCGCCTGTGAGCGGTACGACCTGCACACCCGGCATCTCAACCACCAGCTGCCGCGCATGCTGCGCACCCTCGGCTTCGACAAGGTCTACGAGCGGGCCGAGGGCGCGTACTTCTGGGACGACGAGGGTCAGGACTACCTCGATATGCTCGCGGGCTTCGGGGTGATGGGCCTGGGCCGCCACCACCCCGTGATCCGCAAGGCGCTGCACGACGTCCTGGACGCCGACCTCGCCGATCTGACCCGCTTCGACTGTCAGCCGCTGCCCGGTCTGCTCGCGGAGCGGCTGCTGTCCCATGCCCCGCATCTGGACCGGGTCTTCTTCGGCAACAGCGGTACGGAGGCCGTCGAGACCGCCCTCAAGTTCGCCCGCTACACGACCCGTAAGCCGCGCATCCTGTATTGCGCGCACGCCTTCCACGGGCTGACCACCGGCTCGCTGTCGGTCAACGGGGAGGACGGCTTCCGCAAGGGGTTCGCCCCGCTGCTGCCCGACACGGCGGTCGAACTGGGCGATCTGGCCGCGCTGGAGCGGGAGTTGGCGCGCGGGGATGTGGCGGGGTTCGTCGTCGAGCCGATCCAGGGCAAGGGGGTGCACGAGGCGCCGCCCGGCTACCTGCTCGCCGCGCAGGAGCTGCTCCACCGCCACAAGGCGCTGCTCATCGCCGACGAGGTGCAGACGGGTCTGGGCCGCACCGGGGACTTCTTCGCCTATCAGCACGAGGACGGCGTCGAGCCGGATCTGGTCTGTGTGGCCAAGGCGCTGTCGGGCGGCTATGTGCCGGTCGGCGCGACGCTCGGCAAGGACTGGATCTTCAAGCGGGTCTATTCGTCGATGGACCGGGTGCTGGTCCACTCGGCGAGCTTCGGCGCCAACGCCCAGGCGATGGCCGCCGGGCTCGCCGTCCTCGCCGTGATGGAGGACGAGCAGATCGTCGCGAACGCCCGCCGCACCGGTGAGCTGCTGCGCGACCGCCTCACCGCGCTGGTGGACCGCTATGAGCTGCTGCACGACGTACGCGGCCGCGGGCTGATGATCGGCATCGAGTTCGGCAAGCCGGCGTCGCTCGGGCTGCGCAGCCGCTGGGCGATGCTGCAGGCGGCGCGCAAGGGCCTGTTCGCGCAGATGGTGGTCGTACCGCTGCTGCAGCGCCATCGCATCCTCACCCAGGTCTCCGGGGACCATCTGGAGGTCATTAAGCTGATTCCGCCGTTGATCATCGGCGAGCGGGAAGTGGACCGCTTTGTCGAGGCGTTCACAGCGGTGATGGACGACGCACACGGGGGCGGCGGTCTGATGTGGGAGTTCGGCCGGACTCTCGTCAAACAGGCGGTGGCCCACCGTTGACCTGATGGGGGACCGGGGAATGATCGACGCGACCGCCGTACGGGCCGTCAACACCATGACGGCGAGGTGGCTGCGGGCCGCGGTGGCCGACGAGGGCACGGTCCTCGCCGCCGCCGGTGTCTGGCCGCTGCTCGCGCTGCTCGCGGGCGCGGCCGACGGCCCGGCCCGCCGGGAGCTGGAAGGCGCGCTGGGCGTCGCCGCGGACGGTGCGACGGCGCTGGGCCGCCAAGTCATCGAGGCGATGGGCGCGCTGGACGGCGTCGACACCGCCACCGGGTTGTGGACCCGTCAGACGCTGCCGGTACGGCCCGAGTGGGAATCCCAGCTGCCGGACGGGGTGCGCGGTGCGCTGACCGGGGACCCCGAGCGCGACCGCAAGGAGCTGGACGCGTGGGCCTCCCGGCAGACCCGGGGCGAGATCGCCGAGATGCCGGTCCCGCTGGCGCCGGACACCCTGCTGGTCCTGGCCGGGGCGCTGCTGGTGAGGACCACCTGGCAGCAGCCGTTCCGGGAGGGGTGGATGCGCCCGTCGAGCGGACCGTGGCGGGAGCGGTCGCTGGCCGGTCTGACCCGGACCACCACGGACCTCGACGGGGTACTGCGGGTTGTCCCCGCCACCCCGGCCGGGCCGCTGACCCTCTCGGGCGTCGCGGGGGACAACGGGCTGGATGTCCATCTGGTGCTCGGCGCCGAGGGCGTCCCGGGCGGCGAGGTGCTTGAGGCGGGGATCACCGCGCTCGGCGGGGCGTACGAGGGGCTTTCCGGCTCGGCGCTGCCGCTCGGCGAGGCGGGGCCCGGCGTCAAGGTCATGGAGGTCACGAGCTGGGACCCCGCCCCTTCGCTCATTCTCAACACCCCGCAGTTCACCGTGCGGGCCCGGCACGATCTGCTGCGCCACGCGGAGCTGTTCGGGCTGCGTACGGCCCAGGACACCGCACGCGGGCACTTCCCGGGGATCAGCCCCGCCGCGCTGGCGATCTCCTCCGGGCAGCAGTCCATGACGGCCGGATTCAGCCGCGAGGGCTTCTTCGCGGCGGCCGTGACCGCGTTCTCGATGGCGCCGGGCGGTGTGCCGCAGCAGCGGGCGAGGCTGATCAGCGTCACCTACGAACGGCCCTTCGGCTTCGTGGCCATGCACCGCGCCTCGGGTCTGGTGCTGACGGCGGGCTGGGTCACCGAGCCCGAGGCCGGGTCCGACAGCCCGTGGGGGCTGCCGTCCCGGTGAGCCCGGTGAGCCCGGTGAGCCGGTACGTCAGTCGGTGAGCAGCCGCGACCGCAGCCGCTCGCGCTGCGGCGCGGTGAGCCCGAGGCCCTCGGTGAGATAGCGCTCGGTGTCGCCCCAGGTCTCCTCGATGGTCGCGAAGGCCGCCCCCAGATACTCGGCGCGCGCGTCGAAGAGCGGGTGGAGCAGCGCCATCACCTCCGGCGACATGACATCCGCCCCCTTCCCCTTGCGCCAGATCTTGTAGCGGCGGTGGGCGGCGGCCGACTCCAGATAATCGGCCTCGATGGTCTCCCGGTCGACGCCGAGGGCGAGCAGCGCCACCGCGATCGACAGACCCGCCCGGTCCTTCCCGGCCGAACAGTGCATCAGCACCGGCGAGCTGTCCTCCGCCATGGCACTGAGCACCCGGCCGTGCTCGACGATCCGGCTCGTGATGATGGCCCGGTAGGCGCCGATCATCCGCTTCTCGGCCCGTCCTTCGTCGAGCAGCTCCCGCAGGGTGTTCAGATCGCCTTCGCGCACCATGGTCCAGAACCCGGCGCCGTCGGCGGGGTCGGACAGCGGGAGGTTGACGTTCCGTACGCCCCTGAGCGTGACGTCCGGGCCCTCCAGCTTGATGTCAGCGGCGTTGCGGAAGTCGAAGACGGTGTGCAGGCCGAGCGAGTCGAGGAAGGCCGTGTCGGCCGCGGTGGCATGGGCGAGATGACCGCTGCGGAACAGCACGCCAGGTCGTACGCGCCGGCCGTCGGCGGCCGGCAGACCGCCGAGATCGCGGAAGTTGCGTACCCCCACCAGCTCGGGTCCGGCCTGGGGGACCTGCGGGGCGTACCCCCGGACGGAGTCTGGGGGAGGCTGCTGCGTCACGGGCACTCCTTCGCGATCGGCCGCCGAACGCCGCTCATCGACGAGGCGGGCTCCGCTGACCATACGACATGGATTCCCAGGGCAATCAGTGGCGGTGAGTGGTGCGGAGGCATTGCCGCGCCGGGCGCGCTCACCGATCATGTGGAGGTCTGTTGAGAATTGGGGAAGAATGATGATCGAAATCGGCGGAAATGATCGGCTCTGGGTGTTGTCGGGGCGGCGCGGCAGCTACGCCCTCCACCTCACCGACCATGATGAACTGCTCCATCTCCACTGGGGCCCGCGGATCGCGGTCGCGGACGCGGAGGCGCTCGCCGCCGAGCCCGGCCCCCCGGAGCGGGGATTCGAATCGCCGCTGGACGGGCGCGAGGAGTTCCCGGTGGAGGGCGGCCCGCGCTTCGTACGCCCCGCCCTGTCCGTCCGCGCGGCCGGTGTACGGGGCACCGAATGGCGCTTCCAGCACGGCGTCGTCAGCGACTCCGGCTTCGGCGACGAGCTGCGGCTGCGCTTCCACGACCCGGTCCACCACCTCGGCATCACCCTCCACTACCGGATGCGGGACGGCGGCGATGTCCTGGAGCGCTGGACCACCCTCGCCCACACCGGCGCCGCCGGAGACGACCCGCTGGAGCTGCTGCGCGCCGACTCCGCCGCCTGGTCGCTGCCCGCGCGGGACCGCTGGCGGCTGAGCCATCTGTACGGGCGCTGGGGCGCCGAGAGCCGCCTCGCGCGGACCGGTCTGACCCCCGGTGAGAAGGTGATCGGCAGCCGCCGCGGCCACACCGGCCACCAGCATCTGCCCTGGATCGCGCTGGACGGCGGCGAGGCCACCGAGGAGAGCGGCGAGGTGCACAGCTGTGCGCTCGCCTGGTCCGGGTCGTGGCGGATCGCCGTCCAGCAGTTGTCCGACGGGGCCGTCCAGGCGGTCGGCGGCGTCGGCCACGACGACGCGGGCCAGCTGCTCCTCGCGCCCGGCGAGTCCTTCACCACCCCGGTCTTCGCGGGGCTGTGGACCGACGGCGGCTTCGGGGCCGCGAGCCGCGCCTGGCACGCCTGGCAGCTCGCGCAGGTGATCCCCGGCGGCCCCGGTGTCGACCGGCCGGTCCTCTACAACTCCTGGGAGGCCACCGAGTTCGAGGTGAGCGAGGAGCAGCAGCGCTCGCTCGCCCACCTCGCCGCCGGCCTCGGAGTCGAGCTGTTCGTCGTGGACGACGGCTGGTTCGGGGCGCGCACCAGCGACCGGGCCGGGCTCGGCGACTGGACGCCCAACCCGGACCGCTTCCCGCAGGGGCTGGGGCCGCTCGCCGATGAGGTGCACGGGCTCGGGATGCGGTTCGGCATCTGGGTCGAGCCGGAGATGGTCAACCCCGACAGCGACCTCTACCGCGCCCACCCGGAGTGGGTACAGCACCATCCCGGGCGCGCCCGCACCGAGTTCCGCAACCAGCTGGTGCTCAACCTCGCCCGCCCCGATGTGCGCGACCATCTGTGGGAACGGCTGGACACCCTGCTGAGCGGCGCGCCCATCGACTATGTGAAATGGGACTTCAACCGGTCCTTCTCGGACGCCGGCTGGCCCGGCGACGCCTATCCGCAGCGGATGTGGATCGAGCATGTGCGGGGTCTGTACGAGCTGCTGGGGCGGCTGCGCGCCGCCCACCCCGGCGTCGCCTTCGAGTCCTGCTCGGGCGGCGGCGGCCGGATCGACCTCGGCATCCTCGGGCTGACCGACCAGGTGTGGACCTCCGACAACACCGATCCGCTGGACCGGCTGGCCATCCAGCACGGCTTCAGCCAGCTCCACCCGGCCCGGGTGATGGCCGCCTGGGTCACCGACAGCCCCAACGCCATGGGCAACGCACGCGTCAGCTCGCTGCCCTTCCGCTTCGTCAGCGCGATGGCCGGGGTGCTGGGCATCGGCGGCGATCTGACCCGGTGGAGCGAGGCCGAACGCGCCGAGGCCCGCGACTGGGTGGCGCTCTACAAGCGGGTGCGGCCGGTCGTCCAGCACGGCGAGCTGTACCGGCTGCGGCCCCCGGACGGTGACGGGCTCAGCGCGGTGCAGTACGTACGGGGCGAGGAGACCGTCGTCCTGGCGTGGCTGCACGCACAGCACTACGGCGAACCGCGGCCCCCGCTGCGGCTGCGCGGGCTCGACCCGGGGGCGAGGTACGAGGACCTGGCCACCGGCGAGGTCCACCGGGGCGCGGTGCTGGGCCACCGGGGGCTGCGCACCGGGCTGTGCGGGGACCTCGACGCCGCCGTATTCCACCTTCGGAAAACTGACCGGGTGGGATAGATCACCCCACGTCAACCCCCGGTTACGATGGCGTAAGTCACGTCATCGGGTGAATGATGTCCCGACGTGGCAGACGATTCGAAGAGACTCAAGCACGGTGGGATCGGGTCGTACGCAGCCGTCGGGGACAGCTTCACCGAGGGCGTCGGCGATCCCGGTCCTGATGGAGTGTTCGTGGGCTGGGCCGACCGGCTCGCGGTGCTCCTCTCCGACCAGCGGCCCCAATCCGACTTCCGCTACGCCAACCTCGCCGTGCGCGGCCGGCTCCTCGACCAGATCGTCGAGGAGCAGGTGGAGCGCGCGATCGAGCTCGGCCCCGATCTCGTGACCTTCTGCGCGGGCGGCAATGACATCCTGCGGCCCGGCAGCGACCCCGACGATGTCGCCGAGCGCTACGAGGCGGCCGTCGCCGACCTCAAGGCCCGCGTCGGCATCGTCATGCTGTGCACCGGCTTCGACACCCGAGGGGTGCCGGTGCTCCGCCATCTGCGGGGCAAGATCGCCACGTATACGGCCCATGTACGGGCGATCGCCGACCGCTACGACTGCCCGGTGCTCGACCTGTGGTCGCTGCGCTCGGTCCAGGACCGCCGCGCGTGGGACGGCGACCGGCTGCATCTGTCGCCCGACGGGCACACCCGGGTCGCGCTGCGGGCCGGCCAGGTGCTCGGCCTCGAGGTGCCCGCCGACCCCGACCAGCCCTGGCCGGCGGAGGGCCGGCGCACCGCCGCCGAGGTGCGCCGGGACAACCTCCTGTGGGCGCGCGAATATCTGGTGCCCTGGATCGGCCGACGGCTGCGCGGAGTGTCGTCGGGTGACCATGTGGAGCCCAAGCGGCCCGATCTGCTGCCGCTGCGGCCCTGAACGGTCCGGTCCCGCGGCCCCGAGCAGTCCCGTAGGAATAGGGGCAGACCCCCGATTGGCGCCGTGTGCGCTCTCGCTGCCCCGTGCGCTGTCGCTGCCCCTATTCCCTCGGCACCGCTCGTCCCGGCCGTACCACCGCCGTCAGGCCAGATACGCCCACACGGCGCGGCCCGTACCCCCCTCGGGCCTGACCCCCCACGCCTCCGACAGGGCCTCCACCAGCATCAGCCCGCGTCCGCCCTCCTGGTCCGCGCTCACCGTCCGGGCCTGCGGCACCGTACGCGCGCACCCCTGATCGGCCACCTCCAGGCGCAGCCGGGCCCCCATGAGCTGCAACGAGCAGCGGACCTCCTCGCTGGACGTGTGGCGCACGGCGTTGGTGAAGAGCTCGGAGACGACCAACTCGGCGCTGTCACGGGTGTCCTGGCCGACGCCCCATGAGCGCAGCCGGAACACGACATGCCTTCTCGCCTCCGCGACGGACGTGCTCAGCGCCGGAAGACGAAACACGTCCTGGCGGGGCGGAGCGACCACAGTGCCGCCGCACCCTAACCGGAGAGCGTCATAGGAAGGAGCCACGCCGACACTATGCTCTGTGGCGCTCGCGTATGGCAAGGTTCAATCTGTAAATTACAGAATCGCAAGCGCAGGCTGTTCCGAGAGCTGAGCCCGTGCCAGACTGCTGTGTCGTGAAGGTACTTGGAGGGGGACGATAGTGGCGGATGCGCGGGCGGGTGGCGCCCCGACCGTCCTGCGAGTCGTGCTCGGCAAGCGGCTGCAGGACCTCCGGGAGAAGGCCGGGCTGTCATTCGAACAGGCCGGCCGCGCCCTGGACGTCACCCATGCCACGATCCGCCGGATGGAGAAGGCCGAGGTCGGCCTGAAGCTCCCGTATGTCGAGAAGCTGCTGCGCACCTACGGTGTCAGCGACCCCGAAGAGGTCGAGGGCTTTCTCGCGCTCGCGCGCGAGGCCAACAAGAACGGCTGGTGGCACCGGTTCCGCGATGTGCTGCCCGACTGGTTCAACACCTTCGTCAGCCTTGAGGTCGAGGCCAATCTGATCCGCGCCTACGAACCGCACTACATCCCCGGGCTGCTGCAGAGCGAGGACTACGCCCGCGCGGTGCTGCGCGCGGGCATGCCGCACGCCCCGGAGACGGAGATCGAGCGCAATGTGGCGCTCCGTATGGAGCGCCAGGCGCTGCTCACCCGTGAGGACCCGCCGATGCTGTGGGTGGTCATGGACGAGACGGTGCTGCGCCGCCCCATCGGCGGGGCCGAGACCATGCGGGCCCAGATCGCGCGGCTCATCGAGGTCGCGGAGGTACCTCACATCAGGCTGCAGGTCATGCCGTTCGACGCCGGTCCGCACCCGGCGATGTACGGCCCCTTCCATATCTTCCGGTTCCCGATCCCGGAGCTGCCGGATATCGCGTACACGGAGACGCTCGTCAGCGGCTCCTACTTCGACCAGCGCGATGACGTATCGGCATTCCTGGAGGCACTGGACCGGATGTGCGCGCAAGCCGCGCCTGCACAGACGACTCAGGCCATTCTGAGTCGCATTCGCAAGGAGATCTGAACAATGGATCGCATATGCGGGAACCGCGTCTACAGCGGCATGCCGGCGAGGGACCTCGGCAGCGAGGGCTGGCACAAGCCATGGAGCGGTGGCAATGGGGGAAGCTGCGTCGAAGCGATGAGGCTGAAGGACGGACGGGTGGCCCTGCGCCAGTCGACCGATCCGGACGGACCGGCCCTGATTTATACGCACCTGGAGATGAAACGGTTCATCCAGGGGGCGAAGGCTGGGGAAGCCGACTTCCTGCTTCTGTGACGCCCGTGATGCTGTGATGCCCGTCCTGACCCGGCGGGCGTCCCGAGGGGGATGGTGTGACCGACCGCCGGATCTCCGCCGAGGAGATCGATACCAGCAGACCGCATCCGGCCCGGATGTACGACTACTACCTGGGGGGCAAGGACAACTACGAGATCGACCGCCTGGCCGCGGAGCGCATCATCAGGGAGTCACCGGACATCCTCGACAGCGCCCGCGCCAACCGGGACTTCCTGCTACGCGCCGTGCGCACGGTGGTGGCGAACGGGGTCCGGCAGATCATCGACATCGGCACGGGGATACCGACGTCGCCGAACACCCATGAGGTGGCGCGGGAGATCGCACCAGAGACCCGCGTCGTGTACATCGACAACGACCCGATCGTCGCGGCCCACGCCGACGCTCAGCTGACCAACGCCCCGGGCACGGGCTTCGCGTTCGCCGACGCGCGCAAACCCGCGGAGATCGTCGACCATCCCGTGGTGCACGAGCTCGTCGACTTCGGCCGGCCGGTGGCGGTGCTGCTGGTCGCGGTGCTCCACTTCGTCGCCGACGAGGAGGACCCGGCCGGTGTCGTCGCCGTCCTGACCGGTCCGATGGCCCCCGGCAGTCATCTGGTCATCAGCCATGGCACCGCGGACTTCCACGGGCACCAGCAGGTGGTGGACGAGGTCTACCGGCAGTCCACCGCCCGGCTGAGGCTGCGCCGCCACGACGAGGTCCTGCCGTTCTTCGACGGGTTCGGCCTGCTCGACCCCGGGCTGGTGCAGGTGCCGCTGTGGCGGCCGGACGGACCGGCGCCGGACGCCGCGGCGCCCGGCGCTCCCCTCGGCGTCTACGGCGGGGTGGGCCGCAGGAGCTGAGGAATCTCTGCGGCACGGGGTTACTCGGCGACGGCGGTGTAACGCCATACCTCGCCCTCGTCCTCCTCCTCGTCGCCTGGTTCGGCCAGGTCGACCTCCACCCCGGACGGCTCCAGGGCGTCCCGCAGCCGCTGCGCCATGGACGCGGAGAAGTAGTGGTGATTCAGATCGATCCACTTGAGGTGGGTGAGCGGCTGGCCCGCGAGCAGCGCCTCGGCGCCGGCGTCGGTGAGGACGCCCATGGACAGGTCGAGGGATTCGAGCTGGGCGACGAGCGGGGCCGCGGCGACCGCGGCGGCGATCTCGTCCTGGACCTCGCTGTTCTGCAGCCCCAGATGGCGCAGGGCCGGGAAGCGGCCGCCCGCCAGGAGCGGCGCGAGATCGGCGACGGTGGCGTCGCCCCCGTACTCTTCCACGCCGAGCCACATCTCCAGATACTCCAGGGCGGGCAGTTGGCTGTCGCCGACCCCGCGCACCACCTCGCCGGGCAGCCCGCCGGTCTCGAAGCTGAGGGTGCGCAGATTCTCGTGGGTGACGGCCGGGAAGACCAGACCCGAGCCGCCGCGGACACCGAACTCGCGCAGCCGGGGGTAGGCGTTGAGGACCGGTGTCACATCGGACTGCTCGATCCAGGAGATCTCCGCCTGCTCCGGGATGATGTCGCCGAGGAAGACCGCCTCCAGGGAGGTCAGCCGGTCCTTGGCGGCGACGAGCAGCTCGACGATCTCGCCGGAGTCGTTGTCGTACGCCTCGCCCCACTGACCGATGATCAGCGCGCGTACGCGGGAGGCGCTCACGGTGTCCAGGAACCGCTCGAAGGCCACCGTGAAGTTCTCGTCCGCGTCCTCGTCGTACGGATCCGTGGCCACTCGCCAGGCCACCGTCTCCGCCGCAGGGAGCTGTGGATTCTCGCCCGGGGAGGGGAAGTCGAAGGCCAGGAGGCCGTGCAGTTCCGTGAGGTGTTCGACAGACATGGTACGAGGTCTCCTGACGCGTTCGAGCGGGCGTGCCTGATTCCGAATGGCGTGCGAAGAGTTGTACCAAGCCCCACCGACAGCCACCCCGGCGGGCGTTGTCAGATCCCCCGCGTAGCGTCGTGACCCATCGACCGGCTCCGTGCGAGCGGTGGATTCATGACGGCTGCGGTGGAGGGGAAGGTTCTGCGGTGCCGCGGCGGTCGCTGCCGCCCTTCCGCACGTGCGACGGACCCCGTCGGACCGGACGTGACATGGGCGGATGTGGGCCGCGTCACACGCCCTTGCCGCCGGCGTCCGCCCTTTTGCTCACCTGCGCACAAAGCTTGGCCTGGACCTTGACTGGTATAGACCAAGCTCGCTTGAGTGTCCCCGGATTCCCAGGCATTCATGCGAAGGAGTGCGTTCTATGTGGAAAAGGCGTGTCATGGCGTCGCTCGCCGGGGTGGCGGCCGTATGCGCGACGATGGTTGTCATGCCCGCGGCCTCGGCCTCGGCGGCGGGGACGTCCGCCCAGGCGACCTGTTCGTACCCGGACTGGGTGGCGGGCAGGGCGTATGTCACCGGCGATATCGTCCGGTACACCGACGGCAAGTACTACCGGGCCGAGCACGACAACCCGGGCTATGACCCGGTGATCAGTACCTGGTACTGGGAGCCGTACGCCTGCGGCGGCTCGGGGACCCCCAACCCGAGCGGCTTCGTGGTGAGCGAGGCGCAGTTCAACCAGATGTTCCCGAACCGGAACTCGTTCTACAGCTATCAGGGCCTGACCGCCGCCCTGAGCGCCTACCCCGGCTTCGCGAACACCGGCAGCGACACCGTCAAGAAGCAGGAGGCGGCCGCCTTCCTGGCCAACGTCAGCCATGAGACCGGCGGACTGGTCCACATCGTGGAGCAGAACACCGCCAACTACCCGCACTACTGCGACGGGAGCCAGCCCTACGGCTGTCCCGCGGGTCAGGCGGCGTACTACGGCCGTGGACCGATCCAGCTCAGCTGGAACTTCAACTACAAGGCCGCGGGCGACGCGCTCGGCATCGATCTGCTCCACAACCCCTGGCTGGTCGAGAACGACTCCGCGGTGGCCTGGAAGACCGCCCTGTGGTTCTGGAACACCCAGACCGGGGCCGGCTCGATGACCCCGCACAACGCGATGGTCAACCAGCGCGGCTTCGGCGAGACCATCCGCAGCATCAACGGCAGCCTGGAGTGCAACGGCGGCAACCCCGGCCAGGTCCAGAGCCGGATCGACTCCTACCAGCGCTTCGTCCAGATACTCGGCACCACCCCGGGCTCCAACCTGAGCTGCTGACGTAAGGAAAACGGGGTGCGTCGGCGGGGGTGTTCACGCGAGTCTTGAGCGCATGGCGTGGACGACGACGTACGACCTCGAGGAGTTCCAGGCCGCGGCGGGCGGCTTTCTGCGCGCCCGCCCGGCCCGGAACACCGTCCTGCTGACCGTCGCCGCCTCACTGGCGGCGGCGGGCAGCGACCGGTACGGGGAGCGGCCACCCGTCTTCGGCTGGTGGCGGCCTGCGGAAGAGGCCGACGGGGAGGTGGAGGGGGTGTTTCTGTGCACCCCGCCCTACCCTCCGCTGCTCTCGGCCATGCCCGACGAGGCCGCGGAGGCGCTCGCCCGCATCCTCGCCGGGGACGGTGCGGGGCTGGTCACCGGGGTGAACGCCGGACGGAAGACCGCCGAGGCATTCGCCGCCGCCTGGGAGCCGCTCACCGGGGCGGCCGGCTGGGTGGAGCAGACCCACCGGCTCTACCGGCTGGGCACCCTGACGCCGCCCGGGCCAGCACCACGGGGGCGGGCCCGGGCGGCCACCACCGCCGACCGCGAACTGCTGCTGACCTGGTACGAGGGGTTCGCCCGCGACACCGGGGCGATCAAGGGCGATGTCGCCCGCGCGGTGGACGACCGGCTCAGCCACGGCGGCGTCACGCTCTGGGAGGTCGACGGCGAGCCGGTCGCGTCCGCCGCGGTCAGCCGCACGGTGGCGGGCATGGTTCGCGTCGCCCTCGTCTACACCCCGCCCGAGCTGCGGCGCCGCGGCTACGCGGGCGCGGCCACGGCCGCCGTGAGCCGGCTGGCGCGGGCAGCCGGGGTCGAGGAGGTGCTGCTCTTCACCGACCTCGCCAACCCCACCAGCAACGCCCTCTACCAGCGGCTCGGCTATCGCCCGGTGGAGGACCATCTCCTGCTGTCCTTCGCCACCGTTCCTAATCAGTGAGCAGGAGTGAGTCTTGGACCCACTGCCAGGCACTGCGCGCATCCCGAACGGTTTTGGATGCACTGGTTGCCCGCG
>NZ_JBEXFG010000086.1:0-14848 GCF_040606675.1 Streptomyces sp. NPDC005393 | reverse complement strand
CTTGAGGTACGCCTCCACCTGCCGATTGCCTTCCAGCCGTTGGGCCAGGCATTGCCAGCATCCGGTGACGTCCGGCACCAGGTAGGGGCCGGCCCCGACGAAATCCTCGTCGGGGCGTCCGGTCCACCCTCGTTCTGTTGAGGTTCGGGCTCTTGGTGCTCGGGCCGCAGGTCTCAGCGTGCCGCGGTCTGCGGGGCCGGGACGTCGGGGTCGCTCAGCAGTGACGTCACCAGGCTCGGCTCGACGTTGCCGCCGGTGAGCAGGACCCCGACATCGGCTCCGTGCTCGGACGCGTGCTCCAGGGCCGCGGCGAGTGCGGTCGCCGCGGCCGGCTCGATGACCAGCCGCGCGTGCAGGAACGCGGCGCGCAGCGCGTCGGCGATGGCGGCCTCCGACACCGTCACGGCGCCGCTGACGGCCCGGTGCGCGAGGTCGAAGGGCAGAGCGCCGATCCGGTCGGGGCGCAGCCCGTCGGCGATGGTCCGGCCGACGGGCACGGTCACCGGCCGGCCGGCGCGCAGGGCTTCGGTGAAGGCGGGTACGGCACGCGTCTCCGCCCCGATCACCGCGACGCCCTGCCCCGCGGCCGCCAGAACGGCTCCGGCGATGGCGCTGCCGCCGCCGATGGGCACGACCACGGCGTCCAGCTTCCCGCCCTGCGCGGTGACCTGGCCGATCAGCTCGGCCGTGGCGGTTCCCTGGCCCGCGACCACGTGGGGGTTCTCGTACGGATCGATGACGTCGTAACCGTGCAGCTCGCGCAGCTCCTCCACCACGGTGACCCGCTCGGCGAGAACCGTCCCGGCCGTCACCGCATGGGCACCGGCCTCCCGGATCCGGCGGATTTTGGCCGGTGCGGCGTCGGAGGGCAGCACCACGACCGTGGGCAACGCGTACTCGCGGGCGGCGAGTGCGACCGCGATGGCGTGGTTGCCAGTGCTCTGCGCGATCACGCCCCGGCTTCCCGAGGCGGCCAGCCGCTCCACGGCCAGCAGGGCACCCCGGACCTTGAAGGACCCGCCGCGCTGGAGGTTCTCGGTCTTGAGCCACAACCGCGTGCCGCAGAGCGCGTCCAGCTGGTCGCAGCGAACGACAGGGGTCTTCCACACCCGGCCGGTCAGCCGCCGCGCCGCTTCGTCGATGTCACCGCGGTCCAGCCGCGGTGACCTGGTATCGGTGGCAGACACGCTGCCTACGGGCTCGCGCACAGCGCCCGTCTCCTTCCTGATCGGACAGCTCGTTGCGCTGTCTGCGGGTGCGTCATCACGTGAATGTCGCCGCGTCCGTGAATTCCCGTGGATGCCACGTATTCGATGCCGTGCGATGTTTTCGAGCAACGGCAGAAATTTCTGAGCGACGGCTTTCGGTAAACCCCTCGACAGGGGCGGAGATCTCGTCATCCTGGCACGGGTGCTTTTGCCGCGGAAGGTCTGGACGGAACGTGTGAACGCGCGGACGCGACGACCATCAGGTCGTCGCGTCCGCGCGTCGGGAGGTTCCGGCGGCCGGTCGTAGACCGGCTGGGCGTCACTCGTTGTGCAGTGCCTCCGCGATCGTCAGGCGGGTGGTCGCACGGGCCGGGATGTACGCTCCCACGACCGCGATCACGATGCCGGCGAAGCCCAGCAGGATCAAGACGGGAGCGTGCCACACGTCCATGGTGCTCCGGGCGAGGTCGACGTTGGCCGCCTTGCCCGCGATCGGCATGATCACGCGGTGGGCGAGGACGCCGACCGGGATGCCGAGCAGTCCGCCGATCGCTCCCATCGCCGCCATGGAGGTCACCGTCATCGCGATCACCTGCCGCGGTGTCATGCCGATCGACTGGAGCATGCCCAGGTCGCGACGGCGTTCACGGGTGTTGAGGACGACGGTGTTGAAGACCCCCATCGCCGCGACCGCGGCGAGCATCAGGGTGAGCACCGACGACAGGCCGACGACAGCGGTGGTGAAGGTGGTCGCAGTCTCGTTCCCGCGCGAGTAGAGCCCCTGGTCGGCCGACCTCACCGCCGAGGTGAAGTGGCCGATGTCGGTATCTTGGGCCACCTGGACGAGGTACTGGAAGCGGGAGTTGAGGCGCGAGACGTCCAGAGCGAGGGGGGACAGTGTCCCCCAGTCCGCGTAGAGCGACTCCTGCTGGCCCATGAGCGAGCCGACGATAGTGGTCCGGATCTGCTTGCCGCCCACCTCCAGGGTGAGCCGGTCGCCCACCTCCAGCCCCCGCTTGTGCAGGAAGGCGGAGGACACGGCGATCTCACCGGGCCCCTCGACCCAGTGCCCGGTGACGACCTGGTCCTCGAAGCCCAGGGTGGAGGAATCCCCCCGCAGGAAGTCGGCGACCACCCCTTGCGCGGAGCCGACGATGGAGACCGGGACGTGCGCGTCGACGGTCACGTGACGCGTGCCGTCCAGGCCGCGCAGCATCGCCTCGATCTGCGGGTCGTCGAGCTTCGACGCGGTCTCGCCGAACTGCGGCTGGCCCGGCTGGACGGTGATCTGGGCGGCCGACGCGTGCGTCGTGGCCTTCCCGAACTGGGTGACCGTGCCGACCAGGCCGGTCGCGAAGGTGGCCGTGGTCACTCCGAGGAGGACCGCCGCCAGAGTCATCGCGCTGCGGCCGGGCCGGGCGAAGGGCAGGCCCAGACCGAGGCTGACCGAGCGGGGCAGCCCGCTCCCGCTCAGCCGGCGTTGGATGCGCAGTCCGCGCCCGGGGCGGGGGGCGCTGCCAGCGCTGATCGCCTCGGCGGCGGAGAGCCGGTGGGCGCGCATCGCCGGAACGGCCGCGGCGAGGATGACGACGGCGATCATCGCGATCATCGCGGCGGCGCACACCCACAGGTTGAGGCTCACGCTGTTCAAGTCCATGCCACTGCCCTGGAAGGCGCTGGTCAGCAGCGGCTTCGTGGCCAAGGCGCCGCCCACGGTGCCGACGACACAGCCCAGCACCGTGGGCAGCGACACCATCAGGAGGTAGACGCAGACCACTTGGCGGGGAGTGAAGCCGAGGGACTTCAGGACGCCGATGTGCCGGAACCCGGAGACCACCGCACCGCTGATGACGTTGGCGACGATCAGCAGGGCCACGAGCACCCCGAGGATGCCGAACACCATGAGGAAGGGAACGTAGACCCCCGGACCGGAGGCGATGTCCTGCTTGACCGTGAGGTAGGACTGGGCGGCGAGCAGCGAGTCCTTCGGCAGACCGGCGGTGACCGCGCTCATGCTGCTCTTGACGTCGTCCTGCGTCGCCGCGGAGGCGAAGCGGTACAGCATCTGGGTGGCCGTCGGGTGCATGGCCTCCATCTGCGCGGGCGAGACCCAGGCGTCGGCGGTACGGCTCAGGGTGTAGGCGTAGCCGACGATGGAGAGCCGGGTGCCGTCAGGGGTGACGATCTTCTTGCCGAGGGGGAACGGCGCCATGGTGCCGACCGAGGGGGGCGTCTCGTTCACGACGATCTCGCCGGGCGCGGTGGCCCAGTGGCCGCTCCACAACTTCACCTTGTCCACCGGGCCGTCCGGGTCGGCGCGGCCGACCACGGTGAGCGGACCCGTCAGGAAGGCGACGCTGCCCGGAGCCAGGCTCACCGAGGTCTGCCCGAAAGGCCCGGCGGCGGCTTCCACGCCGGGCTGCCGAGTGGTGTCGGCCAGCTGCTTCCCGGAGACCTTGCCGGTGTCGAACGCCGCGACGGCGTGCGCGCCGCGCTGCTCGGTGAACGCGCGCTCGAAAGGGCTCGAGGCGGCGTCCAGCAGCCCCAGCGCGATGACCATCGTGGCGGTCGACAGCAGGACGACGATGCTGATCACGGTCGTCTGGAGTCTGCGCCGTTTCACGGCCGCCCAAGCGGCCTGCCATACGGCGCTCATACGGCTCGCTCCATGGCGGTCTCACGGGCGATCCGGCCGTCTTCGAACTCGATCAGACGGCTGGCGCACCGCTCGGCGAGCAGCGGGTCGTGGGTGACGATCAGCAGCGTCTGGCCCATCTGGTTGAGGTCGAGCAGCAGCTTCATCACCTGCTCACCACTCTGCCGGTCGAGCGCGCCGGTCGGTTCGTCCGCCAGCAGCAGGGCCGGACGGTTCATCAACGCCCGTGCCACCGCGACCCGCTGGCGCTGGCCGCCGCTGAGCGTCGCCGGATAGTTGTTCCGCCGGTCCGCGACACCGAGCTTGTCGAGGAGTTCCAACGCGCGCTTGCGCGCTTCACTGGCCGAGGCGCCGGTCAGTTGTGCGGCGAGCGCCACGTTGTCGATCGCCGACAGGTCGTCGAGCAGGTTGAAGAACTGGAAGACCATGCCGATCCGGTGACGCCGGAACAGTGCCAGGCCGGTTTCGTTCAGGCTGCCCACGTCGTCGCCGTGCACATTGATCGTCCCGGAGGTGGGCCGGTCGAGTCCGGCGATCATGTTGAGCAGCGTGGATTTGCCGCAGCCGGACGGCCCCATCACCGCCACGGCCTCACCGGCCCGGATCTCCAACGACACGCCGTCCAGGGCGACCGACTGTCCGTACTCCTTGCGCACACCGTCCAGCCGTACGACGACCTGGCCTGTGCTGTTCTCACTGGTCATGGCACGAATCTATGGAGGGAGGGCGGGACGGGGCATCGGCCCCCGGAGGTAGAACGAGCACGGGGTCATCCTTGCGACGTAGGGGGATGGGACGTGCGGCCGACGACGCGGCCGCCGGCCGCCCGTGGTGCTGGAGGCGGCCGGCGGCCGGTGTGGGGGGAGCGAGGGGGAGGGGCGGGTCAGCGGAGTCGGGAAGCGACGTCCGCGCCGCTCTCTGCCTGCTGGGCGAACTGGGTCTGGTACAGCGTCGCGTACAGTCCGTCGGCGGCCAGCAGCTCCTCGTGCGTACCGCTCTCGCGGATGCTGCCGCCCTCGACGACCAGGATCTGATCGGCCTCGCGGATGGTGGACAGCCGGTGCGCGATCACCACTGAGGTACGGCCGGCCAGAGCGGTCTTCAGCGCACGCTGGACCGCGGCTTCGGACTCGGAGTCCAGGTGCGCGGTCGCCTCGTCCAGGACGACGACCGGCGGGGCCTTGAGCAGCAGCCGGGCCAGCGAGATGCGCTGCTTCTCGCCACCGGAGAGACGGTAGCCGCGATCGCCGACCACGGTGTCCAGGCCGTCCGGCAGGGCGCTGATGGTGTCCCACACCCGCGCGGCCACGCACGCGTCGATCAGCTCCTGCTCACTGGCGCCGGGCCGGGCGTACGTCAGGTTGCCCCGCAGGGTGTCGTGGAACATGTGGGCGTCCTGGGTCACCACTCCGACGGTGTCGCGCAACGACTGGAGAGTCAGGTCGCGTACGTCGTGACCACCGATCCGGATGGCTCCCGAGACGGCGTCGTAGAGCCGCGGCACCAGGTGGGTGATCGTGGTCTTTCCGGCACCCGAGGGTCCGACCAGGGCGGTCAGCTTCCCCGACGGCACCCGGAAGCTCAACTCCCGCAAGGTCAGGGGGTTCTCGCCCCGCTCGGGCTTGCGGAACGCGATCGACTCCAGCGAGGCGAGGGAGACCTCGTCGGCGGAGGGGTACCGGAAGCTCACCCGGTCGAACTCGATGTCCGGTGCGGGGGCCTGCGGTCCGGGGGCCGGGAGCACCCGGGCGTCGGGCCGCTCGGAGATGAGTGGCTTGAGGTCCAGGACCTCGAAGACGCGGTCGAAACTGACGATGGCCGTCATGGCTGTGACCTGCATGGTCGACAGCTGGTTGACCGGGCCGTACAGCCGCAGGAGCAAGGTCACCATGGCGACCAGCGTGCCGATCGCCAGCGTGCCGTCGATGGTGAGGGAGCCCCCGAGTCCGTACACCAACGCCGTGGTGAGGGAGGTGAGCACGGTGGTGATGATGAAGAGCAGCCGCCCGTAGACCATGCTGCTGACGGCTATGTCGCGCACCCGCCCAGCGCGGGCGGAGAAGGCGCTTACCTCGTCCTCCGAACGTCCGTAGAGCTTGGCGAGCATGGCCCCGGAGACGTTGAAGCGCTCGTTCATCATCGAGCTCATCTCCGCGTCGAGCTGCATCGTCTCCCGGGTGAGTCGCTGCAGCCTGCGAGCGAGGAGCCGGACGGGGAGGAGGAAGAACGGGATCATGACCAGCGCCGCGATGGTGATCTGCCATGAGAGGTAGAACATCGCGCCGAGGATCAGGATCAGCGTGAGGATGGTGGTAACCGAATCCGACAGCAGGGTGGTCACCGCCTGCCGGGCCCCGACGACATCGGCGTTGAGCCTGCTGACCAGCGCGCCGGTCTGGGCCCGCGTGAAGAACGCGAGCGGCTGCTGCTGCACGTGGGCGAACACCTTGGTGCGCAGGTCGAAGACGAGGCCTTCGCCGATCTGGCCCGAACACCAGGTCTGTACGTACATGGCGAGCGCGTCAACCAGGGCCAGCCCGGCCACGGTCAGACACAGCGCCACCACGACGCCGATCCGCTTGGGCATGATGCCGTCGTCGATGATCATTTTGAGGATCAGCGGCCCGGTGGCCGTGACGAGGGCGTTGACGACCGTGGTCAGCAGTAGCGCGACCAGCTGCCAGCGGTAACGCAGGGCGTACGGGATGATCCGCCGGACCGTGCCGGGTTTGACCCTCTGCTTGGTGACCGAATCATCGTCGAACCGCAGCCCCATCGCGCGTGGGGGTGGGCCGTCTGACGTGGTCAAGGAAACCTGCCTCGCTCTCGTGTCTTTCCCGCGACTCTGACGGTGCATCAGTACTTGTCAAGGAACTCGATGATCGCCGTGTTGACCTCTTGAGGCCGCTCCAGGTAGCCGAGGTGGCCGCAGTCGGAGATCTCGACGAGGTCGCAGTCCGGGATGGCGTCCGCCACCTCGGCGACCAGGTGCGGCGGGCAGAGGAGGTCGTCGGTGAAGGCGACGGCCCGGCACGGCACGGTGACCCCGCCGAGCACCTCGCGGCGGTCCGCGACGGTGTCGGTGACCCAGTCCTGGCCCTCGGCGGCGTTCTCCCGGCCGCCGGACAGTTCGAAGATCTCCAGCCAGGCCGAAGCGGCGGCGTCGTCGTTCAGCGTCGCCGGGGACATCATCTCGAGGACGGTCCTGAGCGCTTCGTACGACGGGGGCAGTCGCACGCCGCTCTCGCGCAGCGCGCGGTCCGCCGCTGACTGCGCCCGGCGCAGGGTGTCGGACCGGGCCCGGGTGGCCAGCAGGACGGCGGACCGCACAAGGTCCGGGCGGCTGAGGGCCAGGTCCTGCGCGACCATCGCCCCCATGGAGGTGCCCACGATCCGGCACGGGCCCAGGTCCAGCGCCTCGATCAGCCCGACGGTGTCGGCGACCATGTCGTCGAGGGAGTACTTGCCCCCGGGGGCGTCCGATGGCGCGATGCCCCGGTTCTCGAAGGTGACCGTCTCGTACCCGGCGGCGTTCAGGGCCGGGGTCTGGTGCATGCTCCAGGCCCGGCCCGAAGCCCCCGAGCCCATGATCATCAGTACCGGTTCACCGCTGCCGGAGCGCTGGTAGGCCAGCTGTATCCCGTTGCTCTTCACGAAGGGCATGACTTGTGGGCCTCAATTCTGCGGGGACCTGGAATGCGGCCGGCTCATTTCGTGGTGTGTGCCCAGGCCGCCACCTCTGCCCGGCTTGCCCCGAACCGCACGGGTCCGCCGTTCCCCACGATGGCACCGTGGGACAACGCTGATCAATACCGATCGGCTGACCATCCGGCCGGTCCCGTTCGTTCAAGTGGCGCGTCGGCGCAG
The DNA here is from genome assembly GCF_040606675.1 of Streptomyces sp. NPDC005393. Classification (NCBI taxonomy): domain Bacteria; kingdom Bacillati; phylum Actinomycetota; class Actinomycetes; order Kitasatosporales; family Streptomycetaceae; genus Streptomyces; species Streptomyces sp. NPDC005393. Next base: position 7,117 of record NZ_JBEXFG010000086.1, on the reverse strand, counting down.
TTGAACGAATGCGCCGAACGGGGAAGGGGCGACCCGCCGGACGCGGTGTTGCCGCCGTGTGTGACGGGCCGCCACGGCCCTGTGTCGGACGGTTCTGGCCCTGTGCGACGGACCGTCCTGGCCCTACTCGACGGACCGCCACGGGACCAGGGCCCGCACCTGGAACCCGCCGTCGGCCGTGTGGTGCGTCTCCAGGGAGCCGCCGTACACGGCCAGCCGTTCCCGGAGCCCGAGCAGGCCGCGGCCGTTCCCGGTGCCCGCCTGCGCACTCGGCGTACCGCCCGTGTTGTCGATCGCCATCTCCAGCCATTCACCCTTGTGTCGCAGGCGCACCGAGGCCTTCGCGCCCGCGGCGTGCTTGAGCGCGTTGGTCATCGCCTCCTGTACCACCCGGTAGACGGCCAGCTCCATGCCCGCGGGCAGCGGCGCCCCCGGCAGCGACACCGTGAGGTCTACCGGCATTCCGGCCGCGCGCACCCCCTCCACCAGCGCCTCGAGCTGGGCGAGTCCCGGCTGGGGCTGGAGCCCGTCCACGGAGGCGTCCGACGGAGACAACAGGCTCATGACGGCACGCAGTTCGGACATGGCGGCCCGGCCGCCCGCCTCGACCGCGAGCAGGGCCAGCTTGGACTCCTCCGGTGCCACGTCAATCACCTTGCGGGCCGCACCGGCCTGGATCACCATCACGCTCACGTTGTGCGTCACGACGTCGTGCAGCTCGGCGGTGATGCGCGCCCGTTCCTCCCCGACCGCCCGGCGGGTGGCCTCCTCCTGCTCCCGCTGCAGGGCCGCGACGCGCAGCTGGCTGGTCTTGAGCTGGTTCTGCCAGTACCGCACGGCGCGGCCGACGATCGCGGCGAGCATCAGTATCACGGACCCGGCCGACCAGCCCGGCAGTGCCGGGGCGGCATCCTGGAAGGCGAAGCCCGCCGCAGTGGCGGCGACCACCAGACCGGCCACCGCTGGCACCTGGTGGCGGCTGTGGGTGATCGCGCTGTACGCCGCGACGCAGCAGACGGCGATCGTGATCCACGTTGCCTGGCCGCTCAGCACCAGTGCCGTGACCAGCACTGCCCAGAAGGCCGACAGGGGGTACCTGCGCCGGAAGGCGAGGGGCAGCGGATTCAGGAAGATGAGCGGGTACAGGGGCCGCCCGCCCCGCGGTACCTGGGGCACCTCGGAGGGGCCGGGGGAGAGCGGCACGGAAGACTGCCCGCCCGTGGTCGGCGGGTGCATGCCGATGAACTGCTCCCCGGCGTGGAACTTCGAGCTGGCGAGCACCGCGACGACGGCCAGGACGACGGCGAGCACCGTGTCGGCCACGATCGCGCGCCGGGACAACGGAGCGGGCTTCGCCTCGGGGCGCAGCGATTCTCGCGCGTACTGCCGCCACCCGGGCGCCCGTGCTTCAGTCATCACCCGCACATTGTGACCGCTGTATCGGGTGGGCACATCGGCTCCGGTGATCAGGAAACCCATCCTGTGGAGCTACCTCGCGGGGATGACGCGCGGGGTGCCCAACCGAGGCCGTGCCGCAGTTGGACGCAGGGAAATACCCTGGCCGCCGCATTCATTGTGCCGCTCTTTATGGCCCATGTAAGGTCACTCCGCGTCGAACTCCGTGACAGAAGATGGGCGTTCTGTCGCCTGCGGATGATGAGAGCTCCAGGGGGCCGTCAGCGATGTACACATCAGAATTAACAGCGGCGGCCCCGGAGAAGTGGGAAAACCGCCCCGCTGCCGTTGTCGAAGGTCTCGGCACGTGTCTGCCGACCGGTGAATTCGACAATGACACGCTGGCCCGGGACCTCGACAGCAGCGACGAGTGGATCCGTACGCGCACCGGCATCGCCGCACGGCGCCGGGTCGGACCCGACGTCTCCACACGGGATCTCGCGTGCGAGGCCGGGGCCAACGCGCTGCGGTCGGCCGGCCGGGACACGGTGGACGCCCTGATCCTGGCCACCAGCACACCGGACCGCCCGGTGCCGGCCGCCGCCCCGGAGATCGCGCACCGCCTGGGGCTCGACACGGTCCCCGCCTTCGACGTCTCCGCCGTGTGCAGCGGCTTCGTCTACTCCGTGGCGACCGCCGCGGGGCTGATCACGAGCGGTATCGCGGACAGCGTCCTGGTGGTCGCGGCCGAGACCTACTCCCGTATCGTCGATCCCACGGACCGGGCCACGGCTGTGATCTTCGGCGACGGCGCGGGCGCGGTAGTGCTGCGCCGCGGTTCTTCCCGGGAGCAGGGCGCCCTACTCGCGTTCGACCTCGGCAGCGACGGCTCGGGCAAGCACCTGATCTGCGTACCCGGAGCGCGCGAACAGCCGGATGCGGAACGCTGGTTCACCATGGCGGGCCGGAAAGTGTACCTGCGGGCCGTCGAACAGATGACGAATTCGGCGCTGCGGGTCATGAAGGACTGTGCCTGGACACCGGAAAGCATCGGTGCTCTCGTGCCGCACCAGGCGAACGCCCGCATCATCCAGGCGGTCGCGGACCGGCTCGGCATACCGCCGCACGCCGCGGTGTGCGAACTGGCCCGTACCGGCAACACGGCGGCCGCCTCCATTCCGCTCGCGCTGGCCGACGCGCTGGCCGGCGGGCGGCTCCAGGCTGGGGCCCGGACGGTACTCACCGCTTTTGGCGGCGGATTGACCTGGGGATCCGTCGCATTGACATGGCCGCAGCTGACGGCCGTGCGTTCAGAAATTTAATGGAGCGTGATCAAAGGATCCAAAAGGTCCACGCGATCCGAATGAAGGGAATCCGCTATGTTTGTCGACTACCTCTCCCACGTCCTCGGAACCGTTTACAAAGTGTCCGGTGACATCCAGCCCACCTGGTCCTTCAAGGAACTGGAGGTGGACTCGCTGTCCCTGGCGGAACTCAGCGCACAGCTCGAGGACGAACTCGGTATCACCATCGAAGAGGAGAACCTGAGCGCCGATACGACCGTGGGGGAACTGTCCGAGCTGCTGGAGGCCAGTGGGGCGGTCCTCCCGGCATGACGGGTCACGGATCCCGCCATCCCGATGTCGTGATCAGCGGCATCGGCATGGTCACCCCAGCGGGCGCGGACACCGCTACGGCCTGGGAGACCGCCCGGGCGGGGCGCCCCACGGCCGCGGCCGATCCCCGCCTGTCGGGCCTGGGCGTCACGTTCAGCTGCGCCGTGACCGGCTTCGATCCGCAGGAGGTGTTCGGCAGCGACTCCCGCCGTATGGACCCCTTCGCCCAGTTCGCGGTCGCCGCGGCCCGCGCTGCCGTCGCCGACGCGGCGCCGGCCGACGGCTCCTGGGATCCGGCCAGGGGCGGTGTCGTCCTCGGCACCGCGGTCGGCGGTCAGGGAACGTGGGAGGAGCAGGGACAGCGGCTGCGGGACAAGGGCCCGCGCACCGTGAACCCGCTCACCGTCCCGAAGGCCATCGGCAACATCGCGGCGGGTTCGGTGGCCATGGACCTCGGCCTGCACGGACCTTCCCTCACCCTCTCCACCGCGTGCGCGGCGGGCACCACGGCGCTGGGTTTCGCCCTGGACCTGCTGCGGTCGGGCCGCTGCGACGTGGTGTTGGCCGGTGGCACCGAAGCCGCCGTGACCCCCCTGGTGACCACGGCCTTCGACCGGCTGAAGGCGCTGTCGCGCCGCTGCGAGGACCCCTCCGCCGCTTCCCGGCCCTTCGACGAACACCGCGATGGCTTCGTCGTGGGCGAAGGCGCGGCCGTACTGGTCCTGGAGCGCGCGGAGAGCGCCGAAGCGCGGGGCCGGCGCCCCTACGCGCGACTGCTCGGCTACGGAGCCTCCTCGGACGCCCACCACCTGACCTCGCCCGACCCCGACGGCCGTTACGCGGAGCTGGCCCTGCGCCAGGCGCTCCAGGACGCGGGGGTCGCCGCGTCGGACGTGTCCCTCGTCAACGCCCACGCGACGAGCACCCCGCAGGGCGACGCCGTCGAGGCGCGCATGATCGAGCGGGTCTTCGGCCGGGGCGCCGCGGTCACCTCCACCAAGGGCGTGACCGGCCACATGCTGGGGGCGGCCGGAGCGGTCGAGGCCGCGTTCACCGCCCTGTCGATCCGGGATTCGGTGATCCCGCCCACCGCCAACTTCCGGGTACCCGGCGCGGACATCGCCGACATCGACATCGTCCACTCGGCTCCGCGGCACGCCGCCGTGCCGGTCGCCGTCAGCAACTCCTTCGGCTTCGGCGGCCACAACGCGGTCGTCGTTCTCGGCCGGGCCTGAGGCCGCAGGCCGTAACCGCAACCCGCTTACAGCACCGGCGACCGCTACAGCTACGGCAACAGCCGGCGCACCGGGCACGACCCGGGGAACCTCAGAGGCCGCCCGGCCTCATCAGGCCCGTTTCGTACGCGTAGATCGCCGCCTGAGTGCGGTCGTGAAGGTTCTGCTTGACCAGGATCCTGCTCGCATGGGTTTTGACGGTCTGCTCCGCGACCACCAGACGTTCGGCGATCTCCGCGTTCGTCAGACCGTGCGCGCTGAGACCCAGCACTTCGGTCTCCCGTTCCGTCAGGTTGCCGGAGCGGCCCTTCACCATCGGGCGGTGATCTCGGTCATGCGGGAGAACTCCGTGATCAGACGCCGGGTGACGTCCGAGCAGGGCGTCACCCGCAGCTACCACCCTTACCCCAAACGCGAGTTCCTCGACGGAGCCGTCCTTGAGCAGGAACCGGACGCGCCGGCTCGCAGAGCCTCGTAGACGTACTCGTCCCAGGGCGAAGGTCGTCAGTACGAGGACTCTGGCGGTGGCCTCGGGCGACGCCGTGATCCGCCGGGTCGCCTCGATGCCGCTGATCCCGGGCATCCGTATGTCCATCAGCACCACGTCGGGCGACAGCTCGGCGACCTTTGCCACGGCGCCGTCGCCGTCCACGGCCTGGCCCACGACCTCGATGTCGGGCTCGCAGTTCAGCAGCACCGTGAAGCCCTGGCGGACCAGCATCTGGTCGTCGGCGATCAGCACGCGGATCATACGGTGTACTCAACTGGGGTGACGGGAAGGGCGGGGGACCTCGCAGGCCGGACCGGTCCGGACCCGGTCAGCGGGATTCGGGCTGCTCACCCGGAGAGATCAAGCCGGTCTCGTAGGCCAGCACGACCGCCTGGACGCGGTCACGGAGCCCCAGTTTGGCCAGGATCCGCGCGACGTGGGTCTTCACCGTCGCGGCGCTGAGGGTCAGGTGGTCCGCCAGCTCGGCGTTGCTCAGGCCGGTGGCCAGCAGGCGCAGCACTTCCAGTTCGCGCGGCGTCAGTTCGGACAGGTCCCGGTGCACCGCGACCTTCACCGAGGTCCGCGGAGCGAAACGCTCGATCAGGCGGCGCGTGATGTTCGGCGCCAGCAGGGCGTCGCTCGCCTGGACCAGACGCACCGCGGCCGTCAGGTGCTCGGGGGTGACGTCCTTCAGCAGGAAGCCGCTCGCTCCGGCCGACAGCGCGGCGTACACGTACTCGTCGAGGTCGTAGGTGGTCAGAATGATGACCCGGGTGTCGCACGTCGCGTCGGCGACGATCCGCCGGGTCGCCTCAATGCCGTCCATCTCCGGCATCCGGATGTCCATCAGCACCACGTTGGGCCGGGTGCGACGCACCACCGCGACCGCCTCGCCGCCGGTGGACGCCTCGCCGACCACCTCGATCCCGTCCGCCATCAAGAGCATGCGGAACCCGGTGCGCACCAATGCCTGATCATCGACGATGACAGCGCGCAACGCCGCATCCGCGCGACCGCCCACTGCCGAGAGCCCTCCACCGTCCTGCGTACTCATCACGTCCTACATTGTGGACCACACCGCCACGCTCCTCGCAGATGCGTCGTGCGATACAAACCAGTGCCCTCCGGCCGCTGAGGCGGCCGGAGGCGCGCGGGTCGCCGGGGGTCGATGGGGGTCAGTGGGCGGGGTTGACCGCCTCGTCCAGGGCATCGTACTGCGCCCGGAGACCCGCCGTGCTGAACCCCTGGGCGCCGAGGCGCTGTACGAGTTGGAAGGAGAGCGTCTCGCGCTCGAAGGGTGAGCGGCTGAAGGACTCCATGAGTAGTCCCCGCCCGTCGTGGTGGACCGTCACGTCCGCGGCCCGCAGCGCGGCGAGTTCCTCCTCCGGCAGGCCGGCCGCGCTCCACGCTTGGGCGGACGGGGCGTCTCCGGCGCTCCCGGCGGGAAGGAAGCGCACGCCCAGCTCCCCGAACTCCCGTGCGGTGGACAGGACATCGTCGACGAGGAACGCCAGGCGCTGGACGCCGGGACCGTCGTTCCTGTCGAGGAAGACGTCCGGTTCAGCGAGCCCCGGCCCGGGCCCGAGCCCGTCGGCCACCGTGGTCAGTACGAAGGCGACGCTCCAGGAAGCACCGCGGACGACGACCGAGTCCATGACCCGGTCCCCTAGGCCGAGGCGTTCGGGGGAGGTGCGGGAGAATCCGAAGACCTCGTGGCAGAAGGCGGCGTAGTCCGCGAAGCCGTCCCGCGCGAGATGGACCGCGATGTGGTCGAGCAGCCGCACCCGCCCGCCCGGCACGGCCGGCGCCCCGGGAGTGGGGGTCCACCGGCGGCCCGCGGGCAGGGCGGCGCCCGCTCGGGCGGGAACCGGCACCAGGGTGTGGTGGACCCCGCCGAAGGCGGGCACGACCGGATTCCCCTGCGGGGACGTCGTCACCTTCGCGCCGGCCTTCAGCGCGGCGTCTCGGGTCGTCGGCACGTCCTCGCACGCCAGGGCGATGTCGGCGATCCCGTCTCCGTGATCGTCGAGGAACTTCCACGTCCCCCAGCCGGAGGTGACGACCAGGAGGACCTCACCCTGCCGAAGCAGCACGGAACTCCGGTCCACTTCGACCGAGTCGGCGACCTGGGTGAAGCCCATGGCCGATACGAGATGATCGACAGTCGATACTTTATCCTTCGTGTACAACTCGACATACGCTACGTCTCGCACAGCCATGGGTAACTCCTGCAGAACGGGAACGAAGATGGGGTCAGGGCCCGTCGGGTTTCCTGGGCCGGTGCATGACTACCAGCGCCATTCCTGCTGGCGGTAGAGGTGACCGGCCTTGATGTCCCGGTCCTTGCACCAGGTCATGAATTCTTCGATCTGCTTGAGCTG